>CAJUHG010000120.1 GCA_910586005.1 uncultured Lachnospiraceae bacterium | reverse complement strand
AAAAAAGATTATAGAAACAATAGAAAAAAAATTCCCTGTAACAGAAGAAAAAAAGATTATAGAAACAATAGAAAAAAAATTCCCTGTAACAGAAGAAAAAAAGGTTATAGAAACAATAGAAAGAAAATTCCCTGTAACAGAAGAAAAAAATTTTACAGGAACAGCAGAAAGAAAATTTCAGATAAAGGAAACAGAAAGAAGACCTACTAGAATTATAACATCTGATGGAATTGAAATTGATAATCCTGAATTAGATAGTGGAATTAGCGCAAATGGAATTTTAGAAGTTATGCCAGATGGATATGGATTTATTCGATGTGAAAATTATCTTCCAGGAGACCATGATGTTTATGTCTCACCTTCTCAAATTCGTAAATTTGGACTAAAGACAGGAGATATTATTCATGGTAATACCAGAGTAAAAACACAACAAGAAAAATTTAGTGCTCTTTTATATATTAGAAGCATTAATGGAAACCATCCCTCAGAAATATTGAAACGTTCCAACTTCGAAGATCTAACTCCCATTTTTCCAAATGAAAGAATCAAGCTTGAAACAGATAAAAATGCAGTGGCAATGCGTATTATGGATGTAGTTTCACCAATAGGAAAGGGACAACGTGGAATGATTGTATCTCCCCCCAAAGCAGGTAAAACTACACTTCTAAAACAAGTAGCAAAAGCAGTTACTAAAAATAATCCAGAAATGCATTTAATTATTTTATTGATTGATGAGCGTCCAGAAGAAGTTACAGATATTAAGGAAGCTATTGAGGGAAATAATGTAGAGGTTATTTATTCTACATTTGATGAACTTCCTGAGCATCATAAACGTGTGTCAGAGATGGTGATTGAGCGTGCAAGACGTCTTGTAGAGCATAAAAAAGATGTAATGATTCTCTTGGATAGTATTACTCGTTTAGCAAGAGCTTACAATTTAATTGTTCCTCCAAGTGGAAGAACCTTATCAGGAGGAATTGACCCCGCAGCTTTACATATGCCAAAGAGATTCTTTGGAGCTGCGCGTAATATGCGTGAGGGTGGTAGTATCACAATTCTTGCAACTGCTTTGGTAGACACTGGAAGTAGAATGGATGATGTGATTTATGAAGAATTTAAAGGAACAGGTAATATGGAGTTGATTCTAGATAGAAAGCTTTCAGAAAGGAGAATTTTTCCTGCTGTGGATATTACCAAATCTGGAACAAGAAGAGAAGATCTTCTTTTAAATCGTGAAGAGCAAGAAGCTGTAGAAGTTATGCGGCGGGCAATTAATGGTATGAAGGCAGATGAGGCAGTAGAGAGTATTATGAATCTATTTGTACGTACTAATAATAATAAAGAATTTTGCCAAATAATAAAAAAGACAAAACTTAGCTAAATACATAATTAAAAGTGATACTTTTTATGTATTTTCAGTAAGTTGTGTAGTTGGGATTATATTACCTTTGTTTACAGGTTGCCATTGGTATTTATTTGGCAACCTATGATATTGTATAAAGTTTGAAAAGAAAAAAATAGGATTTTTTTGTAAAAAACTCTTGACTTTTATATAAGAACAATAGTATAATAGGCAAGTAGTCGACAGGAAACAAGTTATATATTACCTGTAAAGTATATGAACTATGGGATCTTAGCTCAGCTGGGAGAGCATCTGCCTTACAAGCAGAGGGTCAC
>CAJUHG010000119.1 GCA_910586005.1 uncultured Lachnospiraceae bacterium | reverse complement strand
CGGTAAGTAAAATTGAACATATTTTTGAATTTTATCCTTATCTGACTTCATACTTATTCTGATTATAAATAATTCTTTTATATCATCTGTATATAGATTAAGATTATATTCCACACAATCTACAATCAATATGCTCTTGAACTCTCATAAAATTTTATCAAGAGAATCCAAGAGCATATATTATTTTAATATTTCTTTTTTATTTAGGTTAATAAAAAGTTCACAAAGTGTGTTTTCTATTGTTTCATGGTTTTTATCTAAAGTATGCCACACCACTTTCAAATAGCTTCATATCTTGTTCTCCATAAATATTGATTGCCACATGCTCGCCTCTACGTTCTGAATGTGCCATCTTTCCAAAAATTCTACCATCAGGACTAGTAATCCCCTCAATTGCCATATAAGATCCATTGATATTCCATTCCTCATCCATAGTAGGTACACCTGCTTCATTGACATATTGAGTGGCTACTTGTCCATTTGCAAATAATTTATCTAACCATTCCTTAGATGCAACAAAACGTCCTTCTCCATGAGAAGCTGGATTACAATACACTTTTCCAAGTTCTGCTTGTGCTAACCAAGGAGATTTATCTGTCACTACTTTTGTATAGACCATTTTAGAAATATGACGCCCAATTGTATTATAGGTCAAAGTTGGAGATTCTTCTTTCTGTTGAATAATTTCACCATATGGCACCAATCCTAATTTTACTAAGGCTTGGAATCCATTACAAATACCTAACATCAATCCATCTCGCTCTTTTAACAATTTATTTACTGCTTCTGTCATTTTCTCATTGCGGAAGGCTGCTGCAAAAAATTTCGCGCTTCCTTCTGGTTCATCTCCTGCGGAAAATCCACCTGGAAACATAATAATCTGTGATTGTTCAATTGCTTTGGCAAACACATCCACCGAATCTCTAATATCTTCTGCGCTTAAATTTTTAAATACTTTTACAATTGTATTTGCTCCAGCACGTGTAAAGGCCTTGGCACTGTCATATTCACAATTGGTTCCTGGAAATACTGGAATAAAGACAGTTGGCTTTGCCACTTTGTGTTTACACAAATAAATATTATTTGTATGATATACTTCCGTTTTTATTTCCTCTTTGTCTTTAACTGCAACTGTTGGAAATACCTTTTCCAATGTACCTGTCCATGCATGGAGTGCTTCTTCCATAGAAAGTTCCATTGTGCCATAAATAAACTTTTGAACATCATTGACTTCTCCAATCACTCTACAATATGTTTGGCTGCCACATCCATCCTTCTTTTCTGTGTTTTCATTATTTCCAATATATGACTTCATAGCTTCTGCAATCTTTTCTTGTACCATTATTGTTTTCTCTGCTGGTACTTCTGCAATGATTTTTCCAAAGTGTGGAGAGAACAAACAATCTTTACATACAGTAGATTCTATTGTAACACCTAATTTATTTCCAAAAGCCATCTTACTGATCGCTGCCACAATTCCTTTTCCATCTAATGCATATGCAGATAAAATCATTTTTTTCTGAATCAACTCATGGATTGCATCATATAACTTCATTACTTGTTCATATACAGGCAAATCATACTTATCTGTTGCAATCTTGAATATCATAATCTTATTTCCAACTTTTTTCAATTCTGGTGTGATAATATCCTGCTCTTTTGCAATATCCACTGCAAAGGATACTAAAGTAGGTGGTACATCAATTTCATTAAAAGTTCCTGACATAGAATCTTTTCCACCAATAGAAGGCAATCCAAATCCAATCTGTGCATTGTATGCACCTAAAAGTGCTGCAAAAGGTTGACTCCAACGACTTGGTTCTTCACTCATTCTGCGGAAATATTCTTGGAAAGTAAAACGAATTTTCTTATAGTCACCACCTGCCGCAACAATTCTTGCCATAGATTCTAATACAGCATAAACTGCTCCATGATAAGGACTCCAAGAGGACAATTCTGGGTCAAATCCATAAGCCATCATTGTCACTGTGTCACAAGTTCCTTTTGCCACTGGCAACTTTGCCACCATACTTTGTGTCTCTGTCAATTGGTATTTTCCACCATAAGGCATATATACACTACTTGCACCAATAGATGCATCAAATATTTCTACTAACCCTTTTTGAGAGCACACATTCAAATCAGAAAGAGTGGTGAGCCATGCCGTTTTTACATCTTCTTTTTCTAAGGCTTCTGCAACTCCTTTCACCTCTTTTTTCTCAAAAAAGTTTTCTTCTTTTTGAGGAATATCTACTATAACAGAAGTTTCTTGATGGGCCCCATTGGTATTTAAAAAAGCTCTAGAAATATTTACAATCTCTGTTCCTCTCCACTCTAATACCAATCTAGGCTCTTCTGTTACTACAGCTACTGGAATCGCCTCTAGATTCTCTTCTTTTGCATACTTTAAAAATTGCTCTACATCTTCTGGAGCAATTACAACTGCCATACGTTCTTGAGATTCAGAAATGGCAATTTCTGTTCCATCTAACCCTGCATATTTTTTAGGAACCTTGTCCAACTGAACGCGCAATCCATCTGCTAGTTCTCCAATTGCCACAGAC
>CAJUHG010000118.1 GCA_910586005.1 uncultured Lachnospiraceae bacterium | reverse complement strand
TATTCTATCAGAAAAGGGGCGTGTTCACAATTTATTTACTCATGCGTTTGTCCTGTTCAGTCGCAGGTATTGGAGATTCTTTGATTATATCATACCAAGAAATAAATGGGAACTACAATGAATATCTATAAAACAACTTTTTATTATATCACCCCCCAGAATAACACTTTTATAATTTTATAATACTTTTACTTTTCTTGACTATTATTATATTATGCCAAGCTAAAACTTATATTAAGAAAAGGCTTGACTAAAACTGTGAATTTGTGCTATGCTAAACTAGCGATGGAAGTAGGTCTTTTTTTTATGCCTAAAATTAGAATTTAAGTGGAGGTGGAAGTTGTGCGCACAAGAATTACATTGGCATGTACAGAATGTAAACAACGTAATTATAATATGACAAAAGATAAGAAAGCTCATCCAGACAGAATGGAAACAAAGAAATATTGTAGATTCTGTAGGACACACACATTACACAAGGAAACTAAGTAATAGGATGGAGCGGAAAAAAGGTTGAGAGAAAATTATTTCCTTCATTAAAGATGTTATAAAAAATGTATTACTTATAATTAACAAAGATAAAGGAAAAAAATCTTTCTACCCATCCCTGAGATAATGATGTGTTAGAACATCACTGGAGGTAAAAAAATGGGAGAAACCAATACAGAAAAAGCTTCAAAAACAAGCTGGTTTGCTGGTCTTAAGACAGAATTTGATAAAATAATTTGGCCAGAAAAAAAATCACTTGGCAGACAAACAGCTGCTGTTGTGGCTGTTTCTGTTGTCTTAGGTCTAATCATTGCTGTGTTAGATGTTTTCATCAGATATGGTGTGGATAGCCTGGTGAAATTATAGGAGGCAAAGGCGATTTATGGCAGAGGCAAACTGGTACGTAGTTCATACCTATTCAGGTTATGAAAATATAGTCAAAGAGAATATAGAAAAGACAATTGAGAATCGGCACCTAGGAGATCAAATTTTGGAAGTAAGAGTTCCAATGCAGAGTGTTGTGGAAGTGAAAAATGGTGTTCAAAGAACTGTTGAAAAGAAAATGTTTCCAGGCTATGTTCTGATTAATATGGTTATGAATGATGATATATGGTATGTGGTTAGAAATACCAGAGGTGTTACCGGATTTGTTGGTCCGGGGTCCAAGCCCGTACCACTCACTGAAGCTGAAATGAGACCACTAGGTATCCAAATAGAAAGTGTAAATAGTGTGATTGTAGATTTCGAGGAAGGAGATTCTATCAGAGTCACTGGTGGTATCTGGAAAGATACAATTGGTATTATACAATCTATGAATCATGGAAAACAAATGGTTACAATTAATGTTGATATGTTCGGTCGTGAAACACCAGTAGAAATTAGTTTCACAGATATCAGAAAGTTATAAGATGCAATTTATAAGAGCTTATAAGAAGTCTTGTAAATAAATGTTAAAGGAGGAATTTCCAAATGGCAAAGAAAGTAGAAGGATATATCAAATTGCAGATTCCTGCTGGAAAGGCTACACCTGCACCACCAGTTGGACCTGCACTTGGACAACATGGAGTGAATATTGTTGAATTTACAAAACAATTTAATGCTAGAACTGCTGATCAGGGAGACTTAATTATTCCAGTAGTTATAACTGTATATGCAGATAGAAGTTTTAGTTTTGTAACAAAAACTCCACCTGCTCCAGTTTTAATTAAAAAAGCATGTAATATTAAATCTGGTTCTGCAGTACCAAACAAGACAAAAGTAGCAACTATTTCCAAAGCAAAGATTCAGGAAATTGCAGAGTTAAAAATGCCTGATTTAAATGCTGGTTCTTTAGAAGCAGCAATGAGTATGATTGCTGGAACTGCAAGAAGTATGGGAGTTACTGTTGAAGATTAAGATAACTTGTGAAAAGTAAGTTTAAAGGTGACAAAATAAAGAATGTAATGCTCTTATTTTGTTGAAATGTGGGAGGGGATTCTCCCGATATTACCACTAGGAGGTTATTAAAATGAAACGAGGAAAGAGATATTTAGAGGCTGCAAAAGCAATTGATAAAGCAGTACAATATGATATAACAGAAGCAATCAATTTGGCAAAAAAAACAGCAGTTGCTAAATTTGATGAGACTATTGAAGCTCATATCAGAACCGGTTGTGATGGCCGTCACGCAGAACAGCAGATTCGTGGTGCTGTAGTATTACCTCATGGAACTGGTAAAACGGTTAAAGTGTTAGTGTTTGCAAAAGGTGAAAAAGTGGATGAAGCATTGGCAGCAGGTGCAGATCATGTTGGAGGAGATGAACTAATTCCAAAAATCCAAAATGATGGTTGGTTGGATTTTGATGTTGTAGTTGCTACTCCTGACATGATGGGTGTTGTAGGACGTTTAGGACGTGTACTTGGACCTAAAGGATTGATGCCAAATCCAAAAGCTGGAACCGTTACTATGGATGTTACTAAAGCAATCAATGACATAAAAGCTGGTAAGATTGAGTACAGATTAGATAAGACAAATATAATTCATGTGCCAATTGGAAAAGCATCTTTTACAGAAGAACAATTAGCGGACAACTTCCAAACCCTTATGGATGCCATTATTAAGGCAAGACCATCAGCTTTAAAAGGACAGTATTTAAAGAGCGTTACATTAGCTCCTACAATGGGACCAGGTATAAAAATTAATACAGCTAAACTGGTTTAATTTTTATTCATGACAATAGAAAGTTGTCAGATTGTGCTTTCTATTGTTTCTTTGGAAAAATCCCACTTTTATAGAGGGTGAGTAAAGTCTATTTTTTATATGTTTTTACTGTTTCTATAGTTTTTTTGTTTATAAAAGGAACCTTTTATATAGATAATATGGTTTCGGTTATCTTAGAACTTGGTAGGCAGAAGTAAACTGTTACTAAAGAATAGAACTTTAATATTGGCAGTTAAATAAATCATCCTATTTTGGATAATTGAAATAGAAAAGGCTGTAGCAGGCGCATATGCTACAGCCTTTTTTCTTCCTTAGGAAAGAACTCATCAAGAAAAAGATAAGTGACTTTTCTTATAGAAGAAAACAATAGAAAGTTCATAAAGTGTACTTTCTATTGTTATAAATCATATAATCACTCGCACAAACAATAGATATTGCTTTGCAATAGTATTTGGCGCGGTAAAATGCCAAGGTCTTTATTTCGCTTCGGTCAGCACTAAACAGACATCCAATGAGTGTTCCGTGTTTTCTCAATTTTGAACGAAAGGAAGGACTAAATGGGTTTACACAATTTGTTCCTTCTATCAAGACAATTTTATCATCGTTCACCATTGTTGGAGGCTTCTCAAATCAGAAGAAAAAAGAAATGTACAGGATAACCGCATAAAATAAATATTTTGTAAAACCAGATAATATATAAAAAT
>CAJUHG010000117.1 GCA_910586005.1 uncultured Lachnospiraceae bacterium | reverse complement strand
TTACTTGATTTTTATCACTTGCATTATAGGTAGAATAATAATAAGCATTATTTTTTGTTCCACTTACATGTACTCCTTCCCATGCTTCTTCCACTCCCAAAGAAATTCTTTTATTTCTCACTTCATCTTCTGGAATCTCCAAAATTTGGCTCAGATATTTGTCAGAAAATCCATGTTTCTTTGCAGTAATTAGTGCGCAATCTTCTGGAAATTGTCCTTTTTGGGAAGCAAGATTTTCTTCTTCCTCCACAAGCTCTTTCATTTGTTCAATAAAATAATGTTTCACCTTTGTAATAACATGAATTTCCTCTATAGTTGCCCCTTTTCTCAATGCTTCATAGATAATAAAGTAGCGTTCGCTAGAAGGAGTAATTAAAAGTTTTAATAGTTCTTCCTTGGATTTCTGGTCAAAATCTTTTGCATGACCTAAACCATAACGACCTGTTTCTAAACTGCGAATAGCTTTCTGGAATGCCTCTTTAAAGTTCTTGCCAATACTCATAACTTCTCCCACTGCACGCATCTGAGTACCAAGCTTATCTTCCACACCTTTAAATTTTTCAAATGCCCAACGAGCAAATTTGATTACTACATAATCTCCATCAGGAACATATTTATCCAAGGTTCCATATTTTCCACAAGGAATTTCAGAAAGTGTTAAACCAGAAGCAAGCATGGCAGATACCAGTGCAATTGGAAATCCAGTTGCTTTAGAAGCAAGTGCAGAAGAACGAGAAGTTCTAGGATTAATCTCAATAACAATATCACGGTCTGTAATTGGATCATGTGCCCACTGCACATTTGTACCACCAATTACTTGTATAGATTCTACAATTTTATAAGATTTTTCTTGCAATCGTTTTTGTACCTCTTCTGAAATTGTAAGCATAGGAGCAGAACAAAAAGAATCTCCTGTATGGACTCCAAGAGGATCAATATTTTCAATAAAGCAGACCGTAATCATATTATTGTCAGAATCACGAACTACTTCTAATTCCAATTCTTCCCATCCTAGAATAGATTCTTCTACCAGTACCTGACCTACCAAACTTGCTTGAAGCCCTCTAGCACAAACAGTTTTTAATTCTTCTACATTATATACAAGACCTCCACCAGCACCACCCATAGTATAAGCAGGGCGAAGTACTACAGGATAACCTAATTTATCTGCAATTTCCATTGCCTCTTCCACAGAATAAGCAACTTCACTGCGGGCCATCTCAATTCCTAAACTATCCATCGTTCTTTTAAATTCTATTCGGTCTTCTCCACGTTCAATTGCATCCACTTGAACTCCAATAACCTGAACCTTATATTTTTCTAGTACGCCTGTCTTTGCAAGTTCAGAACATAAATTAAGACCCGATTGTCCGCCAAGATTTGGCAGTAATGCATCTGGTCTTTCTTTTGCAATAATCTGCTCTATCCTCTCTGCATTTAGAGGTTCAATATAAGTAACATCAGCAGTTTCAGGGTCTGTCATAATAGTAGCAGGATTGGAATTTACCAATACAATTTCATAACCTAAACTTCGCAAGGCTTTACATGCTTGTGTACCAGAATAATCAAATTCACATGCTTGTCCAATCACAATAGGACCAGAACCAATAATCAGTACTTTGTGTATATCTTTTCTTTGAGACATTCTTATTCCTCCTGTCGGTATCCAATGTATTTTTAGAAGAAAGTGTGTAAATACTTTATCAGTTTACACACTTTGTACACCACTGCCATTTCCAGAGGCCATATAAAATGTGGAATTCTTCTTATTAAATATTTATTATACAGGAAAAATAACAGACTAGCAATGCAAAATAAATTTTTGTAGTTTGAGAAATAAAAATAATAATAACATTTTTTATCCATGTTTCTTTTATTTTATCAAATTCTATTTTTGTTCTATATTCATTTTTTTATTTCCTCTCATACAAATTTATTTTCTATTATAAAACGCTTCTTTCTATGAAACAAAATTGAAAAATAATATCATATGAGAGTACAAAAAGACTATAGCAGCTAAATTACAATTAACATTCAAATTTCTCTTTAAACTTATTACTAATGATTATAATTCGGCTTATATTTATTGTAAAGCATAGATTTCTTTTATAAAAGTACCAACTACAGAATCCTTACCTCTTAATATCATATTTCATATTCATCAAATCTTTGATACTAGCAGCGTCATCTGTAATATTAGCATCTCCACGAATGGTATGTTTAATTGCGCTACTAGCAACTGCAAAATTAGCCATATCCATTGGTTTATATTCATGTATCATTGCATAAATTAAACCACTTGCAAAAGCATCTCCACCACCAACACGATCTAAAATATTAAATGTAAATAGTTTACTCTCAAAAGTATGACCTTCATACCAGATAAAAGCCTTTAAGCTGTTCTCACTACCACTGTGAGCGTAACGTACATGGCGCGCAATACACTTTATATTTGGATAACGTGTGACAAAGGCTTGGAACACTTCATCCTGCTGCTCATAGCTTGGCTGAAATGGTATATCATCCTTTATATCACCTTTACTGTGGTCATTTTCATCTTTCCATAAATGATATGGTTCAATTCCCAACAAAACATCTACATATGGTAAGCATTCTGTACAAAATTCTCTTGCTTCCTCCCAAGTCCATAATTTACTTCTAAAATTCCCATCAAAACTAACCGTTATATTTTTTTCTTTTGCCACTTTCAAGCAATCCATCGTAAGCTTACGACAATTTTCTGAAAGTGCTGGTGTAATTCCACTTAAATGAAGCCAAGTAAAACCTTCCAACAGTTCATCTAAATCTACTGTTTCAAAATCAAATTCTGCAATAGCACTATTCTTTCTATCATAAATAACTTTACTTGCGCGTATCCCATATCCTGTTTCTAAATAATAAGTGCCTAAGCGATGAGATGGTGTTTGTTCTGGAGTACTTAAAATAACTGGTGTACAGTGGACATCATTACTACGCAACATACGAATTGCACTTTTTCCAAGGCTATTATTTGGCACAACACTAAAAAATGTACTATCAACTCCTAAATTTGCTAATGCCAATGCAATATTTGCTTCACTACCTCCATAACTAGCTTCAAAATTAGTTGTCATACGAATTTTCTCATAATTTGGCGGAGATAGTCGAAGCATAATCTCTCCAATTGTTATAAATTTATTTGTATTACTGTCTTTACATAATAATGGATTTTTATGTTGCATAATAACCTCCTAAAAATTCTTTGTATTGATAATTTTTTATTATATCATCTTGTATGTAACTTTACCATATGATATGGTGCAAAAATTAATTTGCATGATATCATATGGTCAATCATATCCTTCTCCATTATACTAATGTCTGTGAGGGGAGGTGTTCTTATATGGAAAAAATAAAAAAAAATGTATTATTTCTTATTCTATTCTGCCAAATTTCTATTTTAACACTCTATATTAGCAATTATATTTATCGAATGTTAAAAACTGCAAATTCAGGATTTTTCTTAGGAGACGTAGAAGAGACTTATTAGAAAAATAAATTAAGACGCAATAGAAAGCATGTTTTGTGAATGTTCTATTGTCATACCTTGTAAAACGGCTGCATGGGATAACGGGATGCCCTAGAGGGTATACCTTATGATACGCCGCATGGCATAATGGG
>CAJUHG010000116.1 GCA_910586005.1 uncultured Lachnospiraceae bacterium | reverse complement strand
ACCATACATATATAAAAATCCCCATATGTTTCAAATAAAGTATGTACCTTGTATTGGAACAGATTATAGTTATTTGCGCTGGACAATGGATACAGAGTATGATAAACAATTAATAACAGAAATCTATCAAACTTTGTACCATCAGAATAAATATTTTACCTTTGAAGAGATTTTAAAAGAATATGAGAAGCATCCCCAATGGCTTACTATTAATGGGGAAGTAAAACAAAATCAAGTGACTTATCAAGGGGAAAACAAAGAATAATAGAAAGAACAAATAGCAAAATTGTATTTAAGGATTCTTTTATTTCAGATAAAATAGTGGTGAGGAAAAATGGCAAATTTATGTTTAGGTACCGTTCAATTTGGAATGCACTATGGCATTAATAATGCATTGGGACAGCCCTCAGAACAGGATGTATTTCAAATATTGGACTTAGCGGTAAAGCATGGGATTGAAGTTTTTGATACAGCAGCAGCATATGGAAATGCAGAAGAACTGCTTGGAAAGTACATAAGTGCTAGACATATAGAGAAAGAGAAGTTTAAAGTAATTTCTAAGTTGTGTCCAAAAGCAATGGAAGACGCATCTGATTTGGAAAAAACGTTATGGGAAGAGGTTTGTGCTTCTTTGGAGAGATTGCAGATAAAACAGCTATATGGCTATTTATTGCACAAGCCAGAATATATCTATAACAGAGATATTGTGGCAGCTTTGAAAAAGATAAAACAAGATGGATTAGTAAGCAATATAGGAATTTCCATTTATAAAATAAGTGAAGGGGAAGCAGCCGTTCAGAGTGGTATGATTGATTTTATACAAATGCCCTATAACATTTTTGACCAGAGAGGAGATTATACAGGTTTTTTGCAAAAAGCAAAGTCGCAAGGAATCACAATTTTTACAAGAAGTGCTTTTTTGCAAGGTTTATTTTTGATGGATGATAAAAAAATTCCTAATTATTTAGAGAAGGCAAAGAAATATTTGTATGAATTTGAAGCTTTGTGCAAGGAATATCAATTGGATAAAGTAAGTACTTTATTAAATTATCCTGCACATAATCAATTTATAGATTATGTGGTGATTGGTGTGGATAATGTCAAACAACTACAGGAACATATTGATAATTTTGGTGCGAAGTTACCTTTAGAATTTTTACAGAAGGTAAGTCAAAAGTTTGCAAATATAGAAGAAGAGATAATTTTGCCGAATTTGTGGGGCAGTGAGAAGCAAAAATAACATTTATTAGGTACTCTTGTATTTGTTAAGCATTCTTGATAACTGTGAATAGTTTATAAATCTGGAAAGATAAACGAAATCATAATAAAGGAGTGAATAGGATGTATATTCCATATGGACATCAAACAATAGAAGAAGATGATATTGAGGCAGTTGTAAAAGTGTTGCGTTCTGATTATTTAACAACTGGACCTGCAATAGAAGAATTTGAACAAAAAGTTGCAGAATATGTGGGAGTGAAATATGCTGTGGCTGTATCAAATGGTACAGCCGCTTTGCATATTGCTTGTCTTGCAGCAGGAATTGGGGAAGGAGACGAGGTGATAACCACTCCGATTACTTTTGCAGCATCAGCAAATTGTGTGCTATACTGTGGGGGAACGCCAGTCTTTGCAGATATTAATCCAGAAACCTATAATATTGATCCAGCAGATATTGAGCGAAAAATAACAAAAAAGACAAAAGCGATTATCCCTGTACATTTTACAGGACAACCTTGTGAGATGGATCAGATATATCAAATAGCAAAAAAACATCAATTGATTGTGATTGAAGATGGAGCCCATGCGCTTGGTGCAGAATACCAAGATAAGAAAATCGGCTCCTTTTCTGCTATGACAACGTTTAGTTTTCATCCGGTAAAACCTATTACAACTGGTGAGGGAGGTATGGTAGTTACAGAAGATGAAAAGTTGTATGAAAGGCTTAAGCTGTTCCGTAGTCATGGAATTACCAGAGAAGAGAATTTAATGACACAAAATGAAGGTGGATGGTATTATGAACAGTTAGAACTTGGATATAATTATCGTATGACAGATATACAGGCTGCTTTGGGAGGTAGTCAAATAAATAAGTTGGATGAATTTTTAGCCAGAAGGCAAGAAATAGCTTCCTATTATGATAAGGCGTTTGAAAAAAATATAAATTTGGTGATTCCCAAACAATTAGACCATACCAAAAGTGGTTGGCATTTATATATAGTGCAAATTTTAAATAGAGCTAGAAAAGATGTATTTGAAGCTTTAAAAAATGCAGGGATTGGTGTAAATGTCCATTATATTCCAGTATATCATCATCCATATTATCAAAGAAATGGATATCAAGAGGTATATTGTCCAAATGCAGAAAATTTGTACCAGCATATGATAAGCCTTCCAATATATCCAAGAATGACAAAAGAACAACAAGACTTTGTAATTGAAACCATACTGAAGGAAGTGGAAAAGAGGGAAGAAACCAAATGAATCAGGAAATATGGATAGATGACAAAAAGATTTCAAAAGATAGTCCAGCTTATATTATTGCAGAAATGTCAGCAAATCATAATATGGATTTTAACAGAGCAAAAGAAATTATTGATGCTGTGGCAGCTTCAGGAGCCGACGCTGTAAAAATTCAGACTTATCGAGCAGATACCATTACCATTGACTGTGATAGGGAAGAGTTTAAAGCAAAAGGTTTGTGGGAGGGTAGAACGCTGTATGAATTATATAGTAAAGCATATACTCCTTGGGAATGGCAGGAAGAACTTTTGGAATATGCCAATCGCAAAGGCCTAGCTCTTTTCTCTTCTCCCTTTGATTTAACAGCCGTGGATTTTTTAGAAAATTTGAAAGTACCAGCTTATAAAGTTGCTTCTTTTGAAATTAATGATATTCCACTGATTCGCAGAATTGCAAAAACAGGAAAGCCTGTGATTATTTCTACTGGTATCGCTAATTTGGGAGATATAGAATTAGCATTAAAGACCTGTAAAGAAGAGGGAAATGAAAATATAATTTTATTGAAATGTGTATCCGCTTATCCAGCACCCTTTGAAGATACCAATTTAAAAGTAATACCCAATATGCAGGAGACGTTCGAGTGTATTTGTGGTTTATCTGATCATTCTCTTGGAGCAGAATTGGCAATTGCAAGCACAGCTTTGGGTGGAAAAATCATTGAAAAACATTTTACATTACGCAGAAGTGATGGGGGAGAGGATGCAGCTTTTTCTATGGAACCAGAAGAATTTGCTGATATGGTAAGACAAGTTAGAAATGTAGAAAAAGCCTTGGGAAAGGTTGCATATGATTTGAATGAGAAACAGATGGAAAGTAGAAAAAATTCTCGCTCCCTGTTTGTAGTGAAAGAAATCCAAAAAGGAGAATTGTTTACTGAGGAAAATGTAAAATCCATTCGTCCTGGAAATGGTATGCATACAAAGTATTGGCAGGAGATTCTTGGGAAAAAATCTAAATGTCATTTAGAAAAAGGAACACCTATGGATTGGAACTATATAGAATAGAAATAAATAGTGATGATTTTTTAAATATAGAAGTAAGTAAAAATAAATAATTCTTTTGTAAAATTTAGAAAATTTAAGTTTTAAAAGCAATAGATAAGAAGGGAAAATTGCAATGATAGAACAAGAAATCAATGCATGTTGTCGTTTGATAAAGCCAGAAGATTTAGAAATGATTATGGATTGGCGGATGAGACCTGAAATAACAAGATATATGAATACAGATCCCAAACTTACCATAGAGGGACAAAAGAAATGGCTTCAGAAAATTCAACAGAGCGAAACAGAGTGGAGTTGGATTTTAGAAGTGGAAGGAGTACCTGCTGGTGTGGTCAGTTTAGGTA
>CAJUHG010000115.1 GCA_910586005.1 uncultured Lachnospiraceae bacterium | reverse complement strand
CAATCCCACTTTTCGCAAAGGACTGATAATTCCAAGCTCTTCCACTGCTTTCATTCCTGGTCTGTAATCTTTCTCATCATCTATATTAGATCCTTCTGCCACATAAGCTATTTCCTTTTCTGCTGCAATCTGTTGTACTTTTTTTAGAAAAGTTTTTTTACAAAGATAACACCTATTAGGCGGATTTTGTTCAAATCCTTCAATTTCCAATTCATGAAATGGAAAAATAACTTGACTTACTCCTTCTTTCTGACAAAATGTTTTTGCCTCTTCAAGTTCTCTTCTTGGAAAAGAACTTGACTGTGCTGTTATTGCAATTGCCTTTTCCTCTAATACCTCATAAGCCACTTTTAATAAGAAAGTGGAATCTACACCTCCAGAAAAGGCAATTGCAATACTACCTAAATTGGCTAACAATTGCTTTAAATCTTCCATTTTTCTTCTTATCTTTTGCTCTTCTTCAAAATGCAACATTTTCTTTGCCCTATCTTCCTTTATCTTTATTATATTTCCTTTATTATTTTTGATTTATGACAATAACGAGTTTGCAAAGCATTCTTTCTATTGTTACTATTGAAACATGCGGTATACCATTCCATTTAACATACCGCCGCGACAATCTGCAAGTTCACTAATAGTCACAAGTTGATAACCTCGATGAACCAATTCTGGTATAATAATTTTAGATGCTTCTGCTGTCTGGCTATAAAGATCATGCATTAAAACAATATCCCCATCCTTTACATGATCTAAAACTGCTGCCTGCGTAGAATGGGCATTTCTTGTCTTCCAATCTAAGGTATCAATAGACCATAAAATCAATGGCATACCAACTGTACTTTTCACCGTCTCATTATATCCGCCTCCAGGTGGTCGCATAACCACAGGAGATACTCCTGTCACTGCTTGAACTGCTGCATTTGTTGATGCAATCTGATCTTGAATGGAAGAAACTCCTACTCTGGTTAAAATTTGATGACTGTAAGTATGATTCCCAATCTCACATCCCATCTCATATGTACGTTTTATGGTATCAGAAAAATCAGATACACGCTGACCTAATACAAAGAAAGTTGCAACACTTCCATATTGTCCTAAAGTATCTAAAATTGCAGAGGTATATTGAGAAGGTCCATCATCATAAGTTAATGCAACCATTTTTCCATTTAAATCAATTTTTCTTTCTAAAATACCCTCTCCATTATAGTAACACATATATTGAGCTTCCTTTACTCTGCAACTTGTAATTTTTCCCTCACTGGTTTTATATTCTAATAACTCTCCAAGTATGATTTTTGTTACATGTCCATTTGACTGTGCATAAATAAGTTGACCAGGAGTTGTAAGATACAAACCTGCAGAGCTACATTTTACTCCATTGGAACCAAAATAATATCTGATTGCACAGATATATCTAATATCATTTGTGACTAATATCATATTGCCATTTTTACAATCAAAACATTGTCTTGTAGCTGTATCATAAACGCGGATACAGTTCCCTGATTTATTAAAATAATACTGTTTTCCATTTACCTTATTCCAAACATTTTTTTGAACCAACCATTTTTCAACTTTGTAATTATATTTATAATATTTCCAAGTTCCTTTTATACTCTGCATTCTTGAAATAATATAACCTTTTGTTCCAACTTGTACATATTTTTCATTAGAGATTTGTTTCCAACCTCTACTTGTAATTCTTATGCCTTTCTTATTAAAATAATACATTTTACCATTCTGCAATCGAATGATTTCATTCTTAACAGTAATCATCTTCTTATTACTATATTTTTGACACTTACGTGTTTTTTTGTTATATATCTTTGTACAAATTCCTTTGTTATTAAAGTAATATTCCTTTGTATTTACTGTTTCCCAAACCTCCTGTTGTTTTTCCCATTTCGCTGTCTTATAGTTATGTTTATAATATTTCCAAGTTCCCTTTGTATTTATCATTTTGGATATTATATATCCTTTTGTTCCAATTTTCACATATTTATTCCCAGAAACTTTCTTCCAGCCCTTTTTTGTATCTCTTATGCCCTTTGCATTAAAGTAATACATTTTACCATTGCGCAGCCGAAACACTTCATTTTTAATCACAATCATCTTTCCATTGCTATATTTTTTGCATTTACCTGTCTTGGTATCATATATCTTTGTACAAATTCCTTTTTTGCTAAAATAATATTCCTTACCATTTTCACATTTCCAGACATCTTTTTGATTTTCCCATTTTGAAATATTGTAATTATACTTATAATATTTCCAAGCATCTTTTATATTTTCCACTTTGGAAACTACATAACCCTTTTTTCCAATTTGTATATATTTTTTCCCAGATACTTTTTTCCAACCTTTTTTTGTTGTCTTGATACCTTTTGCATTAAAATAATATATTTTTCCATTACTTAAGACATACTCTTGATTATTTGCCAACATACTCTGACCATTCTTGACAATAGAAAGCTGTTTTTTATTGATATCATATATTCTTGTACAGCTTCCTGACTTATTAAAATAATATTCTTTTTCTAATACAGTCTTCCAACTATTGATTTGCTTTTCCCATTCTTGCGTATCAGAATGATAGGAATAAAATTTCCATTTTCCTTGAATCTCTTCCATTCGAGCTGTTACAAATCCATCCTTAGACACATAAAACTTCTCTCCTGATAATTCTATCCAGCCTTCTTCTGTTATCTGAATGCCTTCTATATAGAGCACATATTGGTTTTCTTGCTGAACTAGACCATTCTGTATTGTATCCTCTCCCTGCTCTGGTTCACTTTCTTTTTTACTTGTATCTTCTGCCTGTTTCGATTCTATTTTTTCCTTACTGATATCTTCAGGTCTTGATTCAAGTTCTTCTGTTATCTTATCTTTTTGCTGCTCTGATTCAGTCTCTTCTATTATCTTATCTTTTTGTTGTTTCGATTCAGGTTCTTCTGTTATCTTATCTTTTTGTTGCCTTGATTCAGGTTCTTCTAGTATAATCTGTTTCGATTCAAGTTCTTGTTTCCCTGTAGCTTCTGACTGTTTTGATTCAGGTTGTTCTGTTTCTTCTAACTTAACATCCATTTTTTCTTTCATGACCGCTAATGCTTTTTCACTTTCTGATGCATTTACTATAATAGGTTGTACATAAATACTTGTACACAAGATAGAAAGCAGCAATGTTAATATAATTCCTGTTCTTCTTATTCCTTTCACTTTTTCTTTGAGTTTTCTCATAAGTTAATCTCCTCCTTTGACATTTGTTCATGTTCTGCTTTAATTTCTTTAAAAAGTTTTAATACATTCCATTCCTGATTGCTAGAAGTAAGTACTGCCTTATAGGGAATGGTTCCAATTCTAGCTTTGTGGATCGCCTTTAACACCTTGTCCACTTGAAAGTTAGAAAGCCCCGCCATTAACAACATCTCACCTTCTAATTCTTCTCCTTCATAAACTTCCTCTTTAGGAACTATTTCTTTATTTCCAGCTAAATATCCTATTGACTGTAAATAGTCCTTACGTTCAATTTCACGAATTTTCATTCTAAGAGGAAGTAATGCTCTAGTAAGTTTATTTCTTTTTTCTTTGTCTGCAAAATGAAATAATAAAATAGTTTCTTTCATTTACATACCTCCAAATTTAAAAATTGTTAATAGTTACTTTTTAACAGTACTGATATTAAGAATACCAGCGATATTATATATGTTTGCCTTTAAGAATATCATATAAGACATCAGCATAAATAAACGTTATTATTCCTTTAAATAAAGGTATTATACCCCCATTTAGACAAATCATCAAGGATAAGATTACACACAAGAATCATCACCAATTTTCTATTTTTACATATATTGTAGAGATAATGAAAATCAGAGGAAACATATGGCAATATCTTCAATTACAATCCTTGGTGGTGACCTGAGACAATGTTACACTGCAGAATATCTCCATGCAGCAGGCTGGCAGGTTACTTGTTTTCATACACCTGACTTTCCTTTTAGTTCTAATATTCTTATAACAGAAACTTTAACAGATGCCTTGACATCTGCTGATCTGATATTAGCTCCTACCCTGTCT
>CAJUHG010000114.1 GCA_910586005.1 uncultured Lachnospiraceae bacterium | reverse complement strand
TGGTTTTTAGTTTCTCCATCGCTGCCTGTATGCGGGAAATCAGGATTTCGATAAAGTCGAAGGTCTCTGTGGTTTCATTTTTGAAGGTTTCATTTTGGGAAAATGAATTATCTGGCTTAAAATCATCTATATTTCCATTTTGATAATTCGTTGAACCAATACTGATAGAACCAAATCGTGTCCTAATTTTATTTTCCATATCAAATGTATAGTTTGCAAGCATTTTTTCTATTTCATTATTGATATAATCAGTACTTTTTCCTGCACGTGTCATCAAGTTTATTGTGTCTATAACCTTAGATGCCATATTTCCACTATCAGAAACAATGCCAAATGCTAATGCCAACCGTTCCAATTCTTTGATTTTTCCTAATGTACTTAACCCTTGATTATTAAAAATTTTCTGTGTGGCAATCAAATTAAAAAGTGCCGCTGCCGTCAGTCCAGAAGCTATTCCTTCGTTTACCAAAGCATTAATCTGTGCATATGTCTTATTTACAGATTCTTCTTTTTCCATGTTAAGTGCCCTTATTTCCAAAGTTTCTGTCAAATACTTGGCACTTAATTGAGCTTCTACGACTTCTTGTGCATTGGATACACCCATTGCTTCTAATTGACTAATATAATAATCTTTATATTCGTCTGTAAGATTTGCAAGGAAGTTATTACTATTCACAAACGCTGTGGCAAGTTTATCTGTTACCCTATGAACTTCATCCATAGAAGAAGATGCGTTGCCCAATACATTAATATAATCTTCCCACTCCTCTGTCTGTGCCTGTAGTCCTTCATCCATACCTGAAAGTATATCTACACCAATTGCTTTATCTGGTTCCTGCTGTTTAGTATAAAGATTTTCTAAAAGCCCAGATATTCCTTTTTTCATAGAAGCTAACTGTTTGGCAGATGATTGAAGTTTATTTATCGCACTTACTATATTTGCAACTTTTTCTTCATCCTCAGGGTTTATCCCAAGTTGTTCCAGAAATGCTTTTGAACCCTTTGTATTATGAAATGCATCTATGGTAAGTTGACCAGTCTCTGCCAATGATAAAAGTTCTTCTTTTAGTGTTTTTAAAGAATCTATCTCTGTACTATCAAGTTTTGACCATGCTTCTGAGAAAGATGAGAATATAGCAGTATTTGGTGTTGATTCTTGAACTTCTCCTTGTACATATTTAAGTTCTACCAATAAATCCATCAATTCTTGTACACCCAAACCACATTTTTTTGCCGCTTCATATAAGGTATCAAAAGAGTCCTCTTCCTCATCTTCATGTATTGCTTGCAAATCATAAACAGATAATCCTTTTAAACTTTCTACTAATTCTAAAATGGAATGATCGTTCTGTAGTTTCTTATAAAAAGAATATGCCTCATCATTGGCTGAAGAAAACACACGATGCATTATATCAGAATATTCTCCCCATACTCCTTCATTCTCCAGAATTTCTTGTTTTACTAATTGAAGATTTTCATATGCATTTGCAACCTTTTTATCATGATAAGGGTCCTCACTTTTCCATACAGCCTCATTATAAATCTCAACTGCTGATACCGCTTCTTGATAATCCTTTGACAAGTTTTCATCTAATGAAATTTGTGCATATCTCGCTTGATCATAGATTTCCCCATACTCATTTATCACATTATTGGAACTTGTAAGTGCTTTCTCAGAATATTCCAAAATCGTATGAAAAATCATATCCATTGCATCTGAAACATTCCCAGATTCTTTTTGCAGGAAGCGTATATCTGTCATAAACTTATTTGCGGATTCTGATACTTCTCTTGCATTCCCTGTAAAATAAAATGAATCTTCTGCAAATTCAATATTATTTGACTCTGCAATTTCTTTAATCTTTTGTAGTATTCCAACTTCATCTTTATCTGCGACTGTATTTATAGCACCCAGATAATATGTTTTTTCTTTTTTCATTTTCTCAGAGGCATTTTCAATGGATGTATTGTTTTCATTTAAGTAGTTATTTGCCGCCTGTTTCTGAAGATCTTTCATTGCTTGTGTTTGGTCTTCATATGCATCTGTTACAAGATTCAGCTTTCCATACTCATCTCCATACTTCTCATTTAATTCTGTTTGAAGTTCCAAAAGTTGCTTTTTAATATTACAAATTTCTTCTTCCTTTCCTTTTGCTGCAAGAAGCGATTTCTGCAACTCCTCATATCTAGAAGCATAATCTTCTACAGAGGAAACTGTTTCTTTATATGTATTTGCCGCTTCTTTTGTTTTTTGCCTAGCCTCTTCTAATGCTTGATTATTCTTATTAATCTTTGATGTTACAAGACCAACAGCCATAGAAATACCCATAATAATTGCGGAAATTGGATTTGACAAAAATATGCTCTTGATGGTTGCACCAAAACTTTTCATTACATTTAAGAGACCATGTGTGCTTACTGTTTGTGTATTAGTAGCAGCTATCATCCCCATACGCATAGCAAGTTCTTGCGCCTGTGTCTCTGTTAATACTCCTGTCGCGACTGCTTCTTGCAGCTTTTTAGAAGTGAGTTGTACAATCTGATGTTCTTGTATAGCATCTGCATTAGATAAGCCCAAGGCGGACATTGCCGCACTTGTATCTGCTTCTGCTCCTAAAACAGTTTGTAGATTTCTTTGTATTTGTTCGCGAGTAAGTTTTTGTTTATGACTTAATAGCCCTGCCTCCAACATTGCCTGATAGTTTTTAGCCACATTTGATTCATTGAGAGCCAGTGTTTCTGCAATTTGAGCCCTGGTAAGACCTTGGGTAGAAAGCAATAAAGCTGCCTGCTTTGCTTCTAGTCCTTGTATGGCATTTGCATACTCTTTTATTTTTAAAGCTTTAAAATTACCATAGTCTGCTTTTGAGATAGCTTGAAGTTCTTGTACATATGATTGGATTTCGCTTTCTGAAGAACTGCCAACAAGATTATTTATTTGTTTTCCTGACAAACCAGAAGTATATACTTTCATATTTTCTAAATTTACTCTATTATCATACAATTTTTTTGTATCACTAAAAACACTTTTGAATTTCTTTTATGGGATTGAATATATTTGTTTTATATGTTAAAATTAAAAAAACTTTAGGGAGTATTAATATGTCAGGAATAAATTCTGTATTAAAAGGTAAATATGAAGGAGAACCATTATCTGCATATTCTTCAAATTTATACTTACCATATATTGACCACAATTATCCATTAACAACACATACTATTTCTTCTTATACTGTCATGGATACCTTTAATAAAACCCAAACAGTATGTGAAAATGCACTCTTTAGTGGCTCTTACATTGTTGTAAATAAAAAAGAATATCTTATCTCTTTAGAATGGAAAGATGGTGGAAAATCCTTAATTCTTATTAATGATAAATATTATAAAATATTTGTTTCAAGTATGTTCTAATCTATCCTATATTTATATTTATATTCAATCTCACCCTATGCTACTTCTGGAAGTTCCCTTCGTGCTGGTCTGGATACCAGCGAGCATAGGCTACTATATGATTACATAGTAGAAACTGGACTGTCTCTCGATATCTTGTTTTTAAAGATATTGTGCCTTACAGTCTCTGCGCCTTCATCCTCGTTCTACGTAGGAGGGCAGGTTTCCACTCCTGCCCTGAGTGCCTTACATTCACTCAGCTTGGGTTCGGATTTCTCTTCTTTCTATATGTCTCAACACAGACTAAAACATATAGGGGCTACTTAGCATTATTGGTTAGCATATAGCCAGACCTCCGTTTTTTCTGCCTTTTGGCAACTTTCACGCCTGCCATTACTGACTACGTTGTAGTGGAGTTCAATGAGAGATTCCCGTTGTATTACTTGGCTTCCACCTTTCATACTTTGACACTTTTTAAAACTTGCATTCTGGTGTCACCACCAGAATGGGCAAAATCGTTTTGATCTACCTATGTTTAAGAATGCAAACGCACCCAAACCAATACTTCCTAAACTTCCGAGTGCACTTGTTACTTTATTTAATACATCTAATAAGGAATTAGTTGCATTGATAATTGTAATAATTGCATCTGAATGTGCAATATTATCTACTGTAGCTGTCCATGTATTATGCAACTTATTGAGAGAACCTTCCCAAGAATCTGCCGACTTCATAGCTCCATCCATCGCT
>CAJUHG010000113.1 GCA_910586005.1 uncultured Lachnospiraceae bacterium | reverse complement strand
GTGTATGGTTCTTCCACCTTAAAGAAAAATAAGGATTATACAGTTTCCTATTCTGACAATAAGAAACCAGGAATTGCAACTATAAAAATCAGTGGAATTGGAGCTTATAAAGGTTCCTATAAGGTTACTTTTAAAATTCTTCCAGCAAAAGCAAAATTGAAAGGTTTGACTGCTCAGAAAAATCGGAAAGTAACTGTTAAGATTACCCAAGATAAAATGGTTTCTGGTTATGATATTCAATATAGTACAAAATCTTCTTTTAAAGGAGCTAAAAATATTCCCATCAAAGGAAATAAAAATACTATAAAACAAATATCAAAATTAAAAGCATCTACTAAATATTTCTTTCGGGTAAGAAGCTATAAGAAAGTAGGTTCTCAGAAGCTTCCTGGTGCATGGAGTAAATCTAAATCTATTCGCACAAAAAAATAATTTTTGGATAGTTTCCCACAAGTTTACTTCTAATATTTTCTAATTTTCCATTTAATAGCCGTTTTGTGGCAATTAAGTAAATCTCTAATTAAAACAATAGAAAGCACGCTTTGTAAACTTTCTATTGTCATGAATAAATTTCATCCCCTACACTTATGCAAGGATAGGAGCATAAATGTGGGGGATAAAATTTGATAAAATATTATTCTAATAGTTGAATCAATAAAAATTTTTCTATTAATCAAAATTTAATCTATCATCCCTATCTGTTGACAACTATCGCGTATAATTAAAGAGTGTGGAACAATAATTTTTGTTGCCAATAGATTTGGATTTTCAATATGATTAATTAACTGAGAAGCAGCTTCAATCCCTAGCTGATAAGAATTAACATCAATCGAAGTCAGTTGAGGGGAAGTAAGGCGCGCAAATAAAGAATTGTTAAAAGAAACAATAGATAAATCTTTTGGAACAGAAAGTCCTCTTTGCGCACAGGCTCTTTCTAATGCAACAGCAAAAATATCATCACTTGCAACAACCGCAGTTGGGCGGTCTTTTCTTTCTAATAAAGCGTGAAATGCTTCATTGTGGTCTAAAGAAAGTGGATCTACTTCTATACAGTAATCAGAATCTAATTGCAGGTTATGTTCTGCTAGAGCTTGCTGGTAACCAGCTTTTCGTTCAGCAGAAAAAAACATAACACATTCACTGCCTATATAAGCAATTCTTCGATGTCCCAAAGAATATAAATATTCTGTTGCTTCTCGACCTGCGAGTAGGTTATCATTATCAATATAAATCGTTTGATTTACAAATTGTTTTGCCTTGCCAATTAGTACATAAAGCAACCCTTCATTATAAAGATAATCAATAATAGCATCATCTTGTTTTGAATAGAGAACAATACATCCACCCATTCGTTCGTCTTTTACTAAAGTTTGAATCGCTCCTAAAATTTCTTTCTCATCTTGTCCTGTGACTACTGTACTAATATATTCACGTCCATTACAAAATTGACTAATTCCACGAATGGCTTCCAAATAAAAAGAATTTTCATAAACATCTTTGGAAGAAGGGGGAAGTACAATACTAATAATTTGAGGTGATTGTACATTTTGTATCCCAGAATGAATATTAGGTTCATATCCTAGTTTAGCCATTGCACATCTCACTTTTTCTTTTGTTTCCTTGCTAATAGAAGAATGATCTTTGCAGGTTCTAGATACTGTGGAAGGGGACACACCTGCTAATGCAGCAACATCTCTAATTGTGACAGCCATAAATTGTGCATCCTTTCTGAAAATGTAAAATAAATTTAGAATTGTAAATCTCATTGAGTTCTGTTATATGCTACTGTTATATTATAAAAAGAAACAAAAGAAAAGTCAATCAAACCATTTTTGAAAATTTTAATGTAAAATTGCATAAATATTGCACATTTATTTTATGCAAATTGCAGAAAAGTTGCAAAGAATAAAATAAATATTGTATTTTTCTAATAAATGATGTATATTTAAGTTGCATAAAATACGCAACAAAATATAAAAATTGCATTATGTTGCATACTCGTAAAAATAAAAAAAGGAATACTCACAAAATCTTTCATTATTATAGGAAACTTGGATAATTTTTTATGAAATGCGCATAAATTTATAATGTATATGAGATAGTAATTTTTTAAGTATAATAAAATAAAGATATTGATGAGTAGGAAAAAGAAACGGAGGATTCTACGATGAGTAGCACAGCAAGAGGAGAGAAAAAAATTTCAATAATTGCTCCTGTATCGGGAGAAATTGTTGCGCTGGAACAAGTTCCAGATCCGGTGTTTTCAGAAAAGGCATTAGGAGATGGAGTGGCTATTCTTCCAGAAAACGGAAAGATTTACAGTCCTGTAAATGGAGAAGTTGCATCTATTGCAGCAACAAATCATGCATATGGTTTTCAATCAGAAGATGGATTAGATGTATTAGTACATGTTGGTTTGGAAACAGTTGGTTTAAATGGAGAAGGGTTTACTGTATATAAGCAAGAAGGCGATAAAGTAAAGATTGGAGATTTGGTAGCTGAAGCAGATCTTTCTTTTATTAAAAGTAAAAACTTGAATATTATTACGCCTGTGCTTTTATGTGATGGGATGGATGGAAAATGTATGGAAGCTATTACTGGTAAAGTGCAAGGGGGAAAGGATTCTGTATTAATTATTTCAGAAGAAATGGAAGAATCTTCAGATGAAACATCTACTACAGAAACATACAACACAGAGACAAAATCATCTACAAAAACAGAAACTACAGAAAGAAAAACATCTGCCATAGACACTTCCTCAACTACACAGAAAAAGAAAAAAAATTTTATCAATTTTGATTTCCTTCAAAAATTAGGAAAAGTGCTAATGACAGTTATTGCAGTAATGCCAGCTGCTGGTTTGATGCTTAGTATTGGAAAATTGATTCAAATAGCTGGTGGAGATATCAATGCCATTCTTATTATTGGTAGCACTATGGAAAATATTGGTTGGGCAATTATCAATAACCTACATATTCTATTTGCGGCGGCTATTGGAGGCTCTTGGGCAAAAGAACGTGCAGGCGGTGCATTTGCAGCAATTATTTCTTTTATTTTAATTAATTGTATTACAGGTGCAGCTTTTGGTGTAACAAGTGGAATGCTAAACGAACCAGATGCAGTGGTATATTCCTTCTTTGGCCAAGAAATGCTAGTAGAGAATTATTTTACTTCTGTTCTTGGTGCGCCGGCTTTGAATATGGGAGTGTTTGTAGGAATTATAGCAGGTTTTGTGGGTGGTGCAGTATATAATAAATTTTATAATTTTCGCAAATTACCAGATGCCTTATCCTTTTTTAATGGAAAGAGATTTGTTCCTTTAGCAGTAATTGCTTATTCTACTGTAATTTCTCTTATTATGGCTCTTGTTTGGCCAATGGTACAAACGGGAATTAATGTATTTGGTGTGTGGATTGCTAATTCTTCTTCCTCTTCTCCAATTTTGGCACCTTTTATCTATGGTACTTTGGAACGTTTATTACTTCCATTTGGACTGCATCATATGCTTACTATTCCAATGAATTATACTTCTTTTGGAGGTACTTATTTAATTCAGACAGGTATTAATGCAGGTTCTGAAGTGTTTGGGCAGGACCCCTTGTGGTTGGCATGGGTTACAGACTTAATTAACTTTAAAGATGCTGGAGATATGGCAGCTTATGGAAATTTGCTATCTACTGTAACCCCTGCTCGATTTAAAGTAGGGCAAATGATTGGGGCTACTGGTTTACTTATGGGAATAGCACTTGCTATGTATCGACGTGTAGATACAGACAAAAAGAAAAATTATCGTTCTATGTTCTTTTCTACGGTATTGGCTGTATTTTTAACTGGTGTTACAGAACCATTAGAATTTATGTTTATGTTCTGTGCTTTGCCCTTATATGTAGTCTATGCCATTCTGCAAGGATGTGCCTTTGCAATGGCAGGAATTTTTGACCTCCGCTTACATTCCTTTGGAAATTTAGAGTTTTTAACTCGTGTTCCAATGTCTCTAAAGGCAGGCTTAGGCGGTGATATTATCAATTTTGTTATTTGTTGTATTGTCTTCTTTGCTATAGGATATGGTATTGCTTATGTTATGATTGGAAAATTCCGATTTGCCACACCAGGACGTCTAGGAAATTATACTGATGAAAATGAAGATGCAGAAGGTGCGTCTACTTCTTCACAAAGTATTGTGGAAGGAAATAAAAACAGTCAGCCTGAACGTATTATTGCTCTGTTAGGAGG
>CAJUHG010000112.1 GCA_910586005.1 uncultured Lachnospiraceae bacterium | reverse complement strand
GTTCAAGTCCCATCTCCTGCATTAAGGGAAAGAAGTGAAAAGAGCTGTTGCGAAGGCAATAGCTCTTTTTCATTCATGATAATAGAAAGTTCGCAGAGTGTGATGTTTGTGGTTTATTATGAAATATAAAAGGGTATGACTTTTTATAATATAAAAAAAGAAATTTGATTTCTATGATTTAAAAATATGCTCAATTCTTTCAAAATTAAGAATAGAGAAATAAATAAAAGAAAGAAAGGAACGATTATGTTATATAGAACAAATCCCAAAAATCAGGAACAATTATCTATCTTAGGTTATGGTTGTTTGCGTTTTTCGAAAAGAGGAACAGCAATTGATCAATCAAAAGCAGAAGAAGAGATGCTAATTGCACTTGAAAATGGTGTGAATTATTTTGATACAGCTTATACTTATAATGGAAGTGAGGTTTGTCTAGGAAAATTTTTATCAAAAGGACATAGGGATAAAGTCCATATTGCTACCAAGCTACCTCATTATTATCTGAAACGGGATGGAGATATGGAGCGGTATTTTCAGGAGCAATTGGAACGTTTACAGACAGATCATATAGAATATTATCTTATGCATATGTTAAATGATATTGCAGCATGGGAGAGAATAAAGAATTTTGATATTATTAATTGGATAGCAGAAAAAAAAGCAAAAGGTCAAATACAAAATATAGGATTTTCTTTTCATGGTAACACAAATAATTTCTTGAAAATATTAGAAGCGTATGATTGGGATTTTTGTCAGATTCAGTATAACTATATGGATGAACATTCACAGGCAGGAAAACGAGGGCTTTTGCGTGCACATGAAAAAGGTATGCCAGTAATTATTATGGAGCCTTTACGAGGAGGAAGGCTAGTACAGGGACTTCCGAAATCTGCAGCAAAGATATTAGAAAAGGAAGAAGCTAGAAGAAGTCCAGCAGAATGGGGATTACGTTGGTTATGGAATCAACCTGAAGTGACAGTGGTATTATCAGGAATGAATGATATAGCGCAAGTAAAAGAAAATGTTCGCATTGCTTCAGAGGCAGAAGCAGGTTGTATGACCACTCATGATATGGAAGTGATTGAACAAGTAAAGGCAGAAATTAACCGTTATATAAAAGTTCCATGTACAGGTTGTGGATATTGTATGCCTTGTCCTGGAGGGGTAGATATTCCAGGATGTTTTGCTGCATATAATACTAGGTATACAGATAATTGGTTTCATGGAATGAAAGATTATTTTATGTGTACCACGTTGCGTACAAATCCTTCCAATGCTTCCAAATGCATGAAATGTGGAAAATGTGAACAACATTGTCCACAGAATATTTCTATTCGTCGGGAGTTAGAGCAAGTAAAAAGACATATGGAAAATCCAGCTTATCAATTGGCAAAGGGAATTGCAAAACGAATTGGAAAATATTAAGAGATCTAAAAATAGTCTCGATATCTTTGTTATGGGATATTATTAGCCTTGTTAGGATAAAAATATTTTAGTGGAATTGGTAGTTTGTAAATATCTGTAGTTTTTTGTGAAAAAATAAAGGAAATAAAGAGGAAATGCGGAATATATCATATAGAGGTGATGAGGAATGCTCATTAGAGAAAATATGGAATTATTGGAGCGAGCGTATTTAAGTCCTTTTGCAACATTAAGTGAAAATTCCAGAGGACGAGAGAAAGAAGAGGAACAATGTGATATTCGCCCCGTATTTCAACGAGATCGAGATCGCATTTTACATTGCAAAGCCTTTCGACGTTTAAAACATAAGACACAGGTATTTCTAAGTCCTAAAGGAGATCACTATCGCACAAGATTGACCCATACATTGGAGGTGTCACAAAATGCACGTACCATTGCAAAAGCTCTTAGGCTAAATGAAGATTTAGTAGAAGCAATTGCATTAGGGCATGATTTGGGACATACTCCTTTTGGGCATGCTGGGGAACATATATTAAATGATATTTGCAAGGGTGGATTTAAACACAATGAGCAGAGTGTTCGAATTGTGGAAAAATTAGAAAAAGATGGACAAGGCTTAAATTTAACATGGGAGGTGAGAAATGGAATATTAAATCACCAAACGCATTTGATGCCATCTACGTTGGAAGGAAAAATTGTCCGTTTTTCTGATAAAATTGCATACATTAATCATGATATTGATGATGCTATTCGTGGCAAAGTACTTTCAGAAGAAGATATCCCAAAAGAATATAGAGAAATTTTGGGAAATACAACTAGAAAACGCTTAGATACTTTGATACATAATATTGTTACAAATAGTATGGAAAAAGATGATATTTGTATGTCAGAAGAAGTAGAACATGCCATGAAGGAGTTGCGCAAGTTTATGTTTCAAAATGTATATCAAAACACAATGGCTAAAATGGAAGAAGAACGAGCAAAAGATTTATTAAGTCGCCTATTTTTTTATTATATAAAAAATATAGAGAAACTGCCAGAACAATATTTACAAATAATGGAACAAGGAGAGACAAGAGAACGTGTTGTTTGTGATTATATTGCAGGTATGACAGACCAGTATGCAATTGCTAAGTTTGAAGAATATTTTATGCCCAAGGCATGGCAAGTAAATTAGAAATTTACGCGAAGGCAAAGACAGGAAAGGAGATATGGATGCCATATTATTCAGAGGAACTGATAGAAGAAATATGTACTGCCAATGATATTGTAGATGTAATTTCTAGTTATGTACATTTGCAGAAGAAGGGAAGTACTCATTTTGGCTTGTGTCCATTTCATAATGAAAGAACACCATCTTTCTCTGTATCCCAAAGCAAGCAGATGTATTATTGTTTTGGTTGTGGAGCAGGTGGAAGTGTGATTACTTTTTTGATGCAATATGAAAATGCTACGTTTCAAGAGACGATAGAGACTCTTGCACATAGAGCAGGTATTGAGCTTCCTAAACAAGAGTTGTCGGGAAAGGCAAGAAGAGAGGCAGATAAGCGAGCAAGACTTTTAGAGATCAATAAGATAGCAGCAAAATATTTTTATGCACAACTTCGTACGGAGCGGGGAAGTGTGGGGATGAATTATTTTGCAAATCGTGGTTTGGATATGGAAACTATGAAAAAGTTTGGTCTGGGATACTCTAATAAGTTTAGTAATGATTTATATCAATATCTTAAACAACAAGGGTATGAAGATGAGATTTTAAAAGAATCTGGTCTTATTACAATAGATGAGAAAAGAGGTGGTTATGACAAGTTTTGGAATAGGGTGATGTTTCCTATTATGGATGTCAATCATCGTGTCATTGGATTTGGAGGACGTGTAATGGGAGAAGGAGAACCCAAATATTTGAATTCTCCAGAAACTATGATTTTTAACAAAAGCCGAAATCTCTATGGATTAAATCTTGCAAGATCTAGTAAAAGACCATATATCTTGTTATGTGAGGGATATATGGATGTAATAGCACTGCATCAGGCAGGGTTTGACAATGCAGTCGCATCTTTGGGAACTGCTTTTACACAAGGTCATGCAACTTTATTAAAGCGTTATACCAAGGAAGTATATTGTACATTTGACAGTGATAATGCTGGTATAAAAGCAGCATTACGAGCGATTCCTATTTTGAAGGAGGCTGGACTTATAACAAAAATTGTAAGTATGAAACCTTATAAAGATCCTGATGAATTTATAAAAGCCGAAGGAAATGAAAGCTATCAAAGAAGGATTGAAGAAGCTCAAAATAGCTTTATGTTTGAGATAGAAGTGTTAGAGCAAAAATATAATTTAAAGGACCCAGAAAGCAAAACAGCATTTTATAATGATATTGCTAGAAAACTTTTGGAATTTGAAGAAGAACTAGAGCGTGATAACTACATAGAAGCAGTTGCGGAGAAATATCAGATGGGGTTTGATAACTTGCGAAAGTTGGTATTACATCAGGGAACCAAAATAGGAATTGTAAGAGAAGTAAGACAATTGAAATCTGGTATCAATGAACAGAAAAAGAAAAAGAAAGAAAATGGCATGAAACAATCTCAAAAATTGATGTTGACATGGCTCATTGAGGAACCAGCTTTGTTTGAAAAAATTTCACCTTATCTTGGACCAGAAGATTTTACAGAGAAATTATACCAACAGGCAGCCAAAGTCTTATTTGCCCAATATCAAGAGGGAGAATTAAATCCAGCAAAGATTATTCATATGTTTTTAGAGGAAGAACAACAGCGAGAGATTGCAGAATTGTTTAATGCAAGACTGAAAGAAGTTACTACACAGGCAGAGAAAGAAAAAGCTTTGAAGGAAACTGTAATTCGATTAAAGGAAAATAGTATTAGCTATCGTTCTAAACATTTGGATGCCACAGATATGATAGGATTACAGAAGTTAGTTGCAGATAAAAAAAGTATGCAACAGTTATATCAGTTACAATTTACACTGCCTTAATTTACGATGCAGATGTAAGCATTTAAGCGAATATAGTAACTGTGTAGGGAACAAGATAAGTTATAATAATCAGGAAGGTTGACAAAGATAGACTTTCTGTATATTTCCACTAATTAAGGATAAAATATAAACAACGAATGGAAGGATGAAACGAGATGGAAGAAAAAAGTTTGAAATTTATCGAAAAGCTGCAGGAATTGTTATCCATAGCAAAAAAGAAAAAAAATGTTCTGGAATATCAGGAAATCAGTGACTTTTTTCATGACATGGAATTAGATGCAGAACAATTTGAAAAAATTCTTGACTTTCTAGAATCTAATAACATTGATGTACTGCGAATTTCCGATGATGATGACGATATCCTCATTGATGAAGATGATGATGTAGAGGTTGAGAATATTGACCTTTCTGTTCCAGATGGAATTTCCATTGAAGATCCTGTTCGTATGTATTTAAAGGAGATTGGTAAAGTTCCATTGCTTAGTGCAGAAGAAGAAATTGAACTTGCAAAGCGCATGGAATTAGGAGATCAGGAGGCAAAGAAACGTCTAGCAGAAGCAAATCTTCGTTTGGTGGTTTCGATTGCAAAGCGTTATGTAGGACGTGGAA
>CAJUHG010000111.1 GCA_910586005.1 uncultured Lachnospiraceae bacterium | reverse complement strand
TGCCTGTACTCTATGATGAAAATGGGAAAACAATTACTTCAGAGTTATTGGAAATGAATCAAGGTACTGTTACAATTAGAGCTAATATTTTGGGAACCAAAAGTGTTTCGGTACGCTGTCAGGTAAGTGGAACTCCAGCAGATGGATATCAGTATAGAGGTGTAGAGTTTGCACCAGAAACGGTGTTGGTCAAAGGTGAGGCAGCATTGTTAAATGGAATCAATGTTATTAATATTCCAGCAGATGTAATTAACATAGATGGTGCGAAAAGTGATTTGGATACTACGATTGATATCACTCCATATCTAGGAGATGGAGGAATTTCTCTTGTAGATGAAACTGCAAATCAGATTGCAGTAAAAGTACTGATAGAACAAAAGGAGACAAAGAATTTTCACCTTTCTATGGATGATATTGTAGTCACAGGATTAAATAGCAATTATGAATTTAAATTTAATGGGAATACTGTTTCAATTACAGTGCGAGCATTAAAGGAAAATATGGAGACGCTGGAAGCTGAAGATATCAAGGCAGCCTTAGACTTGACAGGACTAGAACCAGGCGTTCATAATTTGGAGCTTAATATAACACTTCCCAATGATAAGTTTGAGTTAAGTGGTAATGTAAATGTGCAACTTACCATTGAGGATAAAACGGTAGAGCCTGAAGAATCAGAGGAATCAGAAAATAATCGAGACGAGACCCAAGAAAATGATACAAATTCAAGAGATGAAGAAGATAGTAACAGAGATGACAGAGAAGATAGAGAAGATAATACAGAAGATGAAAGAAGATAAGCATATTGCAGGGGTGCGGATTTGTTTTTATTTGCAGAGCTGACCTACACTCTACAACAAGAATAAAGATGGTATTCTTGTGTTTCATGTATGATAGAAGTAATAAAAAATAGTGTTATCATATTTTTGTATTAAATAAGTTAAGAGGTAACAAGAAAATCGTATTTCTTGTGGTTATGTATTAGTAAATATTATCAATAAATAAGATTAAGAGGTAGAATAATTATGGCAAGAATGTTTGGAACAGATGGTGTACGTGGTGTGGCAGGTACAGAGCTTACAATTGAATTAGCAATGAAATTAGGGCAGGCAGGAGCTTATGTGCTCACAAAAGAAAAAGCTCACCAGCCAACCATTATTGTTGGGTGTGATACTAGAATATCTGGAGGAATGTTGGCAAATGCATTGATGGCAGGTATTTGTTCTGTAGGGGCAAATGCTGTCTATATGGGAGTGGTACCTACACCAGCAATTGCATATCTGACAAAAAAACATAAAGTGGATGCTGGTGTTGTGATTTCTGCATCTCATAATCCTATGGAGTTTAATGGAATTAAGTTTTTTAATGGAGAGGGATACAAACTTTCTGATGAATTAGAAGATGAAATAGAATCCTTGATTAACAATGGAATGAAGGATGTAACAATGCCTCTTGGCTCTGGGATTGGAAAAGTTAGTTATCGGTTTGATGCAAGAGAAGAATATGTATTTTTTATGAAAAAAACTGTACCAGTAAATTTAGATGGATTAAAAATTGTGATAGATTGTGCAGAGGGAGCAGCACATTACACAGCAGTTGAGACTTTAAAAGGATTAGGTGCACATTTAGTAGCAATTCATACAAATCCTGATGGCAGTAATATCAATGCCAACTGTGGCTCTACACATATGGATGAGCTTCGTGCAAGAGTAGTGTATGAAAAAGCAGATATAGGGCTTGCATTTGATGGAGATGCAGACCGTATGTTGGCTGTGGATGAGAAGGGCAATGTGGTAGATGGTGATCAGGTAATGGCAATTATTGGAAATTACATGAAAGATCATGGCAATTTAAAGAAGAATACCATTGTTGGAACTGTTATGAGTAATCTTGGATTTACATTGATGGGAGAAAAATGTGGCATTCATATTGTACAGACAAAAGTGGGAGACCGATATGTTTTGGAAAATATGAGAGAAAATGGGTACAATATTGGAGGAGAACAGTCAGGGCATATTATTTTTTTAGATGAAAATACTACAGGTGATGGATTATTAAGTGCATTACATTTGTTAGAAGTTATGGTAGAGACAAAACAGACACTTTCTCAGCTATCTCAGATCATGGAAGTTCTTCCTCAGGCATTAGTGAATGCTAGAGTACCTAATCATAAGAAAGAGCATTTTATGGAATATCCAGAAATTGCTCAGGCGGTTCAGAAATTAGAGCAGAAATTTGCAGGAGAAGGTAGGGTATTGATTCGTCCTTCAGGAACAGAGCCACTTGTTCGAGTTATGATTGAGGGGAAAAACCAAGTAGAAATATCGCAAGATGCCAAAGATTTGGCAGATTTAATTATGCAGAATATGTTATAACAAATGGTATTGGAGGAAAGAAAATGGTTAGTCAGAAAGTAACAATAAAGAATCCTACAGGGCTACATTTACGGCCAGCAGGAATTTTATGTAAAGAAGCAGTAAAATATAAAGCTTTGATTACCTTTAATTTTAAAGGTGGGACAGCAAATGCGAAGAGTGTATTGAGCGTATTAGGAGCATGTATTAAATCTGGAGATTCCATAGAATTTGTCTGTGAAGGAGAAGATGAAGAAGAAGCACTTCAGGCTGTTGTTGCAGCAGTGGAAAATGGACTAGGAGAATAAGTTGTAAAAAAGAAATACTTTAGGGTATGATAGTAATCGTAGAGAATGGACTATAAGAATAACAGGATCATATTATGGAAATGAAAAAAGTGCAGATTTTGTTGTCTACCTATCAAGGAGAACAGTTTCTAGAAGAACAGATAGAAAGTTTGTTAGCTCAAACTTGGAAAAATATAGAGATTTTAGTGCGAGATGATGGTTCTCAAGATGGAACGCGAGAAATTTTAAGAAATTATAGTGAGAAATATAAGAATATCCTGTTTTATGAGGGGAAAAATATAGGTGTTACAAAGAGTTTTTTTGAACTGTTAAAAAAAAGTACTGCAGAATATGTAGCTTTTTGTGATCAAGATGATATGTGGTTAAACAATAAGATTGAATCTGCAATTTTAAAATTGGAACAAGAAACAGGACCAGCATTGTATTGTAGCAATAAAATTTTAGTGGATGATAAATTGAATCCAATGAAAAAACAGAATAATCAGGAACTAGTTCCGGGTTTTGGAAATGCAGTCATAGAATGTATTTGTACTGGGTGTACGGCTGTCCTTAATCGAAAACTGGTGGATATTTTAATTTCAAGACTGCCAGAACATGCAATTTTGCATGACTGGTGGTCTTATCTGGTTGCTTCTTATGTTGGAACTGTTATTTTTGATAAAAATGCATATATTTTGTATCGACAACATGGAAAGAATGTAGTTGGAGCAAAAGGAGGTTTTTGGGGAAATGTGCAGTTAAAAGCTGCCTATTTAAGAAAAAATCAAGGAAAATTAAAAGCTCAATTATCAGATTTTTCTAGATTGTATCAAGGAGATATCCCAAAAGATATATTAGTGCAAAATATTTTAGAGGCAGAAAAGTTTTCTGGTAAAATAAAAATAATTGGAAATCGCAAGATATATCGACAAAGTGTATTAGATGAAGTGATAATGAGAATATTATTTATGATAAATCGAATGTTGTAAATTACAGTGCATAATATACTCACAGAGTATGATATGCTGAAAAACGCACAGAATGGAGGAAACATGAAAAAGATATTAGTAACAGGCTGTAATGGTCAGCTTGGAAGAGCAATTAACAAGGAATATGATAAGAATCAAATAGAGTTTATCAATACAGATGTACAAGCTAGTGAGAATGTGTTTGCACTTGATATTACTAATGTAGATGCAGTTCTATCTTTTGTTTGTGAGAGAAAACCAGATGTTATTATTAATTGTGCAGCGCATACAGCCGTAGATTTATGTGAACAGGAATGGGATAGAGCCTATCAAATTAATGCGATTGGACCTAGAAATTTAAGTATAGCAGCGAGTGAAATAAATGCGAAATTGATTCATGTATCTACAGATTATGTGTTTGATGGAAATGGAAAAAAACCTTATACAGAGTTTGATACTCCTAATCCTAACAGTGCTTATGGTAAGACAAAATTGGAAGGTGAAAATTTTGTAAAAGCCTTTGCAAAAAAATACTTTATTTTAAGGACTGCATGGTTATATGGAGATGGTAAGAATTTTGTAAAAACTATGTTACGATTAGCGGAAAATTATAATAAGGTCACTGTAGTGGATGACCAAGTAGGAAATCCTACAAGTGCTGTAGAGTTAGCAAAGATGATTCGTTTTTTGGAACCTACAGAAAATTATGGAGTGTTTCATGCCACTTGTGAAGGAAGTTGTAGTTGGGCGGATTTAGCAGAGGAAACTTTTAGATTGGCTGGAAAAAATACTGTAGTAGAGCGTGTATCTACAGAGGAATATTGTCGCCGCAATCCAAATCAAGCACCTAGACCTGCGTATTCTAATTTAGAAAATTATATGATAAAATTGACCAGTAACTTTCAAATGGCAGATTGGAAAGATGCTTTAAAAACCTATATAACAACTTTATAGAAGGAGAATAATTATGAGAACTTATTTAGTAACTGGTGGAGCAGGTTTTATTGGTTCCAATTATATTCATTATATGTTTCAAAAATATGAAAATGAAATTAGAATTATCAATGTGGACAAACTTACGTATGCGGGAAATCTAGAAAATTTAAAAGGAGTAGAAAATAGAGAGAATTATACCTTTGTAAAAGCGGATATTTGTGATAAAGAAGCCATTTGTAAGATTTTTGAAGAAAATGAGATAGATAGAGTGGTACATTTTGCAGCAGAAAGTCATGTGGATAGAAGTATTAGAAATCCAGAAATATTTGTGCAAACGAATGTATTGGGAACCGCTGTTATGTTGAATTGTGCCAAAGCAGCATGGGAATTAGAGGATGGAAGTTATAAAGAAGGAAAGAAGTTTCTTCATGTTTCCACAGATGAAGTATATGGTTCTTTGGAAGAAGAAGGAAATTATTTTTATGAAACGACACCATATGATCCTCACAGCCCCTATTCTGCTAGTAAAGCGAGTTCTGATTTTTTGGTTAAGTCATATATTGACACTTATCATTTTCCAGCGAATATTACAAATTGTTCTAATAACTATGGTCCTTATCAATTTCCAGAAAAATTAATTCCTTTGATTATCAATAATGCATTACAGGGAAAAAAATTACCTGTATATGGGGATGGAAAAAATGTCAGAGACTGGTTATATGTAGATGAT
>CAJUHG010000110.1 GCA_910586005.1 uncultured Lachnospiraceae bacterium | reverse complement strand
CTGTTTTCTGTAAATCCAAAGCTGCTTGATAAGCGGTTTTGTAAGCCTTCCAGCTCTCTGTGGTATAATCTTTCTCATTACTGTCCGCCACCATATAATCTTTAATTGCCTTTTCTAACGTTGCTATCCAAGGCTTTTCTGGAGATTCAGGTTCTTCTTTCGGTGTTCCACGCAATAATTTCAACTCTGCCGCTGAAGCAAGGTCTCCAACACCTTCTAACACTTCAAATCTTAGATATCTCGCTGCATTCTTTGTACGGAACACGGTTGTTTTTTCATTTTTATCTGCCTCCCAACTACCTGCACGAACTTCTTCAAAATCTTCATCCATCAATTCATTTAAGGTTTTCTTGGCATTGCTGATTAAAATTCTATATTTTGTAACAATTCCATTGTTATCTTTATCTTGTCGTGGTATATAATTTAACTGATATAAATCATTATAGGATTCTCCTAAATCAATGGTCAAATAATGTGGAAGAGGTGTAGCATTCTTCCAATCACTATGCCAAAATGTATTATTATCTCCATCAATTGCCTTTTCTGCTTCATTTTCAGAATACTGAGAATCTGTTAAAATTGACTTTCCTACCAGACTGATTTCTTCTGTTATCATCTCTATTGCTTCTAGTTTATTAATAGCTTCTAAAATAGCTGTTGTTGCTGTCTGAATTTGTTCTTGAGTGGCATCCTCACCAAGAAGTTTTCCATTTTCATAAGCAGCCTGTAAATTTTTCCATGTTTCTGGAGTAAATTCTGCTTCTGCTCGATTTTCCACTTGAAGAAATGCTGCATCTAATACTTTCCATTTCTGAAGTGCTTGTATTGCTTGTTGAATTGCTACTGTTTTGCCAGTTACAGTTGCTGAATCTGCCTGATAAGAGAGATTGATAGCTTCTGTCAGCAAATTTTGCAAAGTATTCCATCTCTCTTGACCAAAATTATATTCTTGTGCAGACAAATTCCTTCCAGCTCTAATCACACGATTTAAGTTGATTCTATCTTGATTGTTTAATTTTTCAAAATCTTCTAATGTCCAAGTATCATTCCAAGAAATCGTCAATGTAGTTTCTTCATCATCTATTTGAATTGGAAGCCACTGGTATCTGGAATCTTTTAAATTTTTTGAATTCCACTTATCTCCCATATAGATAAAGTATCCTTCTTTTCCCTGTACTGGTAAAACATAAGTACTCTGTCCTCCAAAAGATATATTTGCATCTGTTCCCACACAAGGATTTTTCAATTTATCCATCTGGAAAGGTCCATTTCCACCCTCTACAGACATCCCTTTTCGAATATCATCTGTGACAGAATATCCCATTTGATTTGGATTCCATCCTGTACATCCAGAGGAAATAATATAGTAATTGCCATGATATTTAAAAATTGCTGGTGCTTCTCTTGCATATACCCCCTTGCTTCCATTTTTATCTATATAATTTCGGCTATAATTTCCAGTCAAACCTGTATAGTCTTCATTTAATTCTGCAAGATACAATGTCCAATTATCTTCTGATGAATGCAATAAGTAAGCAGTTCCATCCTCGTCTACATATAAGGTCATATCACGACTTTCTTTACCATTTGGATTAATGGTATCTATCAACTTAAAAGGACCTGTGGGAGAATCACTTACTGCAATTCCCGTCTGTGCTAAACTATAATTCCCAATTCCCTCTCCATCTTTATGGAACCACATTACATAATTGTCATTTTTCTTATTATAAATAACCTTTGGCCGCTCCATCACACAGTTCCAATTCAACTTATTATAGAGTGCTTGTTTTTCCGCTACAGACGTATGCTCATACAATGCATTTAATTTTGCAATATAAGATGTTGTATTATATTTTTCCAAGGTATCATATTCAGATACTGCTTTTCCGGCTGCTTTCGCTGCCTGATATTCTTCAGAAGATTCTGCCAGATACAGAGGTGTCTCTGCTGTTGCTTCACCTTCGGTTAAAAATGCTGGGTTATTAAAGACAGGAAGAGCAACGCCTTCATTTTTCCAATTGTACAAATCTGTGGAAGAATAGCAGGTAACACCGATTGCCACAATCCCTCCTGTAGTTGTTTTATCTTCTCCTTTATGCTCCCCATACCAATAATATTTTTGTGTCTTTTCATCCCAAATAATTCCACCACCATGTGCTTGAATCATAACATTGGTATTGTCCATCCACTGACTGTTTGGTGTAAAATTCTCATATGTAATAGCTGGTGCTCCAGTTTCTAAACGGTTTGTCTCTGTAAGAATTGCTTGTGTAACTTCTTGTAGTTCTTCTTCTACCGGACACTGATAAGCTGCAATGGTATTTCCTTTTTCCAAAAGACCTCTTAATACAGAAATTCCAGTTTCATCCGCTCCAACACCCTCTAAATAAGCTTGTGCTTTGGCAATTGCATCTATAAGTCCCTTCTTATCTGCTTCTAAGTCTACCATTCCTCCAGATGCCAAGTTAATTTCTGCTGCTGATGCATACTGGTCATATTCATTTGCATTATTCCCCTTGGTATGAATTGCTGTTAATTTCACATACTTTGCAGATACAGGTGAGAAACTTGCACATTTCTCTTCTTTATCCTCAGCCCAACTTCCTTCCGCTATTTTCTGAAAACTACTTTCTTCTGTATCTGTAGTACTAACCCAAATTTCATAATTTAAAATATCCCCATTCCACTGATAATCTTGTCCTTTCTTGTCCTGCCTTGGCAAATAGCGCAATTGTGTCAAATCTTGACAGGTTGCATCCAATTCCAAAATAATAGAAAGTGGAACAGTTGCATGTCCCTCACTCCAAGAGGTATGCCACTTGGTAGAAGAATTTCCATCTACTGCATTGACCGCTGCTTCCTGCGCACTATCTGCGGATGCCTTCAAGCTACTTTGTAAAATATCTGTATGTCCTGTACTCTGTAATGTTATACCAGAATTAGACAAAAATGTACTAGCAAGAACTTTCTCAGATAAATAATTCTTATTCTGTTCTACTGTAGTTGCTTGCAAATTTATGCTACCCAAAGGTGAGAAACTAGTGGCTACTAAAGTTGCACATAGTATCATAGAAATTCTTGCTTTTTTTCTTTGCTTCTGCCTATGCTTCATACTTTTTCCTCCTTTATCATTCAAAATAATTACACCATGTGTAAAAATATTTTACTATGTTAAGAAATGAAAAAGTTATCATTTTTAATATAAAAATACGCTAATTCGATAATGTTTGTTCTTGCATATATTTTCCATATATAATAAAATAATATTATATTATTTCATAAAAAAGATATGCCATTAGCGGATTGCAGAAATGCGAATTTAATTTTATCAGCAAAGCTGACCCACAACTCGCAGCAAAACGCTAATGGCATTCTTAGATTTTATATCTTTTGAAACCACCGCATGGTCATAATGCTCATTCGGTCGTTTCACAAGGTATAGAAAATTGTAAAATAATAAAATTATTATATGTTACAATTTTTTTAATTATTAAGACTAAGAAAGGAGAATTAAATGGAAAGTAAATGGGATATTGTTTTTGCATGCAAAACAGAAGTAATCAATCGTTTGATTCGTGAACAGAAAACAGCATTTTTGGATTCTTTTAATTTTAAAAATGGAACACTCATTGCCAAAATTCCAGATTTTCAAATTGCATGGGCTGGTAATGAACAGTATATGGCTTTAGATTTAACTTTAAGTGACGTTACCATCTGCTTTCATGGAATTACTGAGAAACATCGCACCATCCATAGCAGAGTACATCTGCAATTTTCTTTCAAAGATGAAGAAAACGTAGGATTTATCTGTAAGACTATGGCAACACATCCAGATGATGTTACCTTTGGCGCTATCTGGGTGGAAAATGCAGATGTGGAAAAAGTAATACAAGATGAAGTCTTGCAAGATGCCTTTGGCTCTCTTTTAGGAAAAGCATTAATTGAACAAGAATCAAACATTGGTTTTGTGCTTGCAAATTTAAAAAAGACTTATTTTCAACCACTTGGTATCACTATTTACAAAAGTGTTCCTGCATTCCAAAATTTGAATGGAACACTTGTGATTGCAATTATGTGCATGACCAAACAGACAAAGGAAGAACCCAGCCGCCAATTTTCACCATCTCTTTTATTGGAATATGATTTTGGTTATATTATGCGCAGAGAAGTTTTTTTGGAAAAATTTATACTTCCCAATATTCAAACACTTTTAAATATTACTTCTGGAACGTTTAAAGTGTTTGAAAATAATTCTATTGTCAATGATGGAAATGTACATATAAGTACAGTTAGTGTTTCAGGAACAAGCTATAAAATTATGGCTAGTCTCTTAAAACTTCAATTTATGGGAGATTATCTGCATTTATTAGTAGAAGGCAGTGCAGACTTCACTGGATTAGCAGACTCCTATATTACTTACTCTTTTCATGCAATCCGTCAGCCTCAATTTACTACAGAAAATGGAGGTAAAATTTCTTTTGTTCCCATTCCTGATAACCCAGATTCTTATCATTCAGACAAACATATTCCTTTATGGATTGAAATTACCGCAGGTATTTTTACATTTGGCCTATTCACTATGATTTCTGAAATATTCTATGATGAAATTCAATCCAAAGTAAAAAATATGATGAATCAAATCAAATATAATGGGGAAGAGGGAGGATATTTCCTGACATGGGCAAATAAAAACTTTCAATTTTGTGATGGCGGATTTGCTGAAAATTTCTATATGAGAGGGAAAAATATATAAATAATTAAGGAGAAAATAACTTATGGAAAAACAAATGACAAATACTATTGATACTGAAACAATAGTCACTGGTGTAAGTACTTTTGAGTGGGACACCACTTTCACTACAACTTTTGATATAATTAATAAGGAAATTAAAGCAAAATCTACTTATCCTGCTGAATTTAACAATTCCACAAATACAACAGAGTTATTGGATTATCTTAAAGAAGAAGAAAAAAATAAGATTTTAAACACAGCAAACAACAGTATTCAAATACAAGGGAAATGGGGACAATGGGAACTTGCTTTAAGAGGAAATGGAAATAATATTTTTGTAAATTTGCCAATAACAAGTGGTACGATTTCATTTGGAGAAGAAACTGGTAAATTAGACAATGGTTCTATCACTGTTATGGTAACACTGTTGTTTGAAAGTCAAAAAGATGACATCATACAAAAAAGAGAACTGGTACTTACCAATCCTACCAACTCACAAGTCTCAGTTATAGACCATTCTTTTCCAGAATTAGACCCTGAAAGTGATTTAGAGCTTCTAGTCGAAGGTAGCTTTAAACGATATTTCAATACAGAACAAGTATTGCAGCAGTTTCGATATGTTTTTTCTACCATCAATATAAATGATAAAGCAACTGGAGATTTTGCATGGCTAAAACCTTCTGATAC
>CAJUHG010000109.1 GCA_910586005.1 uncultured Lachnospiraceae bacterium | reverse complement strand
ACACAAAAAACATCCTTATCTGAATCAAATTGAAAAAGATCTACACCACTATTGTCAAGATGTTTTTCATGGTCTGTATAACTCTCCAATACTTTGCAAATATATCTCCTGACTTTTTCACGTAATTCTTCACTTTTTTCCTTATCTAAATTTTTGCCCTTATATTCATTAATAATTTCACATATCTTACATCTGTACTGTTCCTAATAATTCTCTATCCTTCTTGGACTCTGCCATAATAAAAGCTGAGTCTATCTCTTTCTCCTGCAATGCTTTTTCTATCTTCTTTCCTTTTTCAATACTGTCTACAAATATGATCCACTTTTCCTTATCCTTTTCCACAAGTTCTGATATCTCATCCACCTTTTTCAATAGAGAAACCTTCACATAGGAATAGTCCGCTTTCATCTGATATTTTTTAACAGCATCTCTTAAATCCAAATTGCCATACATAACATATGCTCCATTCCTTCACCTTTCTTCCTCTGTTATTTCCGAAATATTATTGTCTCGTAAAATATAATCTTTGATTCTATCAATAGCTGCGGAAATAAAAATTAAAGTTGCATATTTTTTACTCATAATCCAGTTGTAAGATAATTGTGTGCATGTATTGAACGTAGAACCTACCGAAAAGTAATGTCATTCATCCGCAATAATAAAATCATATTTTTCTAGGTCTATTGCTCTATAATCGGAATTTCTTTTACACTCATTTTCAATTGTTTGATATAATTTTACTTGCATTACCTTTGCCTGATTTTCACTCTTTATATCTCTATTACTCCTTAGCTTGTTTCGTATCTCTGCATTAATGCTCTCTTCAATTTGTTCTTTTAAGATACTCCTATTGGTAAGATATAGAATCCTCTTACCCTTTATAGCAGCAAACTCCGCTAATTTATTTAAAATAGGTTTTTCCTGCCCCAGTATTCGCTGATAAAAAAATCATCTGCCCTTGTTTCTACTCCTTATATTCATCCTTGATAACATCTGATACATATTTTGCATACGTTTTCTCCTTTGTGCTTTTTAGGAATTTGACATTATAATTATAAAGGATCAGCTCCTTCTATATTATATTTGATATAATCCTGGCACATAGCAATTTGATTTTCCACGCTTTCGCCCCTGCCTGTCCATTTCGATTTTCTGCTGTAGATAAAAATTTCAAGCTTTTTTTGCAACTCGCTCACTATAATGCTCTTATAAATCTTCCGTCTTAAAAACATGATATCCCTCGTAATGATAACTTGCATCAATACCTTTCATATATACTTCTCTATCATTAATTTTGTTTGTCAGTGATCTTTTTAATAAAACTTTAATTTCTACATCCTTAATCGGACTTCTTTCCATAGCAAGTAAATAATCTTCCTTATCTACTTTACTCCAATCTACAACTAATTTTAACTCTTTTTTTAAAATTAAATCAAGCCATATACGAGTACTTCTCCCATTTCCTTCTCTAAATGGATGGGCAATATTCATCTCCACATATTTTTCAATAATTTCATCATAGGTCGATTGAGGCATATCATCAATATATTTTAGCGCAGAATCTAAATACATTACAGGCGCAAATCTAAAATTTCCTTTTGATATATTTACTGTTCTCACCTTTCCAGCAAAATCATATATTTCATCAAAAAGGAACTTATGAATTTTGGAAAGCCCTAAAAATTTCCCAATCTCAATTTTATCAATAATATTATTTTCGTATAATTCGACTGCTTTTGCTTTACTTATTTTTTCTTCCATTCTTGCAAGTTCTGCAGAATCATTAATACCAAGTTTATTTTTCAGAGCCATGATAAAACCTCCATAAATCAGAATTTCTCACCCCTACACACCTACGTCAGCATCTCTCCCTCAGTCCCTTCATAAACGATAAATCTTCATGAATTTTTCCGCACAGTTTGACAAGGATGTCTCATGTAAAGGAGAATATTTCTGATAGAGCTGTTCTAGCTCTATCTTCTTCACAATTTTTTCTGATGAAAGATTATATTTCCATTGAAGATATGTGTATACATCTACCATCCACTCTAAAATACATTCATCATATTTTTTATTGATTTCAAATTCTGTTTTTACTGCTATTCCCATATTTCCCAAAATCTGTTTGGGTGTTTTATTCAAATAAAGTGGATTTCCCATATCCATATAACTCCGCTAAGTACTGCACATATATTCTGTAATAACCTGAAATGGTTCTTTGGTATTTCTTGCAATTAATTTAAACAAATATCTTGTCTTTTATATCATGCTATCAAAATAAATCTCCTCATAAGCCATATTACTCATAATAGCCGCCTTTCTTGTTATAAACCAATGTATTGCGGATAGCATAGCCTGCTGTAATCCCAGGCATGATATATCCATCCAACAAAATAGCTGCCATTCTTCTTTGCAGAAATTTCCCACTTCTCGTCTTGTTATGGAATCCTCTTCTTTATAGGATTCCTCCATCACTACTTCATAGGATCTCTTCCATTTAATCTGTAAAAATGCTTTCTCTGATTTAAGAAAAATTTGATTTCCCAAAGAGCCTTTATAAAACAATCTCTCCATTTCTGCAATATTTATCTGATTCTGCAAAAAAGCCTCAATTACCTGAGTATAACTGTCATCTGCCCGATATCCTTTTATCACATCATAACTATCTGTCTTAATTTTATATTTTTCCACAAGTTTAGTTCCAACAATCGCTGCTGCTTCCTGATTTGTTCCCCTATGAGAAACCACTTCTGCAATCCACGCTAATACCCCATAATCATTGTCTTCTTTTCCTCCAAGATATCTAGGAGTTTTTATGATATGGTCTGAGCCATGAAATACCTTTAATATCTCCATCATGTTCCTCCATTTGTTTTACCATCCATACTGTTATTCATTTATTTCCACTTCTTAGTCCCTACGACATAGAAGCGGAAGACTTGCTTGCTGAGGTTAAACACCACTCTTTCTTGTTATTTGGATGATTCTCTTCTAAAACACAAGATGAGATAACTAATATTAATCCAGAAAACTCTCATTTCCAATCAAAACTTCTTTCCCTCGAAAAACAAATCCATATTTTCGGATTCTTTCTTTGAAAATTCCTTTTTCTATAAGGGATGCCTCATACTTTTTGCTATCAATCTGCTTCAGTGCAGCTTTCACCATATCTTGTAAATCCTTTTCTTCTTCCTTGTTCTGTACTTTAAATTCTAAAATCATCGCGTCATCTTCTGGATGTCTAGGTTCCAACATCACATCATACCTTCCAAAACCACTCTCTTGATTGGATGTCAGGACATATCGGTCATTTAAATCTACCATCAAACCAAGTACAAATTCATGATAAAATCGTTCTGGCTCTTCTTTAGAAGGGTTTTTCCCTGTGTCAAAATAGCTGAATGTGGCTAATGCCACTTCATTCATATACTGATTCATCGCATCCAAATCTCCAAGAAGAAGGGACTTAATAAAATCATTATATCACTCTTCTAGTTGTAATAACCTCAAGATGGTTCAAATCCGAAAAAATTGACTCTTTGCTGACCCCTGTAATGCCTGTCATAATAGCACGTTCCAGATATGGATTGGTCTTAAAAGCAGCGTTAAACATACTCCTAGTAAATAAAACCAGTTCATCCCAAAATCCATTGACATAAGCTTCCTGCATGGGCGTATCATATTCATCTAACAGGATAATCACTTTTTTCCATAGTATTGTTCAACTTTCTTTTTTAATCTCATCAAGCAAGTCCCTTGTTTCTATGCCATTAAGATTAAGCGGCGAGTAGGGACTTGCCTGTTTCAGTGAGAGTACAGGCTCCCACTGAAACGCCGCGATAGCAGCTATGAGGTTATGAGCAAGTAGCGAAGCGAATTGCGAATATCCGCTTTGACTTCCCAACAGCTTTGTTGCTATTATAGCACAGGTTGATTTTTTCTAAAAGATTTTCTGATAAAACTTTCTCCTACCTGGTAACAGTTTAGTCTATGTCATTCGCAAAATGCAGGAGCTGTTGCAAAGTACAATTTATATACAAGGTATGGATAAGTCTATGTGTAGGAAATCCCATATCTTGTATAGAACATCTATTTTGAGACAGCTCCTTCCTTTAAACCATTTAATCTTATCAAGAAATTCCCCTGATTCCATGTTGTTAATACTAAGCGATAGGTAGAGACTTGTTTGTTTCAGTGAGAGTGCAAGCTCCCACTGAAAAGCTGGGATAGTGGCTATGAGGTTATGAGCAAGTAGCAAAGCAGACACCATGCCTGTGGGTATTGCGAATATCTGTTTTAACTCTTACATATTTTCCTTCTTATTGCATATTCTAATCTTGATTTTCTCACTGTCATAATAATAGACATTCTCTAACAGCCATTCTTCTTTCGTCACTACATCCTCATTTACTTCTTTTACCATTTCTCTTAGGTATTCTGTACAGATAAAGGTGCTTTCAGGAACTAAAATTAGTTCATGGACGGAACTTGGGAGGATATAAAAAATTCCCCCTATCTTTCTTGAAAACTTTTCCAAAATATCTTCTCGCAACATCTCGGCAGCTCCATAGTAAAATCTTGTATTAGACAACACATACTCCTCTAACGCATCTTCTGGCAACTCCAACACTGTTCCAAGCATAATGAACAAGTTCTGTATAGCGTTTGCTTCTAGCTTCTGTCCAAGTCTTTGGCAGTTTTTCTTCTGGAAGCTTTGGTTTTTTCTCTAGCATTTTCAAAGCGTCACCTACCGTTTGCTCTATACTGCCACTTTCCTGATATCTTTCATACAATTCTTCAAGAGAGAGGATAAAGGAAACCTGGCTTCCATCCCATTTTATTACCATCCCATTTTGCTTTATCTGGTTATTTTGCTCAATCTCCTAAAAAAAACTTCTGCTCCTATGTTAGCTTCTCTTTGTACCTCTAACTGCTTTATCCCAACTTCCTTCAATTTGACGAAATCAGTTATGATACCTTGCAGTCGCTCCATCTATGGATACCTGAAACCAATGATATTGATATTTTTTAAATCTTTTTACCATTTCTTCTGTTAGTAAATCTCCGTTTGTCATTACAAGAAATATCTGGCATCATTTCATCAATAATATTGTTAATCCCTGAATTATTATAACAGTGTCTGCAAAAAGCATTACATTTTGATGTAAGTTCAAAATGTAATGCTGAATTTGTATAAGTTTATCAGCTAATGTTTTATTAACACTGAACAACCTTGACTTATTTAAATCATAAATGCAACTTTTAGCCTTTCCTTCAACGATATATACATTATCATTTAATGTGTAGTACATTTTCAAGTCCTCCGTTTATATAAAAAGCACATAGCCATTATGCTAAACAGCTATATGCTTTTTATAAGTATTACTATCTGCCAAGCATTAGTTTGGGCTACAATCTGGACCACAACACCCCTCAGC
>CAJUHG010000108.1 GCA_910586005.1 uncultured Lachnospiraceae bacterium | reverse complement strand
TTCTGGGGCTGTAGCTTGTCCTTTTTCAAGTAGATGATACACAATCTTAAATAATCTGCTTTCTTGCATTAACATTTCCTCCTTTAGCAATAGAATAACACTTAAATCTTGACAAGATATGTCAAGTTTTATGATACTCACTTTTTTTGATATGTGCTATACAATGATTCAAATAGGATTTCTTTCTTTTATTATGAATGATTGAAAAAAATTTGAAATTATATTGACATGATGTCAGAATAAATGTATAATAACAATGCTGACATTGTGTCAGAAACGGGAAAATGAGAGATAAATGCCCTTCATTTAAGAAAAGTGAAAAATTAAAGGAGTACATTATGCCAAAGGGATCGGAGGAATTGACTGCAGCTAGAAAAGAAGAAATTATTACAGCTTGTGCAAAACTTTATAAGACAATGAGTTTTAAGGAGATAACACTGAAAGAAATTGGAAATGCAACATCCTTTACTCGTACTTCTATTTATAATTACTTTCAGACAAAAGAGGAAATTTTTTTGGCTCTGTTACAAAGAGAGTATACATTGTGGATAGACAGGTTAAAGCAGATTCAGGCAGAGCACAAAAATCTGACCCCATTAGAATTTGCAGACGCACTAGCACATTCGCTAGAAGAACGAGAAAACCTATTAAAGATTATGTCTATGAATCACTATGATATGGAAGAAAATAGTCGAATGGAACGACTAGTGGAATTTAAGATAGCATATGGTCAGTCTCTGGTGGAGATAAGGAATTGTCTGAATAAGTATTTTCCAGAAATGACAGTACAAGAGAAACAAGATTTTATCTTTTCCTTTTTTCCATTTATGTTTGGTATTTATCCATATACAGTTGTGACAGAAAAACAGAGAGAGGCAATGAGACAGGCAAAAATAAATTATGTATATATGTCAATTTATGAAATTACCTATGCTGAAATTAGAAAGTTATTAGGAGTGTCATAGTAAATATAGATAAGGAGGAATAAAAGTGGCTATAAAACAGACAGCAGGCAGAGATGCCTTAAACGATTTTGCGCCAAAGTTTGCAGAATTAAATGATGATGTATTGTTTGGTGAAGTGTGGGCAAGAGAAGACAAACTTTCTTTGAAACTTCGTTCTATTGTAACAGTATCTGCATTAATAGGAAAAGGAATGGTGGACAGTTCTTTTCAGTATCACCTGATATCTGCAAAGAATCATGGGGTAACAAAAACAGAGATGGCCGAGATTTTGACTCAGATTGCTTTTTATGCAGGTTGGCCTAATGCATGGGCAGCCTTTCGCATGGCAAAGGAAGTGTATGCGGAGGATGGTAAGAAAGAGGAACATGGTGGGTTTTTTGGACTGGGAGAACCAAATACTGCATTTGCACAATATTTTATAGGAAACAGTTACTTAAAGCCTTTGACAAATCCTAAGGAAACAGTAGGTATCTTTAATGTGACTTTTGAACCAAGCAGTCGTAATAACTGGCATATTCACAAAGCTTCCGATGGTGGTGGTCAGATTCTTCTATGTATAGAGGGAGAAGGATGGTATCAAGAAGAAGGAAAGGCAGCAAGAAGTTTAAAGTCAGGAGATGTAGTGACAATTCCAGCAGGTGTCAAGCATTGGCATGGTGCAAAAGCAAATAGTTGGTTTAGTCATCTAGCGGTAGAGTGTCCAGGAGAAGATACTTCTAATGAATGGTTAGAGCCAGTAAGTGATGAAATATACAATCAGTTGGAGGAATAAAGCAATGAGAAAAATATTAGTGGCATATTTTAGTGCAAGTGGAATAACTGCAAAATTGGCAGGACATTTAGCAACAGCCATAGAGGCAGATTTACATGAGATTCAACCAGAAATTCCTTATACAAAGGCAGATTTAGATTGGATGGATAAAAAGAGTCGTAGCAGCGTGGAAATGCAAGATAAATCTTTTCGACCTGCAATTACAAACAAGGTGCAAAATATGGAACAATATGATGTGATTTTTATTGCATTCCCTATTTGGTGGTATGTTGCCCCTACAATTGTAAATAGTTTTCTAGAACAGTATAACCTTACAGGAAAGATGATAATACCTTTGGCTACTTCTGGTGGCAGTGGAATGGGAAACACAACAAAAGAACTTGCACCATCTTGTAAAGGAGCTATTTTACAGGAGGGTAAGAGATTTTCTGCAAATGCTAGTGAACAAGAATTGATGGAATGGGCAAAGAATTATATTAGATAAGAGATTTTATATTATGAAAAATAATAGAATAGACTGGAAATTTATAATAAAATTTCTTGCAGCATTAGCAGTATTTGTATTTGCACTAGTGAAGCTGGGAATATTCTTTTTCGAGTATTATCAGGGAGAGCAAGAATATCAAAAATTGAAAAAATCTGTGTTATCTGTTTTGATAGAGGGGGAAATCAATGTAGATTTTGAGGCTTTGCAAGTAAAGAATACAGATACAATTGGTTGGATTTACTTTGAAAATTTGGATATTAGTTATCCTATTGTACAGGGAGAAGATAATGAATATTATTTAAGTCATACCTTTCAAAAAGAAGAAAATAAATGTGGTAGTATTTTTATGGAAGCACAAAATGCAGCAGATTTCAGTGATAACAATACTTTTATTTATGGACATAATATGAAAGATAAGACGATGTTTGCAAAATTAAATCAATTTCAACAGGAAGAAACTTATCAAAATAATCCTGATTTTTTGATTTATACACCAGATAAAATTCTTAGATATCAAATTTTTTCTTGTTATCCAGCAGAATTAAATTGGGATTCTTTTACTTATCAATTTGAGAATCAAGAGAAATATGCAAGTTGGCAAAAAACAGTAATAGAACGCAGTCTCTATGAAATTAAATGGAAGCCATCTGCAAATCAAAAAACGGTAACCTTAATGACTTGTACACCAATGGGAGAAAATTATCGTTTTTTGGTGCATGCAGGGTTGGTGGAAGAAAAGGTACTTTTAAAATAAATTTGCATAGTTTTGAAAGAAAATTAGTTGGAAAGAATAAGAGAAATTTGTAATACTTTAAGTGAAAATATTATTGTGAAATAGGAAAACAAACAGAATGGAGTGGAAAATGGAGAATCAAAACAGGCAAGAAAAGATAATGAAATTTTTAGAAATGGTAGAAAAATCAGATTATATTGTATTTTTTGGAGGAGCAGGGGTATCAACAGAAAGTGGGATACCAGACTTTCGTAGTGTAGATGGATTATATAATCAACAGTATGATTATCCACCAGAGACTATTTTAAGTCATACTTTTTATAGAAGAAATACAAAGGAATTTTATAGATTTTATAGAAATAAAATGCTTTGTCTGGATGCAAAACCAAATATGGCACATAAAAAGTTAGCTGAACTAGAGGAGGTAGGAAAGGTACGTGCTGTTATAACGCAGAATATTGATGGACTTCATCAACTTGCGGGAAGTAAAAAAGTATTGGAATTACATGGAAGTGTCCATAGAAATTATTGTGAGAATTGTCATCATTTTTATGATGCAAACTATATTTTAGAAAGTAAAGAGGTACCACATTGTAAGGAATGTGGTGGAGATATTAAACCAGATGTGGTTTTGTACGAGGAAGGGTTAGATAATAAGACAATACAAGAAGCTGTTTTTTATATTAGTCAGGCTGATATGTTAATTATAGGTGGAACTTCTCTTGCGGTTTATCCAGCGGCAGGTCTTGTAGATTATTATCAAGGCAATAAACTTGTATTGGTTAATAAAACTGCTACCCCAAGAGATCACATGGCAGATTTAGTATTACAAGAAAATATTGGAGAGCTATTTGGTAAGATAGTGATTTAGTGAACATTGTATATAGGAGGAATATTGATTGTGCCAATACCATTTGAAATAGGAGATATTGTTCGTTTAAAGAAACAACATCCATGTGGAAGTAAAGAGTGGGAAATACTTCGAGTAGGAGCAGATTTCCGTTTAAAATGTTTAGGATGCGGACATCAAATTATGGTTGCTAGAAAAATGGTTGAAAAAAACACAAAAGAGATTCGCAAAAAGACAGAAGAAAAGAATTAAATACATTTTTCTGTAATCTAAACATGGATTCTTATGAAATATAGTTAGATGAAAAAAGGAACCCTTTTGACTAGACAAAATGGTCACATGTGTCCCCAAAGGGTATCCTTTTGACTGATTCTAAAAAACATAGGGAAGTTTTTTCCAGATGCATTTTTTCCAGAATAATGTTACTATAGTAATTAATAGATAGCAAACTTATAAGTTTAATCCTAAGAAATTTTAATAAAGAAATACATATACAAAACGAGGAAATCATGAGAAGGATAAAATGTAATATACATAAGAAGAAAGTTGTAATGATGACAACTATAATTCTAACAGTTTTATTGATTTTATATATTATTCTGGTAAATTTTTTAATAAGTGCTGCTCTGGTTCCTTCTTTTATGCAAAAATTAGAGGCTTTTGAACGAATTACAGATGAAAGTTATGCTGCCCAAGTACAGACCTCAGATATCAAAGGGAATAGACAGGCGAATTTAAATGAAACAAAGGAATGGCTGAAAACAGCAGAACATCAAAAAATTTCTGCAAAGACGGATGATGGATATACTTTAATTGCAGAGGTGTTTCCTTTTAAGCAAAAAGAATTGTGGAATACAGAGCAAACAAGTCATAAATGGGTGCTTTTACTTCATGGTTATACAGGATGGAAAGAAGAGATGTACCCATTTGCTTATTGGTATCATAAAGAGGGATATCATGTACTTGTACCTGATTTACGGTGCCAAGGAGAGAGTGAAGGCGATTATATAGGAATGGGGTGGACAGATCATTTTGATTGTATGCTCTGGATAGAGTATATTTTATCTCAAGATGCAGAAGCTCAAATTGTTCTTCATGGACAATCTATGGGGGCTGCTGCTGCCTTAATGATGACAGGGGAAAGATTGCCAGAAAATATACAAGCAGTGGTTTCTGATTGTGCTTATACAGATGCATATTCTATGTTTGGAGAAAAAATCAAAGAATGGTTTCAGCTTCCGGCTTTTCCTCTTGTTGATTCTGCATGTCTTATACTTCAGCTTCGAGGAGGATATAACCTAAAAGAAGCATCGGCGATTGAAGCTGTAAAAAGAAGTAAAGTACCAATATTATTTATTCATGGAGATGCAGATGCTATGATATCTGTTCAGATGACAAAGGATTTATATCAAGCAGCAGGTTGTCAGAAAGAATTGTTGATTATAGAAGGAGCAGGGCATGGGCAATCTCAAGATAAGGACCCAGATGCCTATTATAATTCTATTCGGAAATTTTTGGACAAATCTCTTGCATAATTTGAATAATTATGGTAATATATTACCTCGTGATATAATAATTTATCCTTGCTCCTAGCACAGACTAGGGGCCAGAGACCAAAAGGAGGTACGATGAGCATGAACAAATATGAATTAGCACT
>CAJUHG010000107.1 GCA_910586005.1 uncultured Lachnospiraceae bacterium | reverse complement strand
TACAAAAAAATATATTCTTTCTTTAGATAAACATAATTATTATATGATGAATATTGTGGATTATCTTATTGGGAATACGGATAGACATTGGGGAAATTGGGGTGTATTAGTTCGTAATTCTAATAATAAACCAGTAAGATTATATGACCTTATGGATTTTAATCAAGCATTTCATTCTTATGATGATATAGAAGGTTCTAATTGTCAAACTATGTTTGGAGAGCATATCAATCAAAAAGAAGCAGCTATTAAGTCTGTGGAAAGAATTGGGTTAAATCAAATCAAAGAAGTGAAGAAAGAATCTTTTTGTAAATTACCTCAGTTCTATGAAATGTTTTGTAAAAGGCTAGAATTATTAAGAACAGTAAATTGCTAATTTTATTGGGTAATAAAAAAGGGATAGAAGTACACCAAACACTTTTTTTGATTGTGGGAGGTGTGTTATTTTTTAGAATAGGATGTGAAAAAGTAAATGATTGTAATTGTATGTTTAGAGGAAACGGGTGGCATGATGTTTAACCACAGACGCCAAAGTAGAGATAAAGCTATTTTACAGAGATTGGAACAAATTTGTGAAGGAAAGAAATTGTGGATGAATTCCTATTCTTATAAATTATATGGAGAATTAGAAAATATAGAAATAATGGTAGCTGAGGATTTTCTTGAAAAAGCCAGCAGTGGAGAAGTCTGTTTTGTTGAAACAGAAAAATTATATCCTTTTCAAGAGAAAATTGAAACAATTGTTGTATTTTGGTGGAACCGAAAGTATCCAACAGACTTTCGATTTGATTTAGAGTTATCCAGATGGAAAAAAATAGAAGTGCAAGAATTTGTTGGTACTTCTCATGAAAAAATAATACAAGAATTATACCAAAGAGAGGAAGAAAAATCATGAAAAATGTAAGAAAAAAATATTTACTGGTATTGTTGGTAATCTTTTGCTTTTTTATTAATGCCTGCGCACCAATGGAAGAACTTGGGTATCTAAAACAAAGTGAGACAGGAAAGACATCTTTTTCCATTTCAGATATACCAGAATACAGTGGAGAACCCTATGTTGTAATTAATGAAAATCAGCCTAATTTTGCAGAAGAAGATATGACAAGCGAATCTTTTGAAACTTATAGTGAATTAGATGCTTTAGGAAGATGTCAGGTAGCCTATGCAAACGTTGGGCAAGATTTAATGCCAACAGAAAAAAGAGGAAATATTAGTCAGGTAAAGCCGACAGGATGGCATACTGTGAAATATGATATTGTAGAGGGAAAACATTTATATAACCGTTGTCATTTAATTGGATATCAACTAACAGCAGAAAATGCAAATGAAAGAAACCTAGTTACTGGAACAAGATATATGAATGTAGATGGAATGTTGCCTTTTGAAAATATAGTTGCAGATTATGTAAAGGAAACAAATTCTCATGTGCTCTATCGAGTAACACCAATATTTGAAGGCAATGATTTGGTGGTAAAAGGAGTACAAATGGAAGGATATTCTGTGGAAGATAAAGGAGAAAGTGTTTGTTTTAATGTATTTGTTTACAATGTACAACCTGGGGTTTCTATTGATTATGCAACTGGGGATAGTAAATTAGATTCTTCAGATAACAATTCAGAAACGAAAGCAGAAGAGGCACAAATAGAAATTAGAGGAAATTCAAAATCTAAGATTTACCATTGTCCGGGGCAGGCAGCTTATGAAGAAATGGCAGATTCTAAAAACTTAGTTATTTTCCATTCAGAAAAAGAGGCCATAGATGCTGGATATAGAAAAGCAAAACGATAAGAAAGGTTTTTCAGTTTTTCAAAAAACTCGATAAGAATGTCTGATATAATAATTTTCTTTTTGTATATCTGATAACATGAAAAGATATTTTTAGCAACTATTACAAGGCACCTTCTAAGGGAAATGGTTTTTTGCTTATAGCAGATGAAAGGATTTTAATTATGAAAAAGAAAAAAATAGTTGTAGAAGGTTTTGCTTTTACAGAAAAAGAAATGGCAAAAAAGGCCTTTCGAGAGGCAGAGAATGTACAATATGTAAGAGAGCATTTAGATATGGAAAATCCTTGGATGGTATTAGAAATGTATCGAAAACTTACAGCAGAGAAAGTATTTCAAACTCCAGTAGGTATTATGTTTTTGAAGGAACTTTGGAATTATCTTTCAAATATACCCGAATTTAAAGAAGAAGAGTTAGAGCCAATTTCTTTTTTTGAACTGCCGAATCCTGTTCTCTCTAAACAGGATAAAAAATTACAAGAAGATTTTTCTAAGGAAGAAGAGGCAGCTGTAGAGTATGAAGAAAAATTAGAACAAGAGAAACAGAAAAGAAGAGCAGTGGAATCCAAACAGATAAGAATAGAAAATAAATTAAAAGACCATAAAAAATATCTACGTTTCAGTATTGTGGGAAATATATTTCTAATATTTGTAGTAATTGGCATGATTGTGATTACCTTATCAGATGACCATCCCAATATTATCAATTATGAAAATAAAATTATAGATAAATATACAAAATGGGAACAAGAACTTGAAAAAAGAGAGCAAAAAGTAAAAGAGTTAGAAAAAAACTGAATTTGCAATAAGAAATTAATATTTAGTTAGCCTCTGGCAGATTGTAAAAGCGAAAAAAGTTTTCTGTTTATAGACTTCTACGCCTTATAACAACAATGCTAGAGGCGTTTTTATATTTTCACAGATTCATCATAATTATATGATAATATGATAAAAATTGAGAAATATTTGGAAAAATTGAGAAAAATAAATCTAATATGCACAAACAAAAAAGATAAAGTATATCTTTTCTATGATAGAAAACGAATGCGCATAGAAGCAAGCGCTATTATGCCACTTAAACGGTTGCATATGGGACAAAAAGTGCCAAGCGCCCTTCCAGATAAAAGAGCAGGGAAGTCCATTGGGCTTATCCACTTTGTTGTAATAAAGACTAAAATAAAAGATATTTGGAAGAATTAATTAAAATAAATTTTTTTGCAGATAAAGATTAAAATGTGAGAAACGAGAGGTGTAGAAATTCAATGGAAAAATTGAAAATATTAGTGGTAGATGATGAGAGTAGAATGCGTAAACTAGTTCGTGATTTTCTGGTAAAACAGCAATTTGAAGTAATTGAAGCAGAAGATGGTGAAGACGCTTTAAATAAATTTTATGCACAGAAAGATATTGCCTTGATAATTTTGGATGTTATGATGCCCAAAATCAATGGTTGGGAAGTATGTAAAGAAATACGGGAAAATTCTAAAATACCAATTATTATGCTAACTGCAAAAGGTGAAGAAAGTGATGAGCTGATGGGATTTGATATTGGAGCTGATGAATATATTTCTAAGCCTTTTAGTCCTAAAATTTTAGTGGCAAGAGTAGAAGCAATTTTAAGAAGAACAGGAAAAAAAGAAGAAGAGGTCTTAGAATTAGGTGGAATTACTATAGACCGATTGGGACATCAAGTATTGGTAGAAGGAAAAGATTTAGAATTAAGTTACAAAGAATTTGAACTTCTCACTTATTTTATAGAGAATAAGGGAATTGCCCTTTCAAGAGAAAAAATTTTAAATCATGTTTGGAATTATGATTATTTTGGAGATGCTAGAACCATTGATACACATGTCAAAAAGCTCCGAAGTAAACTTGGAAAGAAAGGAGATTATATCAAAACAATCTGGGGTATGGGCTATAAGTTCGAGGTAGAGTAATCAGTGGGTTTATATCTTGTGAAACTGGCCGCATGGCCCTAATGGGATGCCCAGAGGGCAAAATTTGGGAATTAGTAAATATAAGGAATGGAGGAAATCATGAAACATTCCATTACAGGAAAAATAACTATTATTATGATAAGTATTGTTACCGGCACAGTTTTATTGTGCTGGTTTATTAATACGTCTCTTTTGGAGACTTATTATATTGAACACAAACAAAAAATATTATTGGATACTTTTCAGATGGCAGATAATCAAAAGGGACAAAATCAAGAAGCCTATGAAATAAGACTAGAAAAACAATGTGCCAATAGTAATATTACAATGATGATTATTAGTTCTGATAGAACAATTATACAGTCGAATGTGGGAGATAATGAAACCCTATTGTTACAATTTTTGGAAATTATTTTTCATACAGACAAAAAAAATACAGTAATCTTAGAAAATACAGAACAGTATATGATAGAAAAAACTACAGATAAGAGACTTAACACAGATTATTTAGTTTTATGGGGAAATTTGCAGAATGGAAACCTTCTTTTAATGAGAACAGCAATGGAAAGTATTAAGGAAAGTGTAGAGATTGCTAATCGTTTTCTTACTTATGTTGGAATTACAGCAGTAATTTTGTGTGCAGTAATTATCTATGTGGTTACCAGAAGAATTACAAATCCTATCTTACAACTTGTAGATATATCAAGAAGAATGACAAATTTGGATTTTGATGCAAAATTTCACAGCCAAGGCAAAAATGAAATTGATTTGTTAGGGGAACATATGAATCAATTATCGGCTGCATTAGAACATACTATTTCAGAATTAAAAAGTGCCAATAATGAATTAAAAATAGATATTGAGAAAAAAACAGAAATTGATGAGATGCGCAAGGAATTTATTTCTAATGTTTCTCATGAATTGAAAACACCAATTGCATTGATACAAGGCTATGCAGAGGGATTACAAGAATGTATCAATGATGATGAAGCAAGCCGTGAATTTTACTGCGAAGTAATTATGGATGAGGCAGATAAAATGAACCAACTTGTAAAAAATCTTTTAACATTAAATCAATTGGAATCAGGCAGTGATCAGATCGTATTTGAAAGATTTGATTTAATGGAAGTTATAAAAGGAGTGATTCATGCAACTGTGATACTGCAAGAACAAAATGGTATTAGTTTGAATTTATATGGAAGCGGGCCAATCTATGTGTGGGCGGATGAATTTAAAACGGAACAAGTCTTGACAAATTATGTTAGTAATGCCATTCATTATGCTTCTGGAGAAAAAAGAATAGAAATATCTGTGATACCTAAAGAAGAAGTAGTAAGAGTGGAGGTATTTAATACAGGGAATCAAATTCCTGAATCAGAGTTGGAGCATATTTGGGATAAATTTTATAAGGTAGATAAAGCAAGAACTAGAGAATATGGGGGAAATGGGATTGGTTTGTCTATTGTAAAAGCTATTATGGAGTCTTTTCACAGAGAATGTGGGGTTATAAATGAGGAGGAAGGAGTAACATTTTGGTTTGAATTGGATACTAAAACACAGTAGGTTTTGAGTTATGTGAAGGCAAGAGGGAGCAGATGGTCATAGAACAGGAAAACCATTGACTTTAATGGGAAATTTACCTAGAGAATAAAAGCTGGTATTTTTTTCTAAGATATGTTATTTATAGAATTGCAGGACAAACGCATGAGTAAATAAATTGTGAACACGCCCCTTTTCTGATAGAAT
>CAJUHG010000106.1 GCA_910586005.1 uncultured Lachnospiraceae bacterium | reverse complement strand
TCGTAGCATCTTTGGTGTCTGTTCTATTACTGTGGCAGGAAGTCCAGCATCTTTGAGTGGCATTCGTTTCTTATCAATAATTAGCATTGATATAGTTTGTGCGGCAGCAGCAATCTGTGCGTCTTGTTCTTCTTTTTTCTTCTGAGATTTCTTTCCTAGTATGTAAAGGACAATCAATGCAGCAAGTAGAAGAACAGTAATTACAATTAATACTATTTGCCATGTTGACATGAGAAACCCTCCTTAATCTAAGAGATATAAAATATCCATTTTTTATATAGTAATTTTTTATGTTTACTATAATTTAGAAAATAGACACATAAGTGGTTGTACTATGTAGTTACTTACATGGATATTTTATTAAAACTTGCAGTTTATTGTATCATTGATTGAATCAAAAATCAATGGTACAATAAATTTGATTCATGATAATAGAAAGTTTACAAAGCGTGACATTTGTGGTTTATCATAAATGATAGTATGATGATTTAGGGAGGAAAGCAGATGAAAAAGGGTATTGGAACAATTATTATTTCCTTTTTGGTCTTAATAGTAATTGGTGTAGGATTATATTTTTGGGCATATCACCCCACAAAACAAGAAGTAGCTGAGAAAAATGAAATAGAGCGATTGACAGAAGAACAGACAGGAGGTTGGCAATCAAAAGAAAAACAATTATCAGAAAAGGAAAACAATTCATCCTCGCAAAATGGACAATTATCAAACAATGAGGATAAATCCTTATCTGAAAATAGTCAACGATCAAACAATGAAAATAAAGCATCCTCAGAAAATAGTCAATTATCAAACAATGAAAATAAAGCATCCTCAGAAAATAGTCAATTATCAAATAATGAGAATGAACCATCCGTCACAGAAGAGGTTCCATCCTCAGTAGATAGTAATTCACCCATAGAAGAAGTAAAGAGGCAAGAGGCAAATCTTATATTTGCAGGAGATATTTATATAAGTCCTTATGTACAGCAAAATTATGATAGAGAGGGAATTAATGGTGTGATATCAGAAAGGTTGCTTACAGAAATGAAAAATGGAGATATTACTATGGCAAATGAAGAATTTCCTTTTTCTATTAGAGGGGAACAAGCACCAGATAAGCAATTTACTTTTCGGATCGATCCTGCTTATGTAAAAATATTAAAGGATATGAAACTGAATGTAGTAACACTTGCAAATAATCACACATTGGATTATGGTACACAAGCATTGATGGATACCTTTGATACATTAGATGAATCAGGAATTGCCTATGTAGGTGCAGGAATAGATAAAGAACGAGCAACCAAACCTTTTTTTATGCAAGCAGGACAGTGGAATTTTGGTTTTTTGGGGGCTTCTAGAGTGATTCCAGTTGTAGACTGGAATATTGAAAATCAACAGCCTGGTATGTTGTGTACTTATGAGAGTGCGGCTCTTTGTGAAGCTATCCAAACTACAAAACAAAAGTGTGATTTTGTAATTGTTTATGTTCACTGGGGAATTGAAAAAGATAACACGCCTCAAGAATATCAGCGGCAACTTGCTAAAGAATACATTGATGCTGGTGCAGATTTAGTTGTTGGTGCGCATCCACATGTGTTGCAAGGAATTGAATATTATAATGGGAAACCAATTGTTTATAGTTTAGGAAATTATATATTTAATCGAGAGATTGCAAGTACAATTCTTTTGAAAGTTACTATAACTCCAGGAAAAGAAACTATATTACAGTTACTTCCAGCTTATGCTACAGGTGCAAAAACGCAGGAAATGGAGGAAGAACAAGCAGCAGAATTTTATCGATATGTGGAAGAGATTTCTAATAATATTACAATTGGAGAAAATGGGATTGTAAAAGAAAATTAAAGTTGTAAAATAGTTTGTATTGCTCTATTAGAGTGGGAGGATAAAATTTTAATAGGATTTTTTTGTCAAATATGATATGATACTAATAGTTTTGTATTAAGAAGAAAAGTATTATAACACAAAACAACAAGATGTAAAAAATGGATATAGGAGGAGAAGGGGATTTCCCCGAAAAATTTATGAAAAAAGAAAAAAATAGGAATTCATTTTCAGGTTCCATTGGATTTGTACTTGCAGCAGCGGGAAGTGCAGTAGGATTGGGAAATATTTGGAGATTTCCATATCTAGCAGCAAAAGATGGTGGGGGACTTTTTTTAGTAATATATTTAATATTAGCTCTTACTTTTGGTTTTGCATTACTTACTACTGAAATTTCCATAGGAAGAAAAACGAAACAAAGCCCATTGACAGCTTATGGAAAATTAAAGGAAAAATGGGGATTTCTTGGTGTATTAGCATGTTTAGTTCCAGTAATTATTATGCCTTATTATTGTGTAATTGGTGGATGGGTAGTAAAGTATTTTATTGCATATTTAACAGGGGAAGGTGTTCATACATCTTCGGATGGATATTTTACCAGTTATATTACTGCAGTGGAACAACCTCTTATATTTATGGCAATTTTTTTGTTTGTAGTGGCATTTATTATATTTAGAGGAGTAAATAAAGGGATTGAATCTTTTTCAAAAGTACTTATGCCACTGTTGCTTTTAATGGTAGTTGGAATTGCATTTTTTTCCATGACGATTCATTTTAAGGATGCATCTGGTATAACCAGAACAGGATGGGAAGGATTTAAGATTTATGTAATTCCTAATTGGAAGGGATTAACAATACAAGGATTTTTTACTGTATTATTAGATGCAATGGGACAATTGTTTTTCAGTCTTAGTGTGGCAATGGGAATTATGATTGCTTATGGTTCCTATGTAAAAGATGATGCTAATTTAGGAAAATCTATCAATCAGATAGAAATTTTTGATACAGTAGTAGCATTTTTAGCAGGTGTTATGATTATTCCAGCAGTTTATACTTTTATGGGAAGAGAGGGTATGGAAGCTTCTGGACCAAGCCTTATGTTTGTATCTTTGCCAAAAGTATTTGCATCTATGGGACGAGTTGGGAATTTAGTAGGTTGTCTATTTTTTGCAATGGTATTGTTTGCAGCTTTGACAAGTGCAGTATCTGTTATGGAAGCTGTAGTATCCAGTTTTATGGATAAATTCCATATGTCTAGAATAAAGGCTGCTGCCATAGAGACAGTGATTGCATTGGCAGGAGGAGTTTTGGTATGTTTAGGCTATAATAAGTTATACTTTGATATTAAGTTACCAAATGGAGCAAATGCACAGATTTTAGATATTATGGATTATATTAGTAATAACTGTTTGATGCCATTAGTGGCAATTGGCACGTGTATTTTAATAGGTTGGATTATGAAACCAGACACAGTACTTGATGAGGTTGAAAAGAGTGGGCATAAATTTGGAAGAAAAGGACTTTATGTTGTAATGATTCGATATATTGCACCTGTATTATTATTGGTTTTACTCTTAAAGTCAATAGGAATATTAAAAATAATATAAAAGTAAAAAATATTTAAGCGTGTTTGAAAATTTTATTTGTAGTTGTATCAGACTTGTTACTTCTATCTATAAAGATAGTAAATAACAAATCTAATAGGAGATGATTACATAAGGAATTTTCAAACACGCTTTTTGCATATCATAATAAAAATAAAAGTGAGTAAATAGAAAAATAAAATGGCAGAAAACAGTGAAAAATTTGAAAATTTATTAAATTTAGCCTTAGATGCCACGGAACGAGAGCGAGAAAAATCTTTGCAACTTGGAGTAGGTTATGAACCAGAAGAACAGAGATGGGAACTTATTGTTAAATATTCAGGAAATATTACGCGTCTTGCAGAAGAAAACCCTCAGATACAAGTGGTGGAGTTAATGAATGAGTATGCAATTTTATATGTTCCAGAAAGTGCTATCGGACAGGTGGCAGAGGCTCCAGAGGTAGAATATGTAGAAAAACCAAAACGATTGTATTTTGCAGTGAGAGAAGGAAAGCAAGCAGCTTGTATTACACCTTTGCAAGGGGCACGCTATCATTTAACAGGAAAAGGTGTAATTGTGGCAATTTTGGATTCTGGAATTGATTATAGTCATCCAGATTTTAGAAATGTAGATGGAAGCACTCGGATTTTAGCATTATATGATGAAACTTTAGATAAAGAATTTTCTTCTGAGGAGATTAATCAAGCATTAAAAGAAGAGGATGAGCGAGAACGTTTTCGTATTATTCCAAGCAGAGATACATCTGGACATGGCACACATGTAGCAGGAATTGCTGCTGGAAATGGAAGGGCCTCTCATGGAGTTAATAGAGGAATTGCATATGAAAGCCCACTTTTAATTGTAAAACTTGGTACACAAGATCCAAATGGATTTCCAAGAACGACACAATTGATGAGGGGACTTGATTATGTGGTAAAAAAATCCCTAGAATATCAAATGCCTATGGCTGTTAATATTAGTTTTGGAAATACATATGGTTCCCATAGTGGAAGTGCATTGTTGGAAAGTTATATTAATGATATCTCTAATTATTGGAAAACAAGTATTTCTATTGGAACAGGGAATGAAGGAGATACTAGAGGACATACTTCTGGGATTCTTGAACAAGAAAAGGAAGTAGAGATTGAATTAGGAGTAGGAGAATATGAAACTTCTATAAATTTTCAGTTGTGGAAATCTTATGTAGATCAATTTGATATAATTCTAATACATCCTTCTGGTGAGCGAATTGGGCCTATTCGTCAAATTCAAGGACCACAGCGATTTATTTTAGGACAGACAGAAATGTTAATTTATTATGGAGAGCCAAGTCCTTATAATCTCTATCAAGAAATTTATGTTGATTTTTTGCCAGCAAATTCTTATATTGACTCAGGAATTTGGAAGGTGGTACTTGTTCCTCAGAGAATTGTACAGGGAAATTATGACCTTTGGTTGCCAGGACAAACAGTATTAAATCAAGGGACAGGATTTTTATTTCCCATAGAAGAAACTACTTTAACAATTCCCTCTACAGCAGAAAAAGTAATATCTGTAGCAGCTTATGATGCAAGATATAATCAACTTGCAAATTTTTCAGGACGAGGATATACGAGACAGACAAATCAGATAAAACCAGATATTGCAGCTCCAGGAGTAGATATTCGTTCTGCTGCGCCTGGTGGTGGTTATGCAGTGCGCAGTGGTACTTCAATGGCAACGCCTTTTGTGACGGGAAGTGCAGCACTGTTGATGCAATGGGGGATTATAGAGGGGAAGGATCCATATTTGTATGGAGAGAAAGTTAAGGCATACCTAATAAGAGGAGCAAGACATCTGCCAATTTTACAGGAATATCCCAATCCAATCTGGGGTTGGGGCGTTCTCTGTCTGAGGGATAGTCTGCCAGGGTGAGGCGCCAGATAAAAGGTTTGAAACTAAGAATGGAAAGGAAGTATCATGTGAGGCGATGATACTTTCTTTTCCTGTTTTTTGGAATGAAATGATATATACCTTATTATTTATTATGTTTTTTGTTTCTTTAAAAAAATTTTGTTGACCTATGTAAAATATATAGGAATTTGTAGCAATTGAAGGTATAATAGTTATGGTATTAAAATATGTTATAC
>CAJUHG010000105.1 GCA_910586005.1 uncultured Lachnospiraceae bacterium | reverse complement strand
ACGTATTATCAATGAACCAACAGCAGCAGCACTTGCATATGGGCTTGATAATGAAAAAGAACAGAAAATTATGGTTTATGATTTAGGTGGTGGTACTTTTGACGTTTCTATTATTGAAATTGGAGAAGGCGTAATTGAAGTATTATCTACTTCTGGTGATAACCGTCTAGGTGGAGATGATTTTGACCAGAAAATTACAGACTATATGTTGGCAGAATTTAAGAAAACAGAAGGCATTGATCTTTCCAATGATAAGATGGCGCTTCAAAGATTAAAAGAAGCAGCAGAAAAGGCTAAGAAAGAATTATCTTCTGCCACTACAACCAATATTAATCTGCCTTTTATCACTGCAACAGCAGAAGGACCTAAGCATTTTGATATGAATTTGACAAGAGCAAAATTTGATGAATTAACACATGATTTAGTGGAAAGAACTGCAGTTCCAGTTCAAAATGCATTGAGAGATGCAGGACTAAATGCTTCCGAGTTAGGTCAAGTATTATTAGTTGGTGGTTCTACACGTGTTCCAGCAGTACAAGATAAAGTAAAACAACTTACTGGAAAAGAACCAAGCAAATCTTTAAATCCTGATGAATGTGTAGCTTTAGGTGCTTCCATTCAGGGTGGTAAGTTAGCAGGAGATGCTGGTGCAGGTGAAATCTTGTTGTTAGATGTAACACCATTGTCACTTTCTATTGAAACTATGGGTGGTATTGCAACAAGACTGATTGAAAGAAATACTACTATCCCAACTAAGAAAAGTCAGATTTTTTCAACCGCAGCAGATAATCAAACAGCAGTTGATATTAACGTTGTACAAGGAGAAAGACAGTTTGTAAGAGATAACAAATCTTTGGGACAGTTCCGTTTGGATGGAATTCCACCTGCAAGACGTGGAGTACCTCAGATTGAAGTTACCTTTGATATTGATGCTAATGGTATTGTAAATGTATCTGCGAAAGATTTAGGAACTGGAAAAGAACAGCATATTACCATCACTGCTGGTTCTAATATGTCTGATGCAGATATTGAAAAAGCTGTAAAAGAAGCAGCAGAATTTGAAGCTCAAGACAAGAAGAGAAAAGAGGCAATTGATACTAGAAATGATGCAGATTCCTTTGTATTCCAAACAGAAAAAGCTTTAGAAGAAGTTGGTGCTAACTTAGATGCGAATGACAAAGCAGCAGTAGAAGCAGATTTAAATGCATTAAAGGCAATGGTAGAGGCACATCCAAATGCAGATGAAATGACAGATGACCAAGTTGGAGAGATGAAAGCAGCTAAAGAAAAATTAATGGAAAGTGCTCAAAAATTATTTGCTAAAATGTATGAAAATGCACAGGCAGCTCAAGGAGCAGCAGGTGCAGGACCAGATATGGGAAATGCATCTTATAGCAGTGCAGAGGATGATGTGGTAGATGCAGACTATAAGGAAGTATAATCATGGCTGAACAGAAAAGAGATTACTATGAAGTTCTTGGAGTAGATAAAAATGCAGACGATGCTGCAATAAAAAAAGCATACAGACAACTTGCCAAAAAGTATCATCCAGATATGAATCCAGGTGATGCGGAGGCTGAAAAACGATTTAAGGAAGCCTCTGAAGCATATGCTGTATTAAGTGACCCAGAGAAAAAGCGTCAATATGATCAATTTGGTCATGCAGCTTTTGATGGAGGTATGGGCGGCGGTGCAGGCGGCTTTGATTTTTCAGGCATGGATATGGGTGATATCTTTGGTGATATTTTTGGTGATTTATTTGGTAGTTCTAGACGTCGCTCTTCCAACAATGGACCAATGAAAGGTGCAAATCTACGAGCTTCTGTGCGAATTAAGTTTGAAGAAGCAGCTTTTGGATGTGAGAAAGAAATAGAAATTACATTAAAGGATGAATGTACTACTTGTCATGCCACAGGAGCAAAACAGGGAACTAGTCCTGAGACTTGCAGTAAGTGTGGTGGAAAAGGAAAAGTAGTCTATACACAACAATCTTTCTTAGGTATGGTGCAAAATGTTCAGACTTGTCCAGAATGTCATGGAACTGGAAAAATTATTAAGGAAAAATGTCCTGATTGTCGTGGAACGGGTTATATTGCAAAACGTCGAAAGATTAAAGTGTCTATTCCAGCAGGTATTGATAATGGGCAAAGTGTTCGAATTAGGGAAAAAGGAGAGCCTGGAACCAATGGTGGACCAAGAGGAGATTTATTGGTAGAAGTAATTGTAGCTAGACATCCAATTTTCCAGCGTCAGGATATGAATATATATTCTACAGCCCCAATTTCTTTTGCACAAGCAGCTTTGGGCGGTGAAGTTCGTATCAATACCATTGATGGAGATATTCTCTATGATGTGAAACCAGGAACACAAACTGATACTAGAATTCGCTTAAAAGGAAAAGGAATCCCTTCTTTGCGTAATTCTTCTGTGCGAGGAGATCACTACGTAACTTTAGTGGTGCAAGTACCTACTGGATTAAATGAGGAAGCAAAGGAAGCATTGCGTAGATTTGATGAAGCTAGTGTGCAATCTTTAAAGAAATCAAATGGAACATCTACAGAAAAGCATGGAAAGAAAAAAGGATTTATGGGGAAACTAAAGGAAACCCTAGAAGATATATAAAGATAGAAGAAAAAATAGTTACATTTTATTATTCCCACAGCAACAAATCAATAAAAAAGATGCATTTGTTGTTGTGGGATATCTGGCTTTTGAAAATCCACTTTTGAAAAATTAATGATTTTTTCACTTTATGTATTATTCAAAAGATTGAAAGTCGATTGCTGTATATTACATACTTGTGCGATGGTTGATGCATTTGCAACTTGGTTTAGAAAATTTATAAAAATTATAAAAGGGGAATTTATTATGAAAAAGAGATTTCTATTACCATTTCTTCTTATGTTGCTATTTTCTTGTAGTACAGTATATGCTACCAATATTACAGAGAATGAGCAAATAGAAGAAGTAAATTTAACAGATGAAAATCGTTACGATTCCATTTATTATCAAGAACCAAAGGTACGCTTTCCAGTAGAAAATATTGAATTAGAACGTTCGGCTAGAGCCAATATTACGTTAGAAGAACATGTTGTAAATGCTTTACAGCAGTTGGAAACAAGTATTGATGTCTCAGCATATCAAATTTCAGTATCAGAAGCTGGAGATACTTTTTTTCAGATATTAAATCAGCATCCAGAACTTTTTTATGTGTCAGGGTCAGTTAGATATTCTTATAATCCTACCACTAATATGATTACAAGTTATACTGTGTCATATTTGGGCACAGAAGAAGAAATTAGACAACAGCAAGAAACATTTGAACAGTCTGTAGATGCCGCTCTAGAACAAGTAGAAACTTCTATGAGTAATGTAGAAAAGGCATTAGTAGTACATGATTATTTGGTTTTAAATTGTGAGTATGATAAGGAAAATCTTGATAACAATACAGTACCTGATGTTTCTCATTCTGCCTATGGTGCAATGGTAAATCAGGTGGCTGTCTGTGATGGTTATTCCAAAGCATATGCTTATATTATGGAGGGAAAACTTGGAATTTCTTGCGATATTGTTTCAAGTGACAGTATGAATCATGCATGGAATATGATTTCCATTGATGGAAATTGGTATCATGTAGATGCTACTTGGGATGACCCTACTTGGGATAGTATTGGTCGTGCAGTACATAGTTATTTTTTGCTTAGTGATACAGTAATTTCAGATAGTGAACATAGACATACTGGATGGAGTACAACAAATGAAGCGGAATCTAATATTTATGATACTGCTTTCTGGTCAAATGTAAATTCTGCCATTTGTTACCAGCGAGGCAATTGGTACTATACTAAATGTAATGAGGCAAGTAGAACTGTAACTTTAGTGAAAAAGGGTGAACTTTTAGGAACAGAAGAAGTTGCTGTATACACAGAAAATGGGCTGTGGAATAATTACCTTTCTAGTTATATGTATTTAAGTCCTGTCAATGATAAAATATATTTTAATACCAAAACAAGTATTGTTAGAATGAATGCAGATGGAACCACTACAGTGGTATATGAGCCAGCTTTATCAGGAAAACAGTTGATTTTTGGATTTAAGATTAAAGGCGAAGAATTATATTATGCTCTTCAGGAGACACCAAATCTTACCAGCAAACAGACGATCTATATATATAATTTACCAGAACTTAAAGAATCTGAAATAGAAGGAATTCATACAGCAGATGTGAATGAAACCTATAATGGCAGTGCAAAAACAATTACTGTCAATGGTACACAAGCAGGAGACATTATTTCCTATGCATTAAAGGGAGAAACTTATACCACAGAACAACCAGAAATGATAAATGCTGGAACTTATCAAATATTATATAAGGTAGAGCGTAGTGGCTACAAGACCTTCTATGGAACTGCTACTGTAATAATAGAAAAAGCAACTCCAACTTATACGATTCCTAAATTAAAAGGGATTAGTGGAAAACAGTTAAAAGATGTGAAGTTGCCTAAGGGATTTACTTGGCAAACAACTACATCTATCACTTTTGTAAAGGAGGGAACTTATTCCTACTTTGCAACTTATACACCACAAGACACCAAAAATTATAAGAAAATTTCTAATATCAAAGTACAAGTAACAGTAACCTGTCCAGGACACCAATATACTTCTAAAGTAACCAAAGAGCCTACAGAGACAAAAAAAGGACAAAGAACATACACCTGTAAAATTTGCAAAAATACTTATACAAAAGAGATTGCAATGCTTGCACCAAGAAAACCTGCTAAAGTGACTGGATTGAAATTAAGCAAAGCAACTACAAATTCGTTAAAGTTTTCTTGGAAAAAAGTGAAAAATGTCAAATATAGAATTATTTTCTATAAAGGAAAGCAAAAAGTATCTACAAAATATACAAGTAGCAATTCTTGCACTTATAGTAAGTTAAAAATTGCAACAGAATATACTTTGAAGATAACACCTTATCGAGAAGTAAATAAAAAGAAAGTATATGCATCTTCTACTGGAACAATAAAAACAGCAACAAAGCCTGCAAAAGCAACACTTTCCTCTGTAAAAAAGAGTGGAAATGGGAAAATCAAAATTACTTGGAAAAAGGTAACAGGTGCTAGTGGATATGAAATTAGAATGAAAACTGGAAATGGAAAATATAAAATAATAAAGACTATTTCTAAAGGAAAAACAGTAACCTTTACCAAAACAGGATTGAAAAAAGGAAAAACTTATAGTTTCCAAGTACGCGCTTATAAAAGTGTAGGAAAACAAAAAGTGTATGGGGATTATAGTAATAAAAAAGATTTAAAATTGAAATAATATAATTTATGGTTATGAATAAATGCCAGATATAGAGAAAGTTTATAAGTTTGAGATGGAAAGGTATTTTTAGCTCAATATTCTTTTATAAATAAATCTATATCTGGCATTACTATAGGAATTTCCCATTGATATTTAAAAATATATATTGTATACTTGAGTTTATATAAATATCACAGAACCAAAGATAGAAGGAGGCGTGGCAATGCGTCAGCCTGATGAAACCACAAGTGAGTTGCTTCAGGAATCAGTTGGGGGAGAGTTAAAAAAGGATTTTATAAGGGAAAAGAAAAAACTAGAAGAAGAAAAACAAGAGTTTGAAAGAGAAAAAAGGGAATTTTGTTTTAGAAAAAAAATGGATGAAAAGCGGTTAGCAGAACAAGAGCGACTATTTCAAATGAAATGGAAAATTTTAGAAAATGAATGGAAAGCTCTTGCAAAGGAAAAAGAAGCATTTGCAGCAGAACAAGAGCGCAATGCCAAGGAGGCTAACAAATATAAATATTATAATTCTGCTAGAGCAGAAGATGCAAGTATATTTTTTTCTGGTGTAAATAATGAACTTGCATTAAAAAAGAGATACAAAGAATTGATTAAAATTTATCATTTATTTTATCA
>CAJUHG010000104.1 GCA_910586005.1 uncultured Lachnospiraceae bacterium | reverse complement strand
CTAGTCAATGCTGGTGCATCATTGATACCATCTCCTACCATAGTAACTTTTCCCTTTTCTTGTAGGGAACGAATGACCTTCTCTTTTCCATCAGGCAAAACACCTGCAATTACTTCATCTACACCTGCTTGTTTGCCAATTGCTTTTGCAGTTCTCTCATTATCTCCTGTCAACATTACCACATGAATTCCCATATGTTTTAATTCTTGTATTGCCTTAGAGCTATCTTTTTTCATAACATCCGCTACTGCAATCATACCTATTAATTTATTTTCTTTGGCAAAAAATAATGGGGTCTTACCTTCTTCTGATAATTGTTCCGACTGTTCTTTTAGCTTTTGAGAAATACTCGCCTGGTTACTGATAAATTTCAAATTTCCTCCATAAACTGTGCTACCTTCCCATATACCAGATAATCCATTTCCTGGAAGTGCTTTAAATTCTGAAACTTCTGGAACATTCAAATTCTTTTCTTTTGCATATGCTATAATCGCTTTTGCCAAGGGATGCTCACTCTTTTGTTCTAAGGCATAAGCTACCTGTAATAGTTCTTGTGTAGAAATTCCCTCTGCTGGCATCAAATCAGTAACTTTTGGTTCTCCTGTGGTAATCGTTCCCGTTTTATCCAATGCAATAATTTCTGTCTTACCTGTTTCTTCTAAAGATACAGCCGTCTTAAACATAATTCCATGTTTAGCTCCCACTCCATTTCCTACCATAATTGCTACTGGAGTTGCCAAACCAAGGGCACAGGGACAACTAATCACCAATACAGAAATACTTCTTGCTAATGCAAAACCAATTGTTTCTCCTACAAGTAACCAAATAAACATGGTGATAAGAGCTATTCCTATTACTGTTGGTACAAATATATAAGATACTTTATCTGCTACTTTGGCAATAGGTGCCTTGGTAGCCGCTGCATCACTGACCATTTGAATAATTTGTGACAAAGTAGTATCTTCTCCAACTCTTGAGGCCTCACATTTTAAAAAACCTGACAGATTGGTAGTAGCTGCAGATACAATATCTCCCATCTTCTTATCAATTGGTATACTTTCTCCTGTCAAAGCAGCTTCATTCACCGCACTATTTCCCTCTAAAATAATTCCATCTACTGGAATATTTTCACCTGGTCGAACCACAAACATATCACCTTTTTTTACTTGTTCGATAGATACCTCCATTTCTTTTCCATCTTTTAATATGGTTGCTTTTTGGGGAGCAAGTTTCATTAAATTCTTTAAGGCATCTGTTGTCTTACCTTTAGAGCGAGCTTCTAACATTTTTCCAACTGTTATCAAAGTTAAAATCATGGCTGCTGATTCAAAATAAAATTCATGCATATAAGCCATAACGCCTTCTAAATTTCCTTTGCCTTGGGCATCTATCATGGCAAATAAAGCATAGGTACTGTACACAAAAGCTGCACTTGCTCCTAAAGCCACTAAAGTATCCATATTTGGAGACTTATGAAATAAACTTTTAAAACCACTGATAAAAAATTTTTGATTAATTACCATAATAATTCCAGTTAATAGAAGTTGCACAAGTCCCATTGCCACATGATTTTCTTTCAGAAAAGATATGATAGGCCACCCCCACATCATATGTCCCATAGATACATACATTAACACAAGAAGAAAACCCAAAGAAGCCAAAAGACGCTGTTTCAAAAGAGGTGTTTCTCTATCTTGCAATTCTCCTACTTTTGCTACTTCCTTATTTTTTACTTGTTCTGATGTAGTTCCTTTTTGGGATGCACCATATCCTGCATCTTCCACTGCTTTTATAATTTCCAAAGCAGATGCTGTTCCCTCTACTCCCATAGAATTTGTTAATAAACTAACTGAACAAGAGGTAACACCAGATACCTTAGAGACTGCTTTCTCCACCCGTGCACTACATGCTGCACAGCTCATTCCTGTTATTGTATATTGTTCCATATAATATTTGCTACTTATCTAGTACAATCAATATTAAATAACTGATATCTTTACTTATCTAATTGTCCAGCTACTATGTCAGAAAATCTAGCATCTTGTATGAATATATCAAAGATATAATTTTCATTGCACTAGTAATTTTTCCTTTCATTTATTCTTATATAACATCTATATTATCTTCTTTTTTATCATTTTTTCCATTTTGCTTTTATTATTTCATTAATTTCTGTAAAGTTACTAACAATTCATCCACTGATTCTTCTCTACCTTCTTTCATATCTCTTGTAACACAAGTTTTTATATGATTTGCTAATAAAACTTTATTAAAGCTATTTAGTGCTGCATTTGCTGCTGCTACTTGTGTGAGTATATCAATGCAATATGCATCTTTTTCAACCATTCCTTTTATTCCCCGTATTTGTCCTTCTATTCGGTTTAAACGATGAATCAAATCTTTATATTCTTTCTCAGAACGTTCTTTTTTTCTATGACAATTGCATACTTCTAATTCTTCTTCCATATATGTTCCACCTTTCGTTGAGGATATTATATACCCTATAGGGGTATATTGCAAGAGATAAATTTATTTTTTAATGATATTTTAAATAAGAATCTCCTTTTCCTCAATCTGGAGATGGATAGCAACCTTTTGTGCAAGTATGTTTTCTATTATCATAAAAGTGGGTATTCTATTTTTCTTCCTAGGAAAGACATACACTTAACATTTTGCAGTAATATGGTCTTTCCTATGAAAGAAAAAAATCCTCCACCTTTTGGGTGGAGGAAAATTATTATAACCATAAGCAACATCAAGCTCTAGGAGACTGTTTAGGTTCACAGATATTTTGGCATAAATTAAAATTCTTTTTTCTTCATAATCTTTTTACTAATTGTTAAAGAAATACTAAAACATATCAACCAACCAAAGCATATTAAAAGCCCAAATACCCATTTATTCATAGTACTCAGCCAATTCATAAGACGAAGAAATACTTCTTCTGCTTCTGTCTGACTAGGAAATATCATTTTTGTTATTTGTTCAAACATAAATATCACAGACATGATAAAAGCTATCATACCTACTAATACCATTCTCCCTTTCTCTCCACCATACTTTAACTGTATGGGAAGCATAATTAGTTGAAATAAAGATAATACCAGAAAAATAACTACTGCTTGGACTAAGGTCTCTAATGCCTGATTTCTTTGCAAAATAAAGCAAATGATGGTTCCTATCAACCATCCTATAAGACTACATCCAATGGAAAATAAATATTTCTCCATAGCATAGATATCACAGTTTACAGGCATTGTCATAAGAAAAGCATTACTTTTGTCATATTCATCACTAGAAATAATATTTAAAACCAACATTCCAGATACCATTGTCATATATCCAATAATAAAAGAAGCATTTTCAGCTACTTGCGTAGCAACCAATATTAATGCTACCAAAAAACATCCTATTATTATTTTTTTATTTCTCAATGTATAGCGCATATCTTTAATCAATAAACCTTTCATGCTTTTTCTCCTTTCGCAATCATCAACATCAAATCATCAATACTTCCCTTTTCCATAACAATTTTAGGATAATTATCCAAATAAAACTGTTTTTCTTTTGTAAGAAGTTCATATCCAAAAGAAACTTTTTTTTGATAAATAATGTGATTTTTATCAATTTTCTCATACTGTTCATCACTAACTTTCAAAGTAGCATAATCAGATAAAATCACATCTGTATCTTCATGAAGCAAAATAGTTCCATTTTGAATAAAATAAATATCATCACATAATCCTTCTAAATCAGAAGAAATATGAGAACTAATTAAAATGGCTTTTCCCTCTTTGGACATAAATTCTCTCATTTCATCTAATAATTCACTTCTAGTAACAGAATCAATGCCAACTGTTGGCTCATCTAAGATTAAAAGTTTTGCATCATAACTCATTGCAATTAAAAGTTTGAATTTTGCTTTCATTCCAGTAGAAAAATCTTTAATCTGCTTTTCTATAGGTAAACCATAAATCTCACATTTTTTTAAAAAGTAATCTTTGTCAAATTTATGATACATAGCCTTCATAACTTCAACAACATCCTTTATGGCAAGTGCACCATTAAACGTATTTTCAGCAAGTACTACACCAATCTCTTCTTTATCATGAACAGAAAAATTCTTCTGATCTTTTCCCAAAATTTCAATTGTTCCTCCATCTGTTTTCACTAGTCCAAGAATTGCTTTAAAGGTAGTGCTTTTTCCTGCTCCATTCGCCCCAATAATTCCTGTGATACATCCTTCTTCCACTTGTAAAGAACAATTAAGTTTAAAATCTTTATATTGTTTTTGCACATTTTCTAATTTTAAAATCATAATTTCCTCCATTCTAATACGCCTCTTCTATAAGTAATTCAAAAGTTTCTTTGATTTCTATCTCTTTCATCCCACAGTTTCTACCTGCTTGAATGGCCTGTTCTAGCATAGTTTCTACCTTTTTTCTCTGTTCTTCTTGAAAAAGATTTTTGTTATTTGGAGCAACATAGCTTCCTTTTCCATGTACTGTAATAATAAAACCTTCTTGTTCTAAACAATCATAGGCTTTCTTTACAGTCAATGCGCTAATTTTTAACTCTTTTGATAGGGAACGTACGGATGGCAATATTGTTTGTTCTTGTAATTTTCCTTCTATTATCATAGATTTAATCTGCCCTATAATTTGTTCATAAATTGGTTCCAGGGATGAATTACTAATAATAATATGCATATTATTTCCTCCTTGATAAACAGTATATAACAGTATATATCAGTTGTCAATAGTTAGCTTATTATTTTTTATTCTAAAAAAGTACTTTCTACTTTCCTATTTTAGTGAGATAAGATTTTTCTTAAAAACCTTTATGACTGCTGAAACAAATACTCCCATTTATTAAAATAAATAAGCCACCTGTTTTTTCAACAGATGGCTTGCATTACATATCAACAAACAAAATTATATTTTAGGATTAAAATGGACTTGTAAGCTTAGTGTCAAAGCGGATATACGTTCTCACCCATCGCTTATGTCTCTGCGACGTAGAAGCGGGTGCTTCCTTGATAAGGTTACATCATTATATATCGCCTAATAGTTGTGTCATTTCCTCATAAAGATTTTCTGCATTTTCTGCTTTAAAAACAATGGAAATATATGGAGTGTTATTCTTTTTACTGTACAATACTAAGCAACTTCCAGCATTACTAGTAGTTCCTGTTTTTCCTCCAACTACCTCTACTCCCTCTGGTATTGTTTTTTCTCCATTCAAATATTTATTGCTGTTCTTCCATTCTTTTGTTACTACTTGTCCAGAAGCATTTGTTAATTCTCCTGTATGGGAATTGGTATTGATAATTGTCTCAAATTGTTTATTCTGTATAGCTGCATTAAAAATTAAATACATATCATATACAGTTGTATAATGGTTTAGATCATGTAATCCATGAGGATTCACAAAATTTGAATTAGTAGCTCCTAGAGCTTTTGCCTCCTCATTCATTAATTTTGCAAATTCTTCTGAATTTCCAGAAATCATATCTGCAATTACATTTGCTGCATCATTACCACTACTAAGAAGTAATCCATATAACAATTCTTCTAAGGTTGTAGTATCTCCTACTGAAAGTCCACAAATAGAAGAACCTGTTTCTAATTGTAAATTCTCTTCTGTCACAGTTGCAGTATCTGTTAATTTCCCATGTTTTAATGCTACATAAGCGGTTAAAATCTTAGTAGTACTTGCCGGATACATCTGTCCATGTACGTTCTTTCCAAATGTCATTGTTTTATCTTTTAAATTGAAAAGTGCAGCTCCTTCCGAAAGAGAAGCTGTTACATTTGTACTTAACAAATCTTCATTTCCAGCAACACAGATATTCTTTGCAAAAAAGGAGTTAGTAGTACTATTGTCCTCTCCTGAAGCCAAACCATATAGTTTAATACCTTCATATGTGTCATAAGCATTTTCTAGTACGATCTCTTGACCACAGCCAGAAATCAACACAAAAGATAGAAAAATACTTGCAATCCTATTCCGCTTTCTTCTATTTATACATTTCACGCCACTCTAAATCTCCTCTGTCTAATGATTT
>CAJUHG010000103.1 GCA_910586005.1 uncultured Lachnospiraceae bacterium | reverse complement strand
TTACAGCTAGAAGACGTCTGCCACGGTTCTTTTTTCTTTGTAGAAAACTGATAGCAAATAAGGTGGCTGCACGTTCTCCAACTACCATACCCCAAGCAATAAGATTAAGGGAAATGGCATTGTGTTTTTCTATAGAAATTTGAAAAAAAAGCCATACACTGCCCACACGAGCTACTTGTTCTAAAAGTTGTGAAGAAGCGGGAACAAAAGTTTTTTTCAGTCCATAGAAATAGCCATTGATACAAGCATGAATTGCACCAAAGGGAATGGTAAAGGAAAGAATTTGAAGTAATGGGGCACATCTAGGTTCTTCTAAAAAATGTATTGCAATTAAATCTGAAAATTGATATAGAACTATCATACAGAAAAAAGAAAGTGATAATGATAAGATAAGTCCGGCTGTTAAATAGCATTTTTCATTACAGAGGGCTTTTTTATTGGAGTTTTCTGTATTAAGATTATTATTTGAAATAGCGGACTGAGCAACAAATCTTGAAATAGCAGTTTGTATCGCTGAGGAAGTTAGGGAAATAGTAAGTATATGAATGGGAAACGTAAGCTGATAAATTCCCATTCCCTCAGCACCAATTGTTTGAGAGAGGAATATTCTATAGAAGAAGCCAATGAGCCGTGAGAGTAGTCCCGCTATGGTTAAAAGTAGTGTTCCTGTAATTAATGGGTGGTTGTGCAGGGATTTAAATTTCATATAGTCTCCAAAAGCCAATACAAGATTATTTCTAATGTATGAGAAAAAAAACATAAAAATGCATAAAATAAGGAACTTGACAGCAGAATAAAATCATGATACTATGCGTTTGTAAAGAATCCCGACTAAAATACTCGGATTTTAAAACGAAAAAGGGTCATAAATAGAAGATGTATATAAGGTGTTATAATTGAGGTGATACATTGAAATTATCTACAAAAGGAAGATATGGTTTGAGAGCCTTTATCGATTTGGCGGTGTGCGGAGAGACACAACCAGTTTCATTGAATAGTATTGCTGAGCGTCAAGAGATTTCTATTAGTTATTTAGAACAACTTATGGCAAAACTTAAGAAAGCAGGATTAGTAAAAAGTGTTCGTGGCGTTCATGGAGGCTATATAATTGCAAAACCAGCAGATGAGATTTCTGTCGGGGAAGTGTTAAGAGCATTAGAAGGTGATTTAATCCCTGTAGAATGTGCAGGAATTGATGATAAACAGAAAACGCATTGCACGAGTTCTTCCCAGTGTGTGAGTAAGATTGTTTGGAAGCGTATCAATGATAGTATCAATGATACAGTGGACAGTATTTTCATTGGGGAATTGGTGAAGGAAAGTAAACGGTAAAGTAATTATGATAGGAAAATAAGGAGTAAAAGAATTTGTTTATTCTTTTATTATTACCTGTTTATGTTATAGGGCATGAATATGTTAGAAAACACAAAGAATGGAGGCAAATATGGAGAAAATGATATATCTGGATAATGCGGCAACAACAAGAACAGCACCAGAAGTAGTAGAAGTAATGTTGCCGTATTTTTCTGAATTTTATGGGAATGCTTCCACCGTGTATGAATTTGGTGGAAAAAGTAAAGAGGCAGTTTCTAAGGCGAGAGAAAGTATTGCCAATGCGATTGGAGCAAAAGAGAATGAAATTTATTTTACTGCTGGAGGAAGTGAATCAGACAATTGGGCATTGAAAGCTACGGCAGAGGCTTATAAGAGTAAAGGAAAACATATTATTACCAGCAAAATTGAACATCATGCTATATTGCATACTTGTGAATGGTTAGAGCAAAATGGTTTTGAGGTTACTTATTTAGATGTGGATGAATTTGGAGTGGTGAAACTAGGAGAATTAAAAAAAGCAATTCGCCCTGATACCATTTTAATTTCTATTATGTTTGCAAATAATGAAATTGGAACCATTGAACCTATTGCAGAAATTGGAAAGATTGCAAGGCAACATGGAATTTTATTTCACACAGATGCTGTGCAAGCCTTTGGACAAATTCCTATCAATGTAGATGAATTACAGATTGATATGTTAAGTAGTAGTGGACATAAATTAAATGGGCCAAAAGGGATAGGATTTTTGTATATTCGCAAAGGTGTAAAAATTCGCTCTTTGCTACATGGAGGTGCTCAAGAAAGAAAACGTCGAGCAGGAACAGAAAATGTGCCAGGAATTGTAGGCTTTGGAAAAGCAGTGGAACTTGCAATGGCAAGTATGCAACAGCGAACCAAAAAGGAACGAGAATTGCGGGATTATCTTATGGAACGGGTATTAAGAGAAATTCCATTTACTAGAGTGAATGGTGACAGAACGAATCGTTTACCCAATAATGTAAATCTTTGTTTTCAATTTGTAGAGGGAGAATCTTTATTGATTATGCTAGATATGAAGGGGATTTGTGGTTCTTCTGGTTCTGCATGTACTTCAGGTTCTTTAGATCCTTCTCATGTACTTTTAGCAATTGGGCTTCCTCATGAAATTGCTCATGGTTCCCTGCGTTTAACTTTGGGAGAAGATACTACAAAAGAAGATATTGATTATACAGTGGATACCATCAAAGAAATTGTACAACAATTGAGAGAAATGTCACCATTGTATGAAGATTACATGAAGAAAAATCATGCCTAAGAAAGTTTAGAATTAATATAATAGATACTTGTTCTAGTTGCGATAATTAATGGATAAAAAGATAAATGTTGCAAAGAACACACAGAATGAAAGGCTAAGAATAACATAGGAATTATTATAAAAACCACAAGAATGTGGGGTTCGCTTGGTAAATAAGGCTTCGTTAGAAGCCTATTCCCAAGAATCTTGTCATTTTATTTTAGTGATGAGAGATTCAAATCTAAGAAATAATACCCTCTGGGGCATCCCATCATGCCATGTGGTATGTCCAAGGTATAAATAAAGAGATAACATGATTAGAACACATAAGTAGATCTGTTTGGATAGCTTAAAAGAATAATTTACAGGAAAATCTGGAGGAAGAGCAATGTATAGTGAAAAAGTAATGGACCATTTTAAAAACCCAAGAAATGTAGGTGAAATTGAAAACGCCAGTGGTGTTGGAACCGTAGGAAATGCAAAATGTGGCGATATTATGCGTATTTTTTTGGATATTGATGACAATGGAATTATTCAGGATGTAAAATTCAAAACGTTTGGATGCGGTGCAGCAGTGGCTACTAGCTCTATGGCAACAGAATTAGTGAAGGGAAAGACCATTCAAGAGGCATTGCAAGTGACAAATAAAGCTGTAATGGAAGCATTAGATGGCCTTCCACCTGTAAAAGTTCATTGTTCCTTATTAGCAGAAGAGGCCATTCATGCGGCACTTTGGGATTATGCAGAGAAAAATGGTATTAAAATTGAAGGGTTAGAGAAACCAAAAAATGATATCAGTGAAGAAGAAGAGGAAGAAGATTACTAAGATAAATGGATAGAACAGAAAGTGATATCATAAGGAAGAAAAGGATTGTTAAGGCAAATTTATGGAAAAGAAAAAAGTGGTAGTTGGAATGTCAGGTGGTGTGGATTCTTCAGTAGCAGCTTGGTTGCTAAAAGAAGAAGGCTATGATGTGATTGGTGTAACAATGCAGATTTGGCAAGAGGAAGAAGAGCAAATACAAGAAGAACAAGGTGGCTGTTGTGGATTGTCTGCGGTGGAAGATGCAAGGCGTGTAGCAGCTATGCTTGATATTCCTTACTATGTAATGAACTTTAAATCAGAGTTTAAAAAAAATGTAATAGATTATTTTGTGAAAGAATATTTAAAAGGTCATACACCTAATCCTTGTATTGCCTGTAATCGCTATGTAAAATGGGAATCTTTGTTAAAGCGCAGTATAGATATTGGAGCAGATTATATTGCTACAGGTCACTATGCTAGAATTAGGCAATTACCAAATGGAAGATTTGCTTTGCAGAAATCTGCCACTGCTGCAAAAGACCAAACTTATGCCCTCTATAATTTAACACAGTATCAGCTTTCTCACACATTAATGCCTGTGGGAGATTATACAAAAGAAGAAATTCGGGCGATAGCAGAAAAAATTGGACTTCGAACAGCCAATAAACCAGATAGTCAAGAAATCTGTTTTATTCCAGACCAAGATTATGCAGGATTTATTGAACGAGAAGCAAAGGAAAGTGTTCCTCCACCTGGAAATTTTGTGACAAAAGATGGAACCATTTTAGGTCAGCACAAGGGCATTACACATTATACCATTGGACAGCGGAAGGGATTAGGAATTGCCCTAGGTACGCCTAGATTTGTTACAGAGATACGCACAGAAACAAATCAAGTGGTATTGGGTAGCAATGAGGAAGTATTTGGAACAGTTCTATTTGCAGATAGATTAAATTTTATGTCCATTCCTAATTTAGAAGAAGAGATGGATGTAATTGCTAAAATTCGCTATAGTCATAAAGGTGCTCCTTGTAAGATAAAAATGATAGAACAAGATAAAATTCTTTGTAATTTTCAAGAACCTGTGCGTGCAATTACACCTGGACAAGCAGTAGTATTTTATAATGGAGATATTTTAGTTGGTGGTGGAATTATATTAGATAGAAATGTAAAGTTATCTGAGCAGCAGTAAGAAATAACATAAGTGTACCTTTGCAAATCGTGTGGATAAAACTGTTATGTCAGATAAGAACAAGAATACAGATAGCATTTTCAAATTGATAAAAAAATTTAGTGGATAAGCTTTTAAAAAGGGCTTATCCTTTTTATAAAGGTTTCAGAATGCCTTTGGCATTCTTTTGGTTGGTGCCTATGTAAAACATAATAATTTCCTAATATTTTTTTGAGTTAAAAAAAGAAATCTACAGATATCATACATAGTTGAGAATAAAAGGGAGATAAAAAATGTCCAAGAGAAGTATGAAAGCTATGATTTCGGCAACTTCAGCTATGGGACAGGCAGAAGTGTATGAAAGTGTTGCAGCCCATTTAAAGGGTAGAGCAAGAACTTTGCAGTCTGAAATTAGTTTAGATCAAAAATGTGGTATCAACGTAGAAGATAAGCAAAAGGAACTTTCAAAAATAGAAGTACGTGCAGAAATGGTTTCTGGCTTTCATTCTGAAAATATTGAAAAAGATAAAAAACATAAGAGTACCTCTGATATTCCTATCATAGGAGGTGGGTCAGTTTTATCCATATCATCAAATTCAGAAAAAAATAGTGGAAGATCTGTAGATATTCAATTGTAGAAACTTTTTCATTAGTATTAAGGAATTTAATGGAAATGACGAAATATATACCAGAAATTCAAAAATTTTTGGTGTTTTTGTTTTGAGCGGCTCTTCAGCTTTGCTGATAATTCTCCCTGAGCCGCTCTATATTCCAGAAAAAAGGAAAGAAAGAGCAGGTGTTCTTATGAATATTTTTACAGTTAATACAGGGGCAAACGCTCATAACAATTATAAATCTAGCAGTGTGTTTGCAGGAAATCTACCAATTTTACATAACAGCACATTAAAAAGTACACAAGAAAAAATGGAGCGACAGCAACAGGCAGGAAATCAGATACAATTCTGGGAAAAACAGAAAGAAAATCTGAAAAATATGGAATGCGGAACCGTAGAAGAGATTGCAAAAAAATTAGAGATGTTTCATAATTATGAAGATGAGATTACTGCTGTAAAAACAGCTTATAATAATGAACAAATGTCTCATATTTTGGATGAAGCAGAAGAACAAGGAAAGAAGAATGCAAAAGCAGCCGAAAAACTAGAGCCAAAGACACCAGAAGAGAGAAGAGAAGAAATGCTGGAAGAGGCACAAGGAACAGAAGAAGACAAGGGTGCTTTAGAAGAAGTCATGGAAGAAATGACAGAAATGGTAGAAGAAACCCAAGAACAACTTTTAGAAGAGACTCAAGAACAATTAAAAGAAGTCCAAGAGGAACAAATAGACAGTGTTTCTGAACAGTTGGAAGCACAAAAGAAGAATATAGAAGAATCAGCAAAAGAACTGAAAGAACTCTATGATATTTACAAAGAGGACTGGAAGAAATTATACAAGGGAGTAGATATAAAAGTTTAATTCCTAACAATAGATTGTTTCTGATAATAAGAAATTGGAAAAGCATGTTTTTTATTATTTCTGATAATAAAAAATTGGAAAAACATGTTTTCTATTATTTTAGAATAAATAGTTGACAAAATAAGAAAAATATAGTTTAATAACAATTGCTAAACCACATCAGCTAAACCAGGGGTTGTACTGGTTTCGACGGGGGTTGTGCAGCTATGGAAGCCATTGGCGGCTCCTGACCGCCTCATCAACGGGAACAATAAATATAAACGCTGAAGATAATTTAGCACTCGCTGCCTAGTTGCAGCAGTCGGCCTTAAACCACCCACAGTTTAAGTAACCGGCTTCGACGATGTGGGAAACGACGTGTGCAAAGCTTTGCGCACATGGGCGTACTATGAAGCTACTGAAACTAACAGCTTGTCATTAAGCGGTTGGCAGAGGGAATGTAAAATTAATGACTGTAATGGGAGATGCCATAGTGAATTGGCTTTCGGACAGGGGTTCGATT
>CAJUHG010000102.1 GCA_910586005.1 uncultured Lachnospiraceae bacterium | reverse complement strand
GTAGTAGTCACTTTAAATTCCTTTGTGACAGATACTAAGGCAGAAACAGAGTTTGTAGAACAATTTTGTAAAGCGCGAGGATGTGAATTTGCCTTATCTGAAGTATGGGAAAAAGGGGGAGAAGGTGGCATTGCACTTGCACAAAAGGTCTTAGAAACCTTAGAGACAAAAGAAAGTCAATTTAAGCCTATCTATGAGGATTCTTGTTCTCTTACAGATAAAATAGAAATTGTCGCAAAAGAAATTTATGGGGCAGATGGTGTAACTTATGCTCCAGTCGCCTTGAAAGAATTAAAGAGAATAGAAGAACTAGGAATGGGAAATTTTCCAATCTGTATGGCAAAAACACAATATTCTTTGTCAGATGACCAGACAAAACTTGGACGTCCTACTGGATTTAACGTTCATGTGCGTGAGGTGTATGCCTCTGCAGGCGCGGGATTTGTGGTAGCAATTACTGGAGCTATTATGACTATGCCAGGATTAGGAAAAAATCCAGCAGCTTACCATATTAATGTAGATGATAAGGGTGTTATTACAGGTTTATTTTAGAAAGGAAAGAGTATGGCATTAATTATAGATGGAAAAAAGATTTCTCAGCAAATTAAAGATGAATTAAAAGAAAAAGTAGCAGAGTTAAAAGCAAATGGAAAAACAGGAGCGCTTGCAGTTATTCAAGTAGGAACAGATCCAGCCTCTAGTGTTTATGTGCGCAATAAGAAAAATGCTTGTGCTTATATTGGAATTGGATCTTTGGCATATGAATTACCAGAAGAGACAAAAGAAGAAGAATTATTACAATTAATTGCAGAATTAAATACCAAAGAAGAAGTAAAAGGAATTTTGGTACAACTTCCTTTGCCAAAACATATTTGTGAGGATAAGATTATTCAATCCATTAGTCCTAAGAAAGATGTAGATGGATTTCATCCACAAAGTGTAGGAGCTATGACTATTGGGCAGAAAGGATTTGTTTCTTGTACGCCAGCAGGAATTATTCAGCTTTTAAAACGTTCTAGAATAGAGATTACAGGAAAGAATTGTGTAGTGATTGGAAGAAGTAATATTGTGGGAAAACCAATGGCGCTTTTAATGTTGCGGGAGAATGCTACGGTAACCATTACCCATTCTAAGACCAAAAACCTACCTGAAATCTGCAAGCAGGCAGATATCTTAATTGTGGCAATTGGCAAACCACAATTTATTGGTTCTGCATATGTAAAAGAGGGAGCAGTTGTTATAGATGTAGGAATTCATAGAGATGAAAATAATAAATTATGTGGAGATGTAAAATTTGATGAAGTAGAACCAATTGCTTCGGCGATTACTCCAGTTCCTGGAGGCGTAGGCCCAATGACTATCGCAATGCTAATGAATAATTGTGTACAAAGCATAGAAGATAAGTAAAAGAGGAATAGAAGGAATGAAGTGTGCAAATTGTGGTGCAGAATTGCGAGTAGGATGTGTGTATTGTTCTGTATGTGGAAGAGAGGCTCAAATTGTATCAGACTATAATCTTCTAGAAGATGATTTTTTAAGGGAGGTACTACAAGAAAAAGAAGAAAAGAAAAAGAAACAAGAAGATTCTAACAAAAACGAAGGAAAGATAACTTTTTCTGAACAACAGTTTTCTGATAAAAAAGAAGAAAAAATGAATTCTTCTGAAAAGAAAAAATCCTCTGTTAAAAAGAAAACAAAAAAGAAAAAAAAATCTGTAATATGGGCATTTATTGCACTTATTCTTCTTATTGTTTTGATTGTTGGTATTATTTTATTAGTAAATTATTCTAATGATCATTCATATGAATATCAGATGAAAGAGGCAAAAGAATATCTAAGAGATCAAGAATATCTAAAGGCTGAAAAATGTTTGAAACGTGCATTAGAACTTGAAAATAATAGTTTAGATGCAAGATTACATTTAGTGGAAATTTATCTTTCTAGAACAGATATCAATGGTGCAGTGAACTTACTTCAAGAAGTAATTAGACTAGATAATAATAATCAGCAAGCGTACCAACAATTGATTCAAGTATATGCAGAACAAAAAAATTATGAGGCGATTAAAAAATTAAGCGAGGATGTTACCAATCGTGATATTTTACAATTGTTTGATAAATATTTAGTAGAACCACCTGTTTTTCATTCTTCAGAAAGTTTTATTCAAGAAGAATTAATCATTAAAATTTCAGGAGAAATTGGTTGTACCATTTATTATACAATGGATGGTTCTGATCCAAAACAGGGAAAAGAATACAAGGACCCTATATTGATAGAACCTGGAAGAGAGGTGAAAATTCGTGCGATTTGTTGTAATAGTCTTGGAATTTACAGTGATGAAATAGCAGAGAATTTTCTAAAAGAACTTGAAAAACCAGATCCTCCAAAAGTAACACCAGATGGTGGCAATTTTTATGCTCCTCAATCAATATCTATATATGTGCCAGAAGGTTGCAGTGTATATTATACCTGGGATGGTAGTGCACCCACACAAGATTCCAAACAATATACAGAACCTATTTATATGCCAGAGGGAAATAATATTTTGTCATTGATTCTGGTAGATAAGTATGGAATGGTTTCTGATGTTTTAAAATGTAATTATATTTACATTCCTCAGGGTTAGCATACCAAAAAAAATGTGTACTTCATGTATAAGAAATGGGGTTGTCACCTTTCTGTGACAACCCCATTTACGAGCAAGAACGATGATAATCTTTGCTTCGTGTAAATAAAATTGTGAAAATATAATATTCCTATAAAAATGCCTTTACAAACTTGCCTTTGTAGGCTTGTTGTTATATGATAAAAGAAAAGATAATAAGGAAGTGACATATGAAAAATTTAGGTGAAATTCGGGAGGAAATTGATGAAATAGACAGTCAGATTGTTGCCTTGTATGAAGAGCGAATGAAACGTACGACAGAGGTTGCAGAGTACAAAATTTCGGTTGGAAAACCAGTACTAGATAAAGAGCGTGAAAAAGAAAAAATTTTAAAGGTAAAAGAACTTGTAAAAGATAAGAAAAACAGTTATGACATGGAAGAACTATTTGAACAAATTATGGCAATGAGTAGGAAGCGCCAATATCAATTGTTGAATTGGTATGGTCAAATAGAAGAGTTTGGATTTTCTCAAGTGGACAAACTTCCATTTATCACAAATAAAGTGGTGTATCAAGGAATGGAAGGCTCTTACAGTGAACTTGCTATGAAAGCATATTTTGGAGAAAATACAAATAGTTTTCATGTAGAGACATGGGAAGATGCTATGGAAGCTATTCGTAATGGAGAGGCAGATTATGCAGTACTTCCTATTGAAAATTCATCGGCTGGAATTGTTGGAGAAAATTTTGATTTGTTGGTAAAATATGACAATTATATTGTAGCAGAACAAATTATTAAAATAGAACATGCTCTTTTGGGATTGCCAGAAAGTAATCTTTCAGATATTACTTGTGTATACTCTCATCCACAAGCATTAATGCAGAGTATAGATTTCTTAGAGGAACATAAAAATTGGAAGCGGATAAAAGCAGGAAACACTGCATTTGCGGCAATTAAAGTATTAGAAGACAAGAAAAAAAATCAAGCAGCTATTGCTAGTATAGAAACAGCAAAAAAATATGGATTGAAAATTTTAAAAACTCATATTAACTACAGTAAGGAAAACAGTACTAGATTTATTATTGTTGGAAATCAAAACATATCTTTAAAAGAGGCCAAAAAAGTCAGTATTTGTTTTGAAGTTTCCCATGAAAGTGGTTCTCTTTATCATATACTTTCTCATTTTATGTTTAATAATTTAAATATGGTAAAAATTGAATCAAGACCTATCAAAGATAAAAGTTTTGAATATCGCTTTTTTGTTGATTTGGAAGGAAATTTGAAGGATGGAGCGGTGCAGAATGCCTTAAAAGGACTGATGGAAGAAGCCCTTTATGTAAAGGTTTTAGGAAATTATTAAAGGGAAGTGAGGATTAATAGATGAAAAGTGCAAGAAAGCTGATTTTATATCGAGAATTTGAAGAGGGCAGAATTTTTGAAGATTTCACTTGGATTATGGAACATTATAACAGTGAATATTACAATAAAGAAGATATTCAGGCCTTGTGTTATGAATGTTTTCATCATCTAATAGAGCTTTCTGCAAGTCATGGATTTGAGGGAAATTTATGGCAGAATTATTTAACGCTTTTATTAGTAAACAATGAGAATGCCTATAGTACATCTTGTGAAATCAGAGGAAGTGTCTCTGGAAGCATCAATGATTTAGCATTTTATGATTTTACTATTTTTAAAGAGTTGTTCGATTTTGATTTTTATATTCTAGCAGAACAGTTGGATATCCCAGAATTGTGTGTTTTGAGACATTACAAAAGAGCGAATCGAAGTGGAAACGTGTTTAACCACAGGATTCGTGACAGAATTTGTGAATTAAGCATACGCTTGGCACAGACAATGACAGTGGAAGAATTTAAAGATGAAGTGACAACCTTTTACAAGGAATTTGGAGTGGGAAATCTAGGGCTTCACAAAGCATTTCGTGTGGAACATAAAGGGGAAGAGGTTAAAATTACACCAATTACAAATATTGCTCATGTACATTTAGATGATTTGGTAGGCTATGAGATTGCCAAACAGAAATTAATAGATAATACAGAGGCTTTTGTAAATGGAAAACAGGCGAACAATTGTCTTCTCTTTGGAGATGCAGGAACAGGAAAATCTACAAGTATTAAAGCGATTATAAATCAATATTATGAACAAGGACTGCGTATGATTGAGGTGTACAAGCATCAATTTCAAGATTTAAATAGTGTCATTACACAGATTAAGAATCGAAATTATAAGTTTATTATATATATGGATGATTTATCTTTTGAAGAGTTTGAAATTGAATACAAATATCTAAAGGCAGTAATTGAGGGAGGATTAGAAAAAAAGCCTGAAAATGTACTGATTTATGCCACTTCCAATCGGCGGCATTTGGTAAGAGAAAAATTTAGTGATAAAGAAGAAAGAGATGATGAGCTTCATACCAATGATACCATACAAGAAAAATTGTCATTGGTATCACGGTTTGGCGTTACTATTTATTTTGGAAAGCCAGATAAAAAAGAATTTCAAGAGATTGTAAAATATTTGGCAAAAAGAAATTATATTCAGATGCAAGAGGAACAATTGCTGCTTGAGGCAAATAAGTGGGAATTAAATCATGGAGGACTTTCTGGAAGAACAGCACAACAGTTTATTGATTATCTATTGGGAAAACAGTAATCGAAAAGTAGGGAGAAGGAACAAATATGAAGATTACAACATTTGCAGCAATTTATATTGGCTCTTATGAGGTGAGCCTAAAAATATTTGAGATTTCCGCAAACCGGAGAATAAGAACTATAGATTATATACGCAGTCATGTAGAATTGGGAAGAGATGCATATAATAAAGGAATTATTGGATATGAATTAGTGGAAGAACTTTGTCTGATTTTAAAAGAATTTCATTCTATTATGAATGGATATAAAGTAGATGATTATAAGGCATATGTAGGGAATGTATTTAGAAATGTAAGCAATGAGCTTTTTATTTTGGATCAGATACGTCTTCGTACAAAAATTAACGTTACAGTTCTTGGAAATTCTGAACATCGTTTGATGGGCTATAAATCCCTTGTAATATCTCCAGAATTTGAAAAGATGATTCAAAAAGGTGCCGCCATTGTTAATGTAGGAGGCGGAAGTATGCAGATTACCTTATTTCAAAAAGGTGCTGTTATGACTACTCAGCATATTGAATTAGGTATTATGCGAATTAGAGAAAAATTGTCAACAATTGAAAATTTAGTTTCTCATTATGAGACACAAATACAGGAATTGATAGATAAAGAATTAGAGATTTTTAAGCGAATTTATCTACAAGATATAGATATAAAATATATTGTAATTATGGGAGATTATATTGGAGAAATGACCAAAGGATTTTCCAAGAAAGAAGAAGATGGCACAATTGAAACAGAGCGTTTTATTAAATTATTGAATAAATGGTATAAAAAATCTTCGGAGGAGATTTCTAAGGAACTAAATCTTGCAAATGAGCATGACCCATTAATTATTCCTTCTGTGGTACTTTATAAACGTTTGACAGAAGAATTGAATGCGCGTTATATTTGGGTTCCAGGTGTGAATATTAATGATGGAATTGTCTGTGATTATGCAGAAAAAAATAGGATGCTTCATTTTGACCATGATTTTGAAAAGGATATTCTGACAGCAGCTAAAAATATTGCAGAGCATTATCAAGGATATTCTAATCATACAGAGGCAGTTTTAAATATGTCCACTGCTATTTTTGATGCCATGAAGAAAGTACATGGAATGGGAAAAAGAGAACGTTTGCTTATACAAGTGGCTTCTATCCTTCACGATTGTGGTCGTTATGTGAGCCTTGTAAATCAGGCAGAGTGTTCTTATCAGATTATTATGGCATCAGAAATTATTGGAATGACCTATGCGGAACGAGAGATTGTGGCTAGTACTGTAAAATACAATGCAGAACCCTTACAACCTTATAGC
>CAJUHG010000101.1 GCA_910586005.1 uncultured Lachnospiraceae bacterium | reverse complement strand
AAAATAAAGAAAACAAATATAAGGGGGATGTAGGGATTCATGCGTTTGTCGTGAACTCTTATAGAATAGTCTTGTATTTTTTTTCAATTATGATATAATAGCATCATGCAGGATTCGTATATCGGTAGTATGTCAGCTTCCCAAGCTGAAGAGGCGGGTCCGACTCCCGTATCCTGCTTATTTACTTAGATTAGGAAGGTGACTTCTTTTTCTATAAAATAAAAATGCAAAAACACCAAAGGTGCTCTTGCATTTTTATTTATGACAATTTCTTTTTGCTCTTTGAATTTCTTTTTGGTAATTCCTCATACATTTCAGATACCATTTTTTTTAATATCTCTCGGTTTTCCAAAATTGTCACTGGAAGCATCTCTTTTGCTCCCTTGTATGGTGCTTCTGGTAGGCTATCTGGCATATAATACTTACTTGCCTTTGTAATTTTTACCATAAAACCATTTTCATAGATTCCCCCAAAAATGCGTTCCCTATAATAAAAAATATAACCTCCCATCATAGGGATATTCCTAATTTCCATTAAATCTGATAATTGTTCCATAATATATGTTGCAAGTTCTTTATTTGCCATTTGATGCCCTCTCTACTTTCTTTTGATAAAATCTAATTTTTTTCTATTAATGGTTCCTTCCAATCATTTTCTACTATTACAGTATAATTCTACTATAATGTATCAATCTATATGTGTCAAAGAAAATTAAAAACTTTAAAATTTTTTAAAATATACTTGCTTTTTTTTTAAAAGCATGATAATATATATACGTTCGAGTGATTAATTCGCCGGCGTGTCGGAATGGCAGACGAGGCAGACTCAAAATCTGTTGTGGGCAACCACGTGCGGGTTCAAGTCCCGCTGCCGGCAGTACTTAAAATGCTGAGGCTCTTGCAATTTAAGAGTTTCGGCATTTTCTATATTTATCTGTATACAAAAGCAAAGTGAAAATCATTGTAGAACTTTCTTGTAGGAGAGCCAAGTGCAGTCACTTTAGTAATATATTTCCTCTTGTGCGAGTACCCTCGCTTCGCTGGGACAGACCCTGCACATATTGAATAGGCTATCTCTTACGACTAAGAAGATAGCCTATGAACTTATAAACTTTATTCATTAACTTCTAATGACAATTATCAAATATCCAATATTTTATAAACTATCAACTCCTTCTTTTAGCACTATACTTTCTAACTTTTCTAATCTTTGTTTTAATTCCTTATTTTCTATATATAACTTTTGAATCATATGGGTATTCCAAGAGATGAATTCTGTATAAATTAGTCCCATAGGATCCTCATATCCACAATAGTCTTCATTTTCAGAGCTATCTGACATCTGTACAAATCCGGCAAAATCTTTTGTAGTAAAGTTATGTTTTTCAAGCGCTTCTTTTACCTGTCCTGCTCCAAATCCAAAATGATATCTTTTAGATACTCCATTTTTATATTGAAATGCCATTGGTTTTAAATCCATATATACAGGATCCATTTCATCTAATTTTTTAAAGGATTCTTTCATTCTCTCATCTGAAATGGCTGTTGCTCCAGAAGCACTTTTGTATGTAATCGTTGTGCCACATATTTCTGTTACAGTATCACATTTGTGTTCTTTGGTTTCAGCATCTGTACCATCCCATCCAAAACTGCATGTAAGTCCATCATTTTTAGCTGTTATTATGTCATGGGAGTTTCCATCCTCCCAAATACAATTAATGCGTCCAATATCATCATAGTTGCCTGTTTTTATTCTTAATGAAGTTGTATAAATGTATCTCCAGTAAGAATCAGGACTTCCAAGCCTAGAATCTTTCGTGGACAATGGTATCAGACTATCTTTTAGTGTTAAAGAATGAAATTTTGCACTTCCATTAGATTTTATAAAATATTCTTCATCTTTTGAAAAATATATATTTTTCTCCATTCTTACATCAGCATAGAAAGTGGTATCTAAACTTGTTGAAAAACTATTGAGATCTGCACTTACACTAAAGACACCTCCATTATTTTTAAATAATACCCAAGATTCTGCTAAAAAATATGTTCCAAATAAATCATCTTTTCTTCTAATATCCAAAATTCCATTTGATATGGTAACACTTCTGTTTTCCTCTGCATTATACCCACTATTCGTAAAACATCCTTCTTCTATTATTGTACTTGAGGTTCTTTTTTTTCCATCTATTGTCTCTGTCAATGAAGTTTTAAATATTCCTCCTGTTATTTCTGAACCTGTTATTATTGAACCTGTCACTTTACCTGAAATCTCAGCATTTCCACAATATAATTTTCCTGTTGCGCTTACTCCAAAATTACTTCCAATGGCAAGTCTTAAATCCTTTCTTTCTTTTTCGCAGACAGTTCTTTTAAAATTGACTGTAGATATTCCTGAATCTCCAGAATTATTTCCTTCCAAAGTCCCATTGTATAAAGCAGTATCTGTTATTGTCCAACCTCCAATTTTAGAACTAGCTTGGGCTTTAATTATACCATTTACTTCTAAACTTTTTCCATTGTACACTACTTGCCCATTGGCAATGCTCATTGTTCCTTTGGAAGTAATGTCCCCTTTAGTGTTTACCATAAAATTTCCGTTTCCAATATTGATGCTTCCGCTTAGACAAACATCTCCACTCTGATTGATATAAAATTGCTTTTCATTTCCTTTCAATATTTGTACTAAACTTTTATCATCATTTAGATTTACAATAAAACTATTGGTTTTATCTTTATTGTTAATGCTTAGTCCATCCCCAGTAAATTTCAAAGACCCACTGCTATTATATATCCCAAGATTTTCTCCAAGGAGTAGTTTTCCAACTACTGTTTTTGCTATCACTCCATAATCATCTATTTGTGTATTGGTTTCTGGGTCTAGATAAGAAATTCTTCCAATTCCTGTATGAATGGTCTCCCAGTTGTCAGATGTGGTATATAGCCCATTTCCCACTACCTTTAATTGATAGTTACTATAAGAATCCTTCAACTCATCATATGCTCTTGCAAGAATTCCATGATGATCTATCACAATATTTTGATTCTCAGAATCTACAAACTTTGTATGGGTAGCATTTAATCCATCTTCTAGCCAACTTTGTACATAATCTGTGGTATCTTTAGATTGATTCATTTGCTCCATCACTCCAGAATAGGATTGTGCCATAGAAGAAGCAGAATCTATCACAGATTTAATATCTGAAATCCCAGTCCATATGGTTTCCGCTGTAGAAAACTCTACATCAATAGACTGTATTTCATCAAAATTAATCTGATAAGAAAGTAAACGTAACTTAAAGATTTTATTGTCAATTTCTATTCTAATCCAATTCCCTACCGAAAAAGAATCTGCCAATGGTAAAAACTCTTTTCTTGCAAGTAAATTATTCATTGTGGAAGTAAGTGTATATTGGGTATGACTTGCCTTATAAAGTTCTTTCTCTGCAGCATCTAATAATTCTTTTGCATGTTCAATTACCTGTGCATTTGTCATACCAGTAGAAATATAATTGGAATTATTGTATTTATCTTCTCTACGATAAGAACAAAATACTTCCCAAAGTTTTGTACTATTTGTTTGTTCCCTAGATGCTTCTTTTATAAATTTTTCAAAATTTAAGGTATCATTTGTTTCTTTTCTTATCCGATACAATTCGCCTGAAGTGAGATTTGTTTTAGAATCAAAATAATAAACTGCTTTGATATCCTCTAATTGTTTTTCGCGTTTTCCTATTTCTATAGTAATATATTTTTTTCGCTTCGTATAAAAAGTCTTAAACTTATCTAATATCTTACGATTTGCATCATTTTCCTCAATTTCTGGAGATAATAGAACTTCTAGACAGGACTGAAAACAATCTGACAAATTTTGTAATTCCTGTAAAGAATAAAAGGTAAGCTGCTCCAAAAAGGTTTCTTCTTCTAATTTTATGTTTGTAATATCATAGACAGAAATTTCATTTTTATTTGACATTGCTCGATATATTTTTTGTTCTATAAATAGTGTCATCTTATTATTAATAAACAATGTGATAGAAGCACTTTTGTTTGAAATCTTATTCCCATTTTCATCTTTTTCTGTGATGCTAGTCAAAATAAAAGTGCCTGTCCAGCTTCCTTTTGAATTTTCTGAAGCTGCTTTTGTATAAGAAGTTGTTTTCACATCAAAATCATAGTATGCAGAACTATAAAATATTTTTGCAGTATTTTTAATTGCTCTTTCTACTGTTAATTGAATAGCTTGGGAGGGATTATCTAGTGCAATTTCATTTGTAAATCCATCAAATCCACTCTTAAATCCATTTATAATTGCTTGCATAGATTCAGCAATTCCTAATCCAGAAGTATCAACCGTAGGCATCATAGCATCCTTTACAAATCCAAACAAATCAATGGCTTCATACATGGCTTCTGTGGTTGCAGGATATCCCTTCAGAAAATATGTTGGCAATTTCTTAAATTTTGTCTTACTAATTTCACTATTTGCATCATTAGTTTCTATAGGAAATTTTTTATTTACATAATCAACAACGGCATTGTAATTGTCAACGATTTGCTTTGTTAATGGATAAGAATATTCTTTCTTATATGTTCTATACCTCTCATCATATTTATTTAATGCCAAAGAAAGAGCCGTTGGCATATCTTTTTTCATTTCTTCTGTGATATTGTAAATATATTGGGAACCATTGGGATTGATGGAACGAATTGCAGCTGTCATAATGTCGTCCCCGCCTTCTATATAAAAACAATTCTTTAAAGAATCCTTATTTGTCTCAAGATTTATTTCAGTGGAAAGATTTTCTGTGGAAATTAGCACAGTAGTATCTTCTCCATATTGCCCGTCAAATTCTTTCTTTCCACACTCTGGACATTGTTCAGAGAAGTCGCCCCGATATCCACAGCTTTTACAAGTATGATACAAATCATATACAGAAATTTTTCTTTCTATAGAATCAAATAAAAATAAACAATGAAATGCTTCTGCAATTTCTCCTGTAAGTTCACTGTAAATATCAGTATCTGATATACTAAAAAAATGTTGGATATTTTGTAAAGAAACATCTACTTTTTCTATAGAATAGTGAGGAGCTTTTTCTAAAATTCTATGTAGTAAAGATGATTTGCGGATTACTTCTTTCTTTTTTTGGTCAGTATAATTCTTGTATTTGCCTTTGTATTTTGAATCACTCCAATCATAATCGTTGTAATTTTCTGGATTTCTATAGAATACAGTTGGAAAATTTTCATCATAATTTTCATTTAATATATCACTTTCTGTATTGATTTCTATATGATATAATTTTATATTTGATAACTCCGCTTCACATAAAGAAACAGCCGTAACAGATTTTTTTGTGAAATCGTTTTCGGCTGTTGATACACTGATTTCAAATCTTTCTTTTAATTCTGGTACATATAATATCTTAAAGTCAACAATTGCATCCCAGATGGAACAATTTTCTTTCTGAATATCTTTATATATGGAAAATGATATTTCATTTGCGCTGTTAAAATTTTCTTTATAAGTCAAATCAACAGCTCCTGCAATCATCCCTATGGTATCAAAATTCCTATTTTGTAATATCAGGGTAGGAATATCAACCCTGTGATTATGATTTAAATTTATTTTAGCCATTATTAGTGTCTCCTTATTATAAAATTATTTTGTTCTTACCCATATTAAGTAGCAAAGTAATAGTTATTCAAGACAATAGAAAGTTCACAAAGCACGCTTTCTATTGTCTTGTTTCTATCCATAGGAAAGACCTTGTTATCGTGAAGTATTAAAGCGCTGTGCTTTCCTAATAATAGAAAGAATACTATGCACCCTCCCACAAATGATGGATATTGCTTCACAATTGTGTTCGGCGCTGTAAAGTGGACAATCCCCTTATAAGATAGTTTTGTCCACTTTGTTTTATCTTTTAGACATTCCACCATACCCTCTAAGTACACGTATGTGGCTATGTCATAAGGTGTTTTATTTTCTATTTATTATTTTATCTTACATCTTCGTTTTAATTTCCATTTATCTTCTGATATGTCTCTAAGAAGTTTTTGATATTGACTTTTTAACTCTTTTAGTTCATCTGTTAATTTTATGTATTCTTTATAACTTTTTTCTGCCAATGCAATCTTGTTTTTTACTTTCTCAGGATTGTATAATTCCAATTGTTCTTTTAAATATTGATTTTCCTCCTTTAAATTTTCTATTAATTTTTGTTGTGTGTGAATTTTTCTCTCTTTTTTGGTCAAATACATTTGTACTTCTCCTTTTCGTTTTACTAAATTCAGACTTTTTGTTTACTCAGCTTTTGCAACTTTATCTTGCAAATCTCCTTCCACTCAAAGAATTATAATCTTTTGCCATAACTCCAACTGTATTGTTTACTAAGAGATTTCTTACATTTCTATTGTTATTGATGGCATCTGTTAAATTTGCAGTAAAAGCTTCTGGATCATTTACTCCATTCATAACGATATGTTCTACTTCAATACTTACATTTGTTCCATGCTCTTCTAGCTTGGGTGCAAAAACAGGGAATGGGAATAAGGGAGTACTTATATGAGAGGGAGTACTTGGTAGATGAAGAACTTTGAACGCTTCCATTTTTGCAAGAAGTTGGGGTTCCTCTATTTTTATAAGTCCTTCTATCTCCTCTGATATTTTTTTGCTCTTGTCCACCGTATCCTTGCCGTTTACATCTTTTTGGGCCGTTATCTTTTCTATGCTTTCTCTGGCTTTGTCTGTGGTAACCTTCTTCTTTGGAGCTTTCTTGGCGGTTGTCTTTTCTATGCTTTCTCTGGCTTTGTCTGTGATAGCCTTGTCCTTTGCATCTTTCTTTCTACTTATTTGTGCAGTTTCTCTAGACTTATC
>CAJUHG010000100.1 GCA_910586005.1 uncultured Lachnospiraceae bacterium | reverse complement strand
ACCTGCACTACTAGACAAATTCACTCGTACCAAAATGGCTCTAAGTGCTGGTGCTGATTTAGTATTAGAACTTCCTGTTCTCTATGCTACTGCTAGTGCAGAATATTTTGCCAAAGGTGGGGTTTCTCTGCTCCATAACACTGGTATTGTAACACATCTTGGATTTGGCATTGAAAACAATATGATAGATTTATTACAGGAAATTGCTGATACTTTGTTAACTCCGCCAGAAGCATTTCAAAATAAGTTACAACAAGAATTGAAAAATGGAAATTCTTTTCCTGTTGCTCGTTCTATAGCATTAAAATCTTATTTTTCTATTTATAAGAGTGTTAATATCCATCAACTAGAAAAAATATTGGCCTCTCCAAACAATATTCTTGCCATTGAATATTTAAAAGCTTTGGCTTATTATAATTCCAAACTGATTCCCTTTCCTCTGTTGCGTCGAGGAAAGGGCTATCATGATACCTCTATAGCAAAAGATTTTTGTTCTGCTTCTGCCATTCGCGCTTTTTTACAAAAAAAAGAGGCTACTATCAGAAATTTAGTTCCTGTCACTAGCTCCATTTCTTTTACTCCCTTAGAACTTGCAATGCCAGAAATAGCTTTTGATATTTTTAAAAATTATTCTCATCCCTTACTTTTTGAAGATGATTTTTCACCCCTACTACATTATAAATTTCTAATGGAAACTTTGGACACTCTATCTACTTATGCAGATAGTTCTCTTGCCCTTGCTAGGCGAATCAAACATGAACTATCTGCTTTTACTTGTTGGAGTAAATTTTGTGCACATTTAAAATGTAAAAATATTACTTACACACATCTCAACCGACTATTTTTACATATATTATTAGAAATATGCCAAGAAGATTATCAGAATTTTTTAGCTCCTTCTTATTTGAGAATACTTGGATTTCGCAAAAGTTCTGCCTCTTTATTAACAGCTCTTAAAAAACACAGCAACCTTCCCATTGTAACCAGCCCAGCCAATGCCATGCATGTACTTCCAATTCCTGCACAACATCTATTGTCTTATGACCTAACATCTACAAATTTATATCAGATTGGACTAACTGCAAAAGGAGATACTAGTTTAAAAAATGATTATCAACAACCTATCCTTCGACTATAAATGATTTATCCTTTCGTTTATAAGCAATTTTTGTCTTATGCCATAGTTTGTGCATAATTGTTTTTCTTATCATAAAACTAGAACCGTTCCCATCAATCTCCTAACTTTCTTACTCTATACAGAAAACTGTAAAAGTTTATAGGACAGCCTATACTTGTCCTAACCATTCAAATACTCTATTTCCAAAGATATAACCAGCTCCAATAAACACAAAGTTCCAAACACAGACACCTAAAGCAGAACTAATGGTATATTTCAAAAAATCAAATTTTAGAACTCCTGCTGGAATAGAAATTAAAGTTCTTACCATAGGAATTAATTTACTTAAAAAAATTCCAATACATCCCCTTTGCCGTATCATTTCAAAGTTTTTTTCAATAGCTTTTTGCTGCTTTGGAAATTTCTTGACATACGCCTTTAAAAAAACACTTCCACCACATCTGCCAAAAAAATATAAAATCCAACTTCCTAATAAACCTGCTGATACAGAGATTATCATTGTCAAAAGAAAACTCAATTTTCCATTGGCAGCCCAGATTCCTGCCATAGGCATAATAACCCCCGCTGGAAATCCAGGCAAATTCAAATATTCCAATAATACAATAATAAAAATAGCAATTCCTCCATAATTTTCAAAATATTGATTTACAACTTCAATACTCACATTTGTTCCTCCTTCCAAAATAACAGGGGTGTATAGATAAAATCACCTTATTTTGCATAACATGTACCTTACTACAAGAACACATTAGGCATTCTTAAAATCCAAGATAGTCACTGATTACAAATGATAACTTCCATTTATTTGCTTGTTATTATTTTACCTATATTTTACACATAGTTTCTTTTATTTTTCTTGCAAAAAGCAAAAGAATTTCTTACGATTTTGAAACAAATCTTTTCTATCTATTAATATATAACGATAAAATTTTTGTATTTGCTTCATATTTTTTAAATTCCACTCAAATTTTTCCAAATACAAGTCTATCCATTATAGTCAAAATCATCTCAGTAGAGCAAAGGCTTTCTTCTAAAAAACGTTTCAAGCACCATAAAAGATTATCAAACAAAACTTCTTTTAGCAAAGGCTTTCTTCTAAAGAAATGCTTCTAGCCAATAGCAAGGGAGTATTATTTAAGATTTGTAAATTTTTTTTCAAAAAAATGTCATATTTTATCCTTCTCAATTGTTACTAGAATAGAAAGTATTTTATAGATTAGAATGTAAAGAAAGGGGAGCATATTTATGGATGATATGGAACGTTTATTAAAACAAGCCTTTGAAGAAATTGTAAAAGAAGAATATCAAGAACGCCCCAAGGAAATACCAGATCACAAGTTTTCATTAAAATTTCATTGGAACATGTATTGGGTCTTTCGAGCTGTTAAAAAACGGGAGAAAACTCCTAAAAGTAATGACTCTATTATGGACTTATATCGCCCTGTCCCTTCCAGATGTCGACTTACTGTGATTGCATTGCTATTAACTTTAATTATAGGCGGAAGTGCGGTTGCAGCAGAACCAATGATTCAATGGCTGCGCAATTATTATCTGAGACAATATGAAGACCATATCAATGTTCAAACGAAAGAAGAATCTGAGAATTATCAACAGGCAGAATTTCAAAAGTATTATTTAACTAATTTATCTGAAAAATATTCTATTGAAAATGAGGAATTTGATACAGAATTTCAAAAACATATGGTTTTATACAAAAAAGATGAAACAGCTAATCTATTGTTTATGAGACAGACATGGAAAGAAAAAGGAGATTTTGGAAATATTACTTCTGATATGAATGGAATGGAACCTGTAGAAGTAGAGGGATTTACTGGATATTACACCTTAGATGAGGAACAGGGAATGTTAATTCTTTCAGATGATATTTATATGATAGTGCTTGGCGGATGTTTCTCTAAAGAAACACTGGTAGAACTTGCAAATCATTTAGAACTTGCAGGAAATTAGAAAAATTTCTGTTAAAATAAATTTGTTTTGACTATCACTTGAATAGATGCAACTACTGAAAACTTCTGGTATCTGCTAAACACAGGTTAAAGTTTTGACTGCTTATATTTCACAGATATGCCACAAAAGAAATATACAAACGTTTCTATACAAACATTTAAAAAAATAAAAAAAGTGTCATATTTTATTCTTCTCAATTGTTACTATTAATGTAGCAATTTAAGTTTTACCAAAGAGAAATGGAAGGAGAATACATTCATGAAGCGAAAAATTGTAACAATTCTAACAATGTACTGTTTATTAGCAAGTACACCTCTATCAAGCTATGCTGCTGGAAATATGGCACGACCTATGGCAGCGGGAGGTTCTAACACAGCACAGCCTTATTATGAGAATACCTCTCATATTGTTTCAGAACTCAAAATTGATGGAAATACAGCTTACTGCAATGCTGAAGTTACAGCAAAGCGAACATGTTATATCAATGTGGTGATGCGTTTGCAGCGCCAAGAGGGAAGTTCTTGGCATACGGTATCTTCATGGGTAGGTTCTAGTACGAATGGATTTAAAAATATGACAAGAACTTTTACATTAAGTACCAGAGGAACCTATCGTGTGTATGCAATCTTTAATGTAGATGGTGAAGAATTAACATATGCAAGTCTTACCAAAAAATATTAAAATCATTACCTTATAAAATGACACTCTTCCACTACTTAAAAAAATTGTGGAAGAGTGTCTATTACAATAAATCTTCCTCCATCGAAAGATTTATTGTAACAATTCCATTTCTATGCAATTTCAGATTTCATTCATACAATGGTAACTTTCTGTTGTTTCTAATTTGACAACTTTAAATCCACAAGAACGATAACAATTTATTGCCCTTTTTAATGATGGAAGAGGCGGATTCCTGTAAAGCACATTGCCATATGATACTTATTACAAGTTTCAATTACATGGTCATCGCGGATAGAGCCTCCAGGCTCTGCCACATAAACAACCCCACTTTTATGTGCTCGCTCTATATTATCCCCAAATGGGAAAAATGCATCTGAACCAAGTGATACTCCTGTCATTTGATTTAACCATGCACGTTTCTCTTCTCTAGTAAATATTTCAGGCTTCACCTTAAAAATTTTTTCCCAAGCGCCATCAGCCAAAACATCCATAGAATCTTCACCAATATACAAATCAATTGCATTATCTCTATCAGCACGTCCAATGCCATCTATAAACTGTAATTCCAATACCTTTGGCGCTTGGCGCAAAAACCAATTATCCGCCTTCTGACCAGCAAGACGAGTACAGTGAATCCTTGACTGCTGACCTGCACCAATTCCAATGGCCTGTCCATTTTTTGCATAACAAACAGAATTTGACTGTGTATACTTTAAAGTAATCATAGCAATTGCTAAATCAATTTTTGCTGCTTCTGGAATATCTTTATTTTCTGTTACTATATTACAAAAGAAATCTTTATCTATCTTAAGTTCATTTCTTCCCTGCTCAAAAGTAATACCAAAGACTTCCTTGTGCTCTATAGGATTTGGCATATAATCTGCATCAATTTCTATTACATTATAATTGCCCTTCTTCTTAGCCTTTAAAATTTCTAAGGCTTCTGGCTCATAACCTGGAGCTATCACCCCATCCGAAACTTCCCGCTTAATAATCTTTGCTGTTGCCACATCACAGATATCTGACAAAGAAATAAAATCTCCAAAAGATGACATACGATCTGCTCCTCTTGCTCTTGCATATGCATTGGCAAGTGGCGTAAAGTCTATATTCATATCTTCCACCCAATAAATTTTCTTTTCTACCTCTGTCATAGGCAGTCCCACTGCTGCTCCTGCTGGAGAAACATGTTTAAAAGAAGTGGCTGCTGGTAATCCTGTTGCATTCTTTAACTCCTTTACCAATTGCCAACCATTCAATGCATCTAAAAAGTTAATATAACCTGGTTTTCCATTTAACACCTTAATAGGAAGTTCTCCCTCTTCCATATAGATTCTAGATGGTTTCTGATTGGGATTACATCCATATTTTAATTCTAATTCTTGCATCTTTTTACACTACTAAAAACAGATATGCCTATTCATACTTTTTATGTATTTATAGACTTTCTCTATCTTTTCGCTTTTCCTTTCCTAAATTTTATTTTCCCCTAATATAAAAACTGCTTTGGACTTCTTACAACTGGGAAAATATTATGCAAAACATACTAATGTTATCTATGTTCCTTCTCATTCGCTGGAGACATTTCTCTTTTCTATCTACTGATTCTTATTTACAATTCTAGTATCATAATTTCCTGTTGAAATTTCAATATATCGCACAAATAAGGATACCTTATTTTCTTCATTTAAACTATCCCATATTTTAGTTGTAAACTCATCAATATTTCCATCTATTTCCACTAATTTTGGCTCTCCTTCAAAACTTGGAAGCGGATTGCCATCTCCCATATAAGTATGAATTAAATGTCCCTCTCCTTGAATTGGATTTTCATAAGCAAAGGTGTAACGGCTACAAGATTCTGGATTTCCATGACTTGTCTTTAAAATAGACATCGCATAATTATAACTTCCATTTTCTACATGCATAATACCAGAAATACGCGGGGTATAATTAGGAGCATCTGGTTCAAATTCTCTTGTACGCAAAGACTGTTCAAACGTCTGTTGTTTATCCATCATTGTATATATGGTATCTGTCTGATCTCCATTTGTTACAATTGTCTTATTTCCAAGTACTCTTACTGGTGCATAAATAATCAAACTTGGATCACTTAATTTAGAAGGGTCAAAAGCCTGCGTACGAATCCCCTCTCCTTCCTCTATAAAAATACGATTTCTACTATTTTCACTTCTACCCATAATAAAATAAGCAGTCACTGCAAATTTACCATCTTTTGATTTTCCAATTACAATTCCTCTTCCTGGATAAGAATTGCCTTTTAATTCTGTTTCCAATGATAACATTTTCATTTATACCTCCTATTTGTTTTGTTTTCTATTTTATCATGTGTCATATGCTATTACAAGCTAGAAAATAACTGTTGATATTCCTCGCCTCTTATCTTCTAGAAAATAATTTTATGATAAGTATTTCAAAAATCCCATTCTTTCTATATTAATTAGTCTATCTTCTACTTTGTTTTATAAAATCACAAGTATTAAAAAATAAAAACCTATCTAGGAAAATACATCTCCTAGACAGGTTTTTATTTTATTTTTTAATAGGTAAGAATATTTATTGCTCTTCTTTTTTCTCTAGTTTGTCCTTACGCTCATCTAAAAGTTTATCAATAGCACCTACCAATTTACCAATTTCTGGTTTGGTCAATTGAGCATCTGCACCCAACATTTCTCCTTTACGTCTCATTTCCTCATTTACAAGTGATGAGAAAATAACAACAGGAATATGTTTCAATTCATCATCTTCTTTGATTAATTTTGTAAGACGATGTCCATCCATCAAAGGCATTTCAATATCAGTAATTACCATATGTACTCTTTCATCCAATTCTCCAGACTTTCTAAATTCACAAAGTCTATCCCACAATTCTTGCCCATTGCTATTAACAATTAATTTGGTATAACCTGCTTTTTTCAAGCAATCAGTAATTAATTTAGATAACAATGGGGAATCTTCAGCAACCATAATTGGAGAATCACTTCTATTACGCTCTTCTAATCCCTCTATATCAGAAACTTGTAATCCAGTCTCTGGACTAATATCAGTTACAATCTTCTCAAAATCAAGAATCACAATCAGGCGGTCCTCTAACTTAATAACACCAGTAGAAACACCACTCTCTTCTACATTGATAGTAGAATCTGGCTTAATAATAT
>CAJUHG010000099.1 GCA_910586005.1 uncultured Lachnospiraceae bacterium | reverse complement strand
AACATAAGATACCTCCCAAAATCAACTAAAAGTATTCTTTATTATAGTCGGTTAAGCGAACTAAAACAAGCCTATAAAAATTTATATCCATGTAAAAACGACAAGGTTTGCACCCTGCCGTTTCTCGTTGCTTATGTGTAAATAATTTCCTGCTCTACAATTTCCATTGCACACGCCCTTACATTATTCATTTTTCCTGTCCATTTTAAGGCGTTTTCTGCCTTTAGCTGTTCCGTTATGTCTTGTGCCTGTTTTATCTCCTCAATGAGCCTTTCAAAGCGTTCCTGTGCCTGTCTGTCAATGTCGGCAAGGTAAGTGTTCAGTCTGCCGCTTGTAAGAAGATTTGTATAGGTAACTATTCGGTATTGTTTCAGATAATTCAGATGCCGCTGTCTCCATATTCCTATTGCCTGTTCTTCTTCGGCAGGTACAGTCAAGCGTGGTATTAGATAATCCCCTTGCTGTTCATATTCGCCGCCTAATCTCTCAAAGATTGATTTTGCCATTTTGCAATTCCTCCGTATGATTTGAATTTGCCTACAATCCAATCATTCTGGCTGATTACGAAGTCTTTGGATTTAACATCCTTATGGAACGCCGCCCTTAATGGGTGGTTTTTATTTTGGACAATAGAAAGTTTGCAAAGCAGAGCATGATAGGGGTGGTTTTCTCTATAGAATACTTTTGAATTACTTTATTTGTTAAATAAAATTAGAATGAAGGATTTACAATAATAATAGTAATATACCCCAAATTGCAAAAATACATGGAATACCATAAGCATCTATCTTTGATATTTTTTCCCAATCAATTTCCTTAGGTGTCATTTTCTGATGATAAGCATTTTGAAATGAGCAAAAAATATGTTTCCATTTACATAGGACCCCAATTAGTTCATAAGCAGAAAAAGCTAGAATGCTTATACCAGTTGGAATATAATTTGAATTTAATTTTCCAAAACTCAAAAAAAGAAGTATCAACAATGGATAAAAATATCTATTTGCATATGCAAGAACAATAATAAAAGTTGAGTTTGCATCATGTTTGTTCCTTTTCTTTTTTCTCATTTTCAGTAACCCTTTAATTTTTTTCGATTGATAAGGTTTCCACTTATAGAATGACTATATGGACATATATTCCCCAGAAAGATATCAAGGAATGCCTTAGAGGCTAGTCATTAAATCTCTCGATAGCAGAGATGCATAGATGAAATTATTATATTTTACATAAATGCTCCTACCATAAGAATGCGGAAAACGTTCTTAAAATTTATGTTTGCTCTCTATTCAATTCTAACAAGTATATTGTGTTATTTCAAGGAATGTCATAAAAGTTAATAAATTTTTTTGAAAAAGATATGGAAAGTGTTGAAAAGAGGAAATAAAAATTGAGTATGAAAAACAATGCTATATTTTGGATAAAAAATATAGTATACTATTATTAAATAGAATATAGCTTGAAAATTTATATCCTCTAGAGCATCTCATTATGGCCATGCGGTTGTTTCATATTATTGTGAGGTTAAAGTGAGCAAAAATCTTGGCTACTTTGCTGCATAGCATGGCTGTATAATAATCATTTTCTTTTATGTAAAGCCAAAGTGAGAATCATCGTCGAGCTTGCTTGTAAGAGAACCAAGCACATCCGCGAACCTGAGTAGTCTCACAGAGCCTGATGCTCGCGGTTTGTGTGAGTTATTCTATTTTTATATCATAGGAAAACTATAAGTAAATAGAAAAGGAGATATAAAAAAGATGAAACAAAAAATATTTTCAACTATTAAAGGAAATATTCATTATTGGATAAATGAGAAAAAAGAAAAAGAAATCACTTTGGTATTTCTTCCAGGTTTAACAGCAGACCATAGATTATTTATAAAACAAGTGAAATACTTTAAAAAGAATTTCCATATTCTTATTTGGGATGCACCAGGACATGGAAAATCACGTCCTTTTGAGCTTTCCTTTTCTATTATGGATAAGGCCTGTTGGCTTCATGAAATTTTATATAAAGAGGGAATTGAAAAGGTTATTCTTATAGGACAATCTATGGGAGGATATGTAGGACAAGCTTTTGCAGAACAATATCCAGATGCATTGGTGGGCTTTATTTCTATAGATTCTGCTCCACTTTTAAGAAAATATATAACCTCAGCAGAACTTTGGTTGTTAAAGAGAATGGAACCAGTATATAAGATTTTTCCCTGGAAGATATTGTTAAAAAGTGGTATCAAAGGAACATCTTTTTCTGAATATGGAAGAAAGTTAATTTATAAAATTTGGTTAGATTATGAGAAAAAGGATTTTTGTAGATTAGCTAGTTATGGTTATAATATTTTAGCTGAAGCAATAGAAGCTAATTTAAAATATGAAATAAAATGTCCAGCACTTTTGATATGTGGAGAAAAAGACCAAGCTGGATCAGTCAAAAGATATAACAGAAAATGGACAAAGCAAACAGGAATACCACTGGTTTGGATTCCCAAAGCTGGACATAACTCTAATGTAGATAATCCAGATATTGTAAATCTAGAAATTGAAAACTTTGTGAAAAATATTTTAGAAACCATTTAGTAAAACAATGGAAATTGAAAATTTTTTGAAATTCTAATTTCTCTAGTACAAGAACGCCTTTGGCGTTCTTGCGGAATAATATATACAAAGCATCATAATTGTATCACAGAAAATCTATGGAAGTAGTTTATATTAAGACAGGTGTTTCATTTGTTCTAATAATTCTAAATCAGATTTTGTAATTTTTAGATTGGAACAATAGGTTTTTCCTTCTGGTGTGGTTACATTTACTTCAATAATGGTATCTTCTTTCATTCCCTCTGCTGCAACTGCCTTTATAAAATTAGGAAATTTGGGATGATTGGCTGTAAATTTTTGCCACAGACCCATTAATTGAAAAATTTGAGTAGGATTCATACTTGCCATAATATTTTATCCTTTCTATTATTAAAATATAGTATTGAAATTTATTATTGATAGAAAAATAGTTTTATATATTTCTTTTTTTATTTTATACCTTATGAATGAAACAGCCACATGGTCCCTCAGAGGGTATACCTTATGAAATTTTATAAAAGATAGTAGATTCTGCATAAGAATTTGATAGGAAAACCTTTACGATTTCTATCTTTTAGAAAGCTCTTTTAAAAGATTTTTTAAGGTAAAATTCATTATATCAAATTATATCATAACTTATTAGAAAAAAGAACAAGATTTTTTCATTTATTTGAAATTCAGTTTATGATATAATGTCAACAGATATAATATCTTTCAAAGAAGCATAGATTATGATATCTTATTACAACTATAAAGCAGTATATCACTTGTAAGAAGCATAGATTATCCTATTTATAATATCATAAAACAGAAAGATAAAAGAAAGGAGATAAAAATGTATCGGTTTACAGAGGACTGTTTAACAGGAATTGCACAGATTGATAAAGAACATGAAACATTATTTGAGTTAATAAATAATATGATGGATTTATTACAAAATGAATTACTGCAAGATAAATATCACCAAGTGAGAGATGCATTAGATACATTAAAAGAATATGCAGACACACATTTTGCCAATGAAGAAGCATATATGGCAGCAATTAACGATCCAGAACTTACAATTCAAAAGAAGCAACATATTGCATTCAGAGAAAAAATTAATATTATGGACTTTTCTAGTATTGATGAATTAGAGAGTCAACATAATACATTAGAAGAATTGTTGCGTTATTTAACCCGATGGTTGTATCAGCATATTTTAAGCAGTGATATTATAATTGGAAAAATGCCACCAATAGAAGAATGGCATCAAAAACAAAATCCATGTATATTTACAGAGAAGTATAGAATAGGAATTCCATTAATAGATGGGGAACATGAAACATTGTTTGAAATTATTGGTGAGGCAAATCAATTAGTAAAAGAAGAATTACTTCATGACAAATATGATGAAATTATAAATATTTTAGAAAAGCTTAAAAATTATACAAATGAGCATTTTCGTGATGAAGAAGAATATATGGAAAGTATTAATTATCCAGGATTAGAAGCACAAAAAATGGCACATAAGGCATTTGTAACAAAATTAGAAGAAATTGATTTAGAACAGATGGATCAGAATCAACAGGTATATCTAGAAGAATTGATGGAATTTCTTTTTGGATGGCTTTCTAATCATATTCTAAAATCAGATAAATTAATTGCAGAGTATGGGGTATTATCTTAAAACATTGGGTTATAGTTTAAGTAAACTTCTTATAGAAAAGATATTTTAGGTTTGAAAGAAGTAAAAGATTTCATTTAGATTTTGAGAAGCTTATTTAAAATTAAAAGAAAAATTAAATTTTATAGTTTAAGAAAGATAGGAGAAATAAACAATGGAAAAATTAGCATTTGGAATGACTCAAGAAGGAAAAGAAGCATCTCTTTATATATTGGAGAATAAAAATCATGTAAAAATAAAAATAACAGATCATGGGGCAACACTTGTATCGATTATTGTTCCAGATAGAGAAGGAAATATGAAAGATGTAGTATTAGGATATGATAATGTATCAGAGTATGAAAAGAATACGGGGTATTTTGGTGCAACGGTTGGAAGGAATGGCAATCGTATTGAGAAAGCCCAAATAGTGATAGATGGAGAAGTATGGAAAATTCCGGCAAATGAAGGTGAAAATAGTTTACATAGTGGACCAAAGGGATTTGAACGTGTATTATGGGAGGTAAAAAAGTATACAGATAATAGCATTACTTTTTTTCATTTAAGTACAGAAGAGGAACAAGGATTTCCAGGAAATTTAGAAGTAGAAGTTACATATACTTTAACCGAAGAGAATGCTGTTGAAATCAATTATTGTGGTAAGGCAGATAAAGCAACTGTTATGAATTTTACCAATCATTCTTATTTCAATCTAGCAGGTCATGAAAGCGGATCAGCTATGAATCAAAAATTACAGATTTTTGCAGAGAGCTATACACCTGTCAAAGATTCCAAGTCTATTCCAACAGGAGAGATTGCCTCAGTAGAGGGAACACCAATGGATTTTAGAACTATGAAACCTATAGCACAGGATATTGAAGCAGATTTTGAACAGTTGAACTATGCTGGTGGATATGATCATAATTATGTATTAAGTGATAAAGCAGGAGAAATGAAAATTATGGCAAATGCCTATTGTGAAGAAACAGGAATTGCTATGGAAGCATCTACTGATTGTTGTGGAGTACAACTTTATGCAGGGAATTTTATTGATAGTCGAACAGGAAAAGGCGGGGCATCCTATTTTGAAAGATGTGGATTTTGCTTAGAATCTCAATTTTATCCAAATGCAGTAAATCAAGAGAATTTTCCATCTCCAATTGTAAAAGCAGGAGATGTATTTACAACAAAAACTATTTATCGTTTTTATGTAAAATAAAATTAGAAAATTCTTTTATCATATGCAACACTATCTTTAGTGTTTTTAGGATAGTGTGCATGTCATGCAAAATATGAAAAAATTTTAAGAGGCTTGTTTTATTGATAATTAATAGAACAAGCCTCTTTTCTAAAGAATGGTGCCTATGTAAGTAGGCAAAAGATTACAATAGATGTTTATGTTAGTTTAAATAATAAGATTTAGAAAATAATTTATTTATTGCTTCTTCTCCAGATTTTCATTTTTTCAGCCTCTTTAATTAAATCTTCTCTAAAATCGGGATGTGCAATAGAGATAATAGCTTCACATTTTTGCCAAGCAGATAAACCTTTAAGATTTACTTTTCCATATTCTGTTACAACATAGTGTACATTAGCACGTGTGTCAGTTACAATAGAGCCTGGATGTAAAGTAGGAAGAATTCTAGATTTTAATTCTCCATCTTTCGTTTTAAAAGTAGAGGAACAGCAGATAAAACTCTTACCTCCATTAGAAAGGTAAGCACCTAAGACAAAATCGAGCTGTCCGCCAGCACCACTAATCTGTTTAATACCAGAAGATTCAGAACTTACTTGTCCAAATAGATCAATGTCTACTGCGTTGTTAATAGACATAAAGTTATCTAATGCAGAGATAGAGCGAATATCATTGGTATAGTTTACAGGGGCGCTCATTAGTTCTGGATTCTCGTCTAAGTAATCATACATTTTTTTTGTTCCAGCACCAAAAGCATAGGCTTGTCGGAAACGATCGATATTTTTCTTAGAACCATTAATTTTTCCTGCTCTTGCAATATCAACAAAAGCATCTACATACATTTCTGTATGAACGCCCAAATCTTTTAAGTCAGATTCTGCAATTAAAGAACCAACAGCATTAGGCATTCCACCAATACCAAGTTGTAAACAAGCACCATTGGGGATTTCTTCTACAATTAACTTAGCAACAGCTTTATCTACATCTGTAGCAGGTCCGCCTGCACCCAATTCTCCAATTGGAGGATTTTCGCCTTCTACAATAAAGTCTACTTTAGAAATATGTACACCATTTTCAAATCCACCAAGACAGCGTGGCATATTTTCATTTACTTCTACAATAATTTTTTTAGAGGTCTCACAAACAGCAGTTAAGTGAGAAGCATTTGGACCAAAGTTAAAGTAACCATGTTTATCCATAGGTGTAACTTGAAATATAGCAACATCATCTGGAGTAGAGGATTCCCGATAATAACGAGGTAATTCAGAATAGCGGATAGGAGCATAATAAGCACATCCACGGTTGATTAATTTTCGCTCAATACCAGACATATGCCAAGAATTCCAAGTAAAATGTTCTCCTGCATCTTCACGTTCAAAAATTGCAAGTGGTTTTAAGAGAATTCCGCCTCTAAGATTAATGTTGTTTAATTCATCAGTGCGTTTTGCTAACGCCCGATCTAGTAAGTCTGGTGTATTTGTACACCAACCATAATCTACCCAGTCACCAGATTTAATGACTTTTACAGCTTCTTCTGCAGATACAAGTTTTTCTTGATATTCCTGTGTGTAATCCATTTTAAAAACCTCCCTGAATTTAGATATTGATATTATTAGATTGTTAAATATGTAACATAATTTCATATTAGCATCTTTCTAGATAAGGGTCAATAAGGG
>CAJUHG010000098.1 GCA_910586005.1 uncultured Lachnospiraceae bacterium | reverse complement strand
TTTTGTCACTTTTTTTGCAGTGTTTTTCGCCATATCTAAACTAACCTACTTTCTTTTTCTATATTATCTTGTTACCTCTATTTTGCAAATCATAAGCCAAATAGCTATCTCTATTCTCACATATTTGACTTCCTACATAATAATTTCGCCCATTGAATTAATAAGGTTTCATAAGAAAATTTTATTACATTCCATTTAACTTACTTTTTCTTATTAGCAACAGTTCTCTTTGGACCTTTTCTAGTTCTTGCATTCGTCTTTGTCTTCTGACCACGAACAGGAAGTCCCTTTCTATGACGAATACCACGATAACATCCAATTTCCTGTAATCTCTTAATATTCAAGGCAATTTCTCTTCTTAAATCACCTTCTACTGTCTGTGTCTGATCAATTACTTCACTAATTCTTTTTACTTCCTCGTCTGTTAAATCTCTAACACGAGTATCAGGATTCACTTTTGCTTCTTCTAAAATACGGTTAGAACTTACTCTGCCAATACCATAAATATAAGTCAATCCTATTTCAACACGTTTTTCTCTTGGTAAATCTACACCTGCAATACGAGCCATGTGTGTGGTACACCTCCATAAATTTTCTAATTTCATTCAATTTTAATTAATAAAGCGAACACGTTCGCGTCAATTTACAGACATATCTGCAACAAAATATGTCTTACACACGAAAAACAAACATATACAGCTACGGTTGCTCGTCCTGAAATGAGTGTATATCCTTGTTCTTTCAAAATTATTCTATTTTGTACATTTTTCCAAATTTCCTCGGTATCAAAAAAGTCGGAAACAGCCGTACACGCTGATATTATGAATAGTGAGAACAACTTATCCTAGTGTCTCACTACAGCCGCACATAAATAACTTACATAAGTTCTATTTGCTAGTCCTAAAAATACTTAATTTCACTAGTCCTATAGAACATTCATACACGATATCTCACACAAGTAATTGTGTGTTATCAGTGTTTTCTAATTAACCTTGTCTTTGTTTGTGTTTCGGATTTTCACAGATTACTCTGATACTTCCTTTTCTTTTAATAATTTTGCACTTCTCGCAAATAGGTTTCACGGATGATCTTACCTTCACAGCAATTCCTCCTTTCTACTTGCCTCTTTCAGGCATTTCCTAAACTTATTCTTATGCAATTTTTACACATAAAAATATATCGCTCCAAAAGCGTCCGATTGATATTATAACACCTACTTGTCAAAAAATCAAGTAATTTATAAAACTTAATAGGAAAGCACTTTTTAAAACGATAGAAAGCACACTTTGCCTTCTTAATTAAATGAAAGATAACAAATATTTGTATACACAAAAAGCACACCTTTCAAAAGATGCCTCCTCAAAAATCTATTCTGTTATATTACCCTACTTATTCTTCTTTCTTTAAAATTCCTTTTTCTTCTAACATAGCTTTCAGCTTTTTTCTTGCTCTTGCTGAAATATGCCTAATATTATCTTGTGTCTTTCCTAAATGCTCTGCAATCTCTTTTACACTCATTTCATAATAATATTGCATAAATAATACTTCCCGATAGGAAGGTTTTAAATTTCTTAATAATTCTGTTATAAAACTTTCTTGTTCTGACTCCTCTATTATCGTCTCCATACTTTTTTCAAATATATCTTGAAAATTTTCTTCTAGCTCATTTTCTACTAGTCTCTTTCTCTTTTTAATTAGATTGTAAGATCGATTTCTTACAGTTTTCATAATATAATGCCACGTCTTATGAGGTTCACTCTCCATAAGTTCCTCTAGATGCTCAATTAATGCTAAAAATGATTCATGTACAATATCTTCTGCATCAGCTTTATTTTTCAAAATTTTATAAGCTCTGTAAAACATTTCATTTCTATGTTCTTTATAAATTACTTTAAAAAATTTCCATTCTCTCTCTGTTTTTATTAGGAGCAGATATCGAAACAAATTAACCCCTCCATTACTCCTTTGTATGTTTAACGTTACCTATTCTGGTAGTCCTCATTTTATAAGTTCTTTTCTACTAATAGAAAAAAATATAGACTTTAACACTTTATAACAATAATTTTTTCTTTCATAGAAAAAAATCAGGGCATAAAAAATTCTCTGAATCTTTCATACCCTTAGTAAGATTTAATTTTTTATTTATCTCTCCATATAATTCTTCCTTTTGTTAAATCATATGGGGACATTTCAATTGTCACTTTATCACCAGGCAAAATACGGATAAAATTCATTCTCAATTTTCCGCTAATATGTGCCAGTATTTGATGCCCATTTTCTAATTCTACCTGAAACATAGCATTAGGTAATTTTTCAACTACAGTTCCTTCTACTTCAATCACATCTGCTTTTGACATTCTGTTACCTCCTGATTTACCACACTTACGAGACCCCCAAAAAACGTTGCAAAATTCACAAATACCTACAAATTTGGGCTCCTTAATCCTCCCGCAAGATACTCTACAATTCTTTTAACATTTTAGAGTATAGCCTTTTGATATAGTTTTATGGCTCTTTTTATCTCTTCATTCCGAAAATTTTCCTGTTTAAAGACTTCTGTAATCTCTTTCGGAAGCTTTTTTATTACTTGAATATGTTTTTTATTTTTTCTTTTTGGTTTTTCTATAGGTCTTAATATTCCATCTACCAAATAAACCATATCGGCTTCTTCTTTTATAATTACATAAATACTGTCTTTATCATGTCCTGACCTAGAAACTGCTAATTTTATATCCATTCAGATTTTTCTCCCTCAATCTCACTTGTAGTAAGAGTTAAGATTTCTGGTTCTCCCGATGTTATTAAAATTGTATTTTCGTAATGAGCAGACAATGAACCATCTTGTGTTACAACTGTCCAGTCATCCTCTTGCCATGCCACATCAAAACGCCCTGTATTAATCATAGGTTCAATTGCTAATGTCATACCTGATTTCAAACGCACACCTCTGCTCTTTTGTGTAAAATTTGGTATCTGGGGATCTTCATGTAAATGTGTTCCTATTCCATGTCCCACCAAATCTCTCACAACACCATATCCAAAACTTTCTGCATAAGCAGCAATTGCATTTGAAATTTCATGCAAATGATTTCCTTCTTTTGCATATTGAATGCCTTCAAAAAAACTCTGCCGTGTTCTTTCGATTAGCAATGCAGCTTCTTCTGAAATTTCTCCAACTCCATGTGTTCTCGCTGCATCAGAATGATATCCCTTATAAATCACTCCAATGTCAAGACTTACAATATCACCGTCCTGAATCAGACGTTTTTTTGTTGGTATTCCATGAACTACCTCATCATTTACAGATACACATACAGATGCTGGATAACCATTATAGTTCTTAAAAGATGGAATACATCCATAACTACGAATCATTTCATCTCCAAGACGATCAATATCCAAAGTAGACATTCCCACTTTTAGCTCTTTTTCCAGATTTTCATGAACTTTCGCCAGGATTTTTCCTGCTGCCCGCATTAACTCGATTTCTCTGGCAGATTTAATTGATACTGACATTTTCTACGCTCCTAAAATTTTTACAATGGCGCCAAATACATCTTCCATCGGTTGTGTTCCATCTACAGTCTTTAAAATATTCTGTGCCTTATAATAATCAATTAATGGCTGTGTCTGCTCATGATATACATCAAGGCGTCTCTTTACTGTTTCTGGTTGATCATCATCTCTCAATACTACTGGATTACCGCAACGGTCACATACCCCTTCTACTTTTGTTGGAATAGAAACAATATGATAAGTTGCCCCACAATTTAAACATGCACGTCTTCCAGACATTCTATTAATTATATTTTCATCTGGAACATCTACATCAATTGCATAGTCCATTTTTTCATTAATCTTTTTCAATGCTACATCTAAAGCTTCTGCCTGTGGAATTGTTCTTGGAAATCCATCTAGTACAAATCCATTTTTGCAATCTTCTTGAGCAATACGATCCATAACTAGATCACAAGTTAATTCATCTGGAACCAAAAGCCCTTGGTCCATATATTCTTTTGCCTTTTTTCCAAGTTCTGTTCCTGCTTTTAAATTTGCACGAAAAATATCTCCTGTAGAGATATGTGGAATAGCATACTTATCTGCAATCTGTTTTGCCTGTGTTCCTTTTCCTGCTCCTGGTGCGCCTAACATAATAATCTTCATACTTAGCTCCTCCTTTACCTTTAAAAAAATATATATTATTTTGTAAGAAATTACCAGTTTTTAAAACTCCTCTCATTCTATATACATGAACTGTAAAACAGTAAATTTCTTTGTGAACACATATTCTTCTTTATATATAATTTTCTAAAGAATTTCCTTTTATATAAGATTAGTGCACCATAGGAGATGCCATAGGGCATCTTCTAGGTACACATTACATACAATTACTTTTACACCAAAGGAAAAACAATTCTTTTTTCATGTAAAAGTAATTTTTAGTCATTTAAGAATCCCTTATAATAACGAACCAGCATCTGAGATTCAATTTGTTTCAAAGTTTCAATCACAACACCTACTATAATAATAATAGATGTTCCACCAAAGGACACATTTGCCTTAAATACTCCATTAAAGAAAATAGGAATTACAGCCACAATTGTAAGACCTACCGCTCCGATAAATACAATATAATTTAAGATTTTTGTTAAATAATCACTGGTTGGTTTTCCTGGTCTAATACCTGGAATAAAACCACCTTGACGTTTCATATTATTTGCAATTTCCAATGGATTGAAAGTGATAGAAGTATAAAAATATGCAAAAGCAATTACTAATATAATATATACTAACAAACCAATACTGTAAATTGGCTGTTCTGGATTACACCAATAAGATTGTGATAATCCATGAAGAATTTTACTTCCAATTCCAGTTCCATTACCTTTTCCCAAAATCGCTGCAATTATAACTGGGAACTGCATAATAGACTGAGCAAAAATAATCGGTATAACACCTGCTGTATTTACTTTTAAAGGAATGTGTGAAGATTGTCCTCCCACTTGTTTTCTTCCTTGAATTTTCTTACTATATTGTACAGGAATTTTACGCTGTCCATCTTGAAGAATAATAACAAAAACAACTGTTACTAAGATAATTGCAAGAATAACAATTGCTGCAATAATTGCATTACCTACATTTGGTGCATTTGCAATAAATTGTGTATAAAGAGTCATTAAATCTTCTGGGATACGTGAAATAATATTAATGACCAATACAATAGAAATACCATTTCCAACACCTTTTTCTGTAATTCTTTCACCAATCCACATAAGAACTGCAGAACCTGCTGTCAGACCAGTAACCATCATAATAATATGCAATGCATCAAACTTAACCAAAAGTCCTTGTCTTCCAAATCCAATTGCCATTGCAATAGACTGAATCAATGCAAGTACAATTGTTACATAACGTGTAATCTCAGCAATTTTCTTTCTTCCATCCTCACCATCTTTTTGCATTTCTTCTAACTTTGGAATAGCAATTGTAAGAAGCTGCATAATGATAGAAGATGTAATATAGGGTGTAATATTTAATGCAAATACTGACATTTGTTCAAAAGAACCACCCGTGATTGCATCAAAGAAATTTAATGCATCTGTTCCTTGGTTCGCAAACCAATTTGAAATGACTTCACCATTTACACCAGGAAGAGGCAATTGAGAGCCTATCCTGATGATAACTAACATAGCTAATGTATAGAAAATACGGTTTCTAATATCTTTAATTTTAAACGCATTACGGAGTGTCTCCAGCATTAGATCACCTCTGCTTTTCCGCCAAGAGCCTCAATCTTTTCTTTTGCACCTGCACTAAAAGCATTTACCTGTACGGTAAGTTTCTTAGTAAGATCACCATTTCCAAGGATTTTAACACCATCTCTTGGTTTTTTAATAATTCCTTGTTCCAACAAAGCTTCTATTGTTACAACTGCATCATTATCAAATACCTCTAAAGTACCTACATTAATTGCAACAATATCTTTAGAATTTCTATTTGTGAATCCACGTTTTGGAATTCTTCTATACAATGGCATCTGGCCACCTTCGAAACCTGGTCTTGGAGCTCCAGAACGAGCTTTTTGACCTTTATGTCCCTTACCTGCTGTCTTACCATTTCCAGAACCGTGTCCACGTCCTCTTCGGAAATTATTACTGTGCTTTGAACCCTCTGCCGGTTTTAAATTTGACAAATCCATCCTGACACCTCCTTACTTTCCTCTTAGATTTCTTCTACTTTTACTAAATGTTGAACTTTCCGAATCATACCTCTAACTGCTGCATTATCTGGCATTTCAACAGAATGGTTTAATTTTCTTAACCCTAATGCTTCTACTGTCTTACGATTCTTTGGAACAGCACCAATTGTAGATTTTACAAGGGTAATTTTTAATTTCTCTGCCATTTCCACATCCTCCTTAACCGAGTATCTCTTCTACAGATTTACCGCGGAGTTTTGCTACTTCTTCTGGAGATTTCAGCTGACTTAAAGCCTCAATGGTAGCAAGAACTACATTTTGCTTATTATTAGAACCTAATGATTTTGTACGAATATTTTTAATTCCTGCCATTTCACACACATTACGTGCTGGACCACCAGCAATTACACCAGTACCTTCTGGAGCTCTTTTCAACAGTACAGATGCACCTGTATGTTTTCCTATAATATCATGTGTAATACTATTATTATCATCTAATTTTACAGTAATTAATTTTTTGATTGCGTCTTCTTTTCCCTTGCGGATTGCTTCAGGAATTTCAGTTGCTTTACCTAAACCTGCACCTACATGACCATTGCCGTCACCGACAACAACCAAAGCTGTAAAACGCATATTACGTCCGCCTTTAACAACTTTTGTTACACGTTTAATTGATACCACTTTTTCTGTTAATTCCAATTGACTAGCATCAATGATTGTACGTTTCATGTATTCGTCTCCTCCTATTAAAAGTCTAATCCAGCTTCTCTTGCCGCATCAGCTAAAGCTTTGATTTTTCCTTGATATATAAAGCCACCTCTATCGAAGACAACAGTAGTAATGCCTTTTTCTAATGCTCTCTTTGCAATCACTGTTCCAAGATATGCTGCTGCTTCTACGTTATTCGTTTTTTCCAGCTCAGCTTTTACATCTTTCTGAAGTGTAGACGCGGAAACAAGTGTATTTCCAACTGTATCATCAATAATCT
>CAJUHG010000097.1 GCA_910586005.1 uncultured Lachnospiraceae bacterium | reverse complement strand
TACCATACAAATGACATCTGGTTTCAAATTTTTTATAAAAGATATTAACTCTCCAATTTTTTCTACAGAAAGAGTTGGTCTCGTTTGATACCCTTTGGAACGTTGAATTGTTACCAGCTTTGTTTTTTCATGGATGACCTTTTTAATAGTTTCATAATCAAAAGAACCATCTTCTAGTAAATCCACCTGCCGATAAGTAATTCCATATTGTGCTAAGGAACCCTGAGAAGAACGAATACCAATCACTTCTTCCAATGTATCATAGGGCTTTCCAACAGGAGATAATAATTCATCTCCTGGGCGCAAATTTGACATCAGAGCAAGAGCTAATGCATGTGTCCCACAAGTAATCTGGGGACGTACTAGTGCGGTCTCTCCACAAAAACATGTTGCATAAACTTCCTCCAAAGTATCTCTTCCAAGATCATTATACCCATATCCTGTGCTTCCCATAAAACATTCTGCACTTACTTTGTGTAACTGCAAAGCTTTGATTACCTTAAGCTGATTAAACTCTGCTGTTGCATCAATACTAGCAAAACGTTCTTTTAATTTATATTCAAACTTTTCACCATAGTGATAGACCTTTTCACTAATGCCTAATTCCTTATATATTTCTTTCATGTTTATCCTTTCAAGATTTGCTTTTTTTCCATTTCCTTTTTCATATATGTTAAAATTTTATTATTATCATAATTAAAATCTGGTTTATTAATCCATGTCACTTCTCTTTCTCGCCGAAACCAAGTAAGCTGTCGTTTTGCAAAATGTCTAGTATCCCGCTTAATTTTATAAATTGCCTCCTCTAAAGTACAAATTCCATCTAGATAATCTAGAATTTCTTTATAACCAAGACCCTGCATAGATACCATATGTTTTTGATATCCCATTTTTTTTAGATTCCTAACTTCTTCTACTAATCCCTCTGTAATCATTTGATCTACTCTCTGGTTAATTCGCTCATAAAGATGTTCCCTTTCATCCTTTAAGACAAAATAAATAAAATGATAGGGAGATTCCCGCTGTCGTTCTATTTCATTGTGTTCTGAAATTTTATTTCCAGACAAATGATAAAATTCTAACGCACGAATCACACGTTTCACATTATTTTTATGAATCTCCTCTGCGGCTTTTGGATCTACTTGGGCTAATTTTTCATAAAGGATATGAGGTCCCTGTTCCATTGCAATCCGCTCTAATTGATTGCGATAAGATTTATCTTCTGACTGTTTTGTAAAATCTATATCATACAAAAGTGCTTGAATATAAAATCCAGTTCCACCTACAATAATCGGAATTTTTCCTTCTTTATATATTTTTTCCATATATTTTTTTGCATATTCTTGAAATCGCACAACATGAAATTCTTCATCTGGTTCAAAAACATCTATAAGATAATGAGGAATGCCACACATTTCTTCTTTTTTTATTTTAGCAGAACCAATATCCATATGTCTATATACTTGCATAGAATCAGCAGAGATAATAGAGCCATGCACTAAATTTGCCAATGCAATAGATAACTCAGTCTTTCCTACAGCTGTAGGTCCTGTTAGAATAATCAATGGTTTTTTCATTCTTATAACACCCGCTTAAACTTTTTTTCCAATTCATATTTTGACATAGAAATAATCGTTGGTCGCCCATGAGGACAATGATATGGATTTTCTAAAGTCAACAATTCTCCAATGAGTGCCTCGATTTCTTTTCTGGATAATTGCTGATTGCCTTTTACTGCCGCTTTACAAGACATGGAAGCTATTTTCTCTGTAATCATTTTAGGCGTTTCCTTTCCTTGAAAATTAGCTAAACTATCTAAAATTTCAATCATCAATTCTTTTCCATTTAATCCAAAAAGATTTGCTGGAATTGCAGTAACAGAATATTCCTTCCCACCAAAAGGCTCTATTTCATAACCTAATTTTTGAAAATAATCCATATATTTTTTTAAAAGTAATTCTTCTTGCATATTTAAGGTAAGAAGAATGGGAGGATAAATTACCTGAGAGGTAAATTCCTTTTTTTGTAAAGATACTAGGGTACGTTCATATAATACTTTTTCATGTGCTGCATGTTGGTCAATAATATACAAATGATTGTCAAATTCAACCAACCAATATGTTTCAAAAAGCTGCCCAATAATTTTATGTTCCTTTTGTGAAAGTACATCTAATAATTTACGGGTAGTTTCTGATGGTATCTCTTCTAAACTTAATTCTGTCTGGGAAGTATTCTCTTTATTTTTTTTATTTAATTCTGTTTGTACAAAATACTCTTTATTCTTTTCATCTATTTTTATCTGTGAAGAAATTTCTTTGTTTTCTTTATCTAATTCTGTCTGAAAAGAACACTCTTTCCTCTTTTTATTTGATTGTATCTTTGAAAAATCCTTTTCTAATTGAGCTGAGTAATTAGAATTTTCTGCTATTAATTCAGAATTATGAGTTGGAACCACAGACTTATATTTTTGCTCATAGGGACTATCTTTTTTAATAGCATTTTTTATAGCTTCCAATCTTCTTCTTTCAAAAGGTTCTGGTGCCTTTTTTGTTGATAGCAAATATGCTTGTTTTTCTTTTTCCTGTTGAATTTTTTCTTCTTGTTCTTTTTCAAAACTTACTTGATACACCAATTCCTTTTGATTAATAGCCTCCCGAATAAGGTCGCTAAGAAACTGATACACAGTTTCTTCATTACTGAATCTCAATTCCATTTTAGTTGGATGTACATTTACATCCAAAAAATTTCCATTGATAGAAATATGTAATACAGTAAAGGGATACTTATGTTGCATTACAAAAGATTGATAAGCTTCCTCAATGCCTTTTGCAATTAAATTGCTCTTTATATAACGCCCATTGATAAAATAATTTTCAAAATTCCTATTTCCTCTAGAAATTAAAGGTTTCCCAACAAAACCATGAACAGAAATAAAATCGTTTTCACCTTTTATTTCAATTAGATTTGCTGCTATCTCACGTCCATAAATATGATAAATAATTTCTTTTAAATTTGAATTTCCAGAGGTATGCAATTTAGGCTGACTATTTACAATCAATTTAAAAGAAATTTCTGGATGAGATAAAGCAAGATGTTCCATTAAATTCCCAATATAGCCTGCTTCTGTTTGTGGTGATTTTAAAAATTTCTTTCTAGCAGGTGTGTTATAGAATAAGTTGCGTACCAAGAAAGTAGTTCCCTCTGGTGCTCCAATTTCTTCTATTGATTTTTCTTTTCCGCCTTCTATTACATACCGAACACCACTAATGCCCAAAGATGTTTTTGTAATCAATTCTACTTGTGCAACTGCAGCAATACTTGACAAAGCCTCTCCACGAAATCCTAAAGAAGACACCGTAACTAAATCTTCTACGCTGCGAATTTTACTAGTAGAATGGCGCAAAAAAGCAAGAGGAACTTGTTCTTTTTCAATCCCATATCCATTGTCTGTAATACGTATAAAAGAAATTCCTCCTTCTTTGATTTCTACTGTAATAGCACTTGCTTTTGCATCAATGGCATTTTCCACCAATTCTTTTACAATAGAGGAAGGGCGCTCAATTACTTCTCCCGCCGCAATTTTATCAATTGTCTGTTGATCTAATATTTCTATATCTGGCATAATTACTCCTTTTTACCAGCGATTTTTTAACTTACTTTGTAGCTGATACAATTTATTTAATGCATCAATTGGAGTAAGATTTCCTAAATCCAAATTTGTCAGTTCTTGGATAATATCATCATCTTTTACTGTATCAAAGAGAGACATCTGTGTCAAATCTACTTCATCTAATTTTTCCTTTTTTTTCTTATGACTATTTTTCTCTACCATAATGCTTCCTGTGAGTTCTGTAATGTCATGAGCACTTAATTCCTCTGAAATAGTTTTCGCACGTTCAATTACACTTTCTGGTACTCCTGCAAGTTTTGCCACTTGAATACCATAACTTTTGTCTGCTCCTCCAGGAACAATTTTTCTTAAAAATACTACATCCTCTCCCTTTTCTTTTACTGCAATACAATAATTATTTACATTATTTAACTTACCTTCTAATTCAGTCAACTCATGATAGTGAGTTGCAAATAGAGTTTTTGCACCCAAAAGTTTCGGATTACTAATATATTCTACCACTGCCCAAGCAATACTCAATCCATCAAAAGTACTTGTACCTCTTCCAATTTCATCCAATACTAATAAACTATTACTAGTAGCATTTCTTAAAATATTGGCAACTTCTGTCATTTCCACCATAAAAGTACTTTGTCCACTTGCTAAATCATCAGAGGCTCCTACACGAGTGAAAATCCTGTCTACAATTCCAATTTTTGCGCTATCTGCTGGGACAAAACTTCCAATCTGTGCCATCAATATAATCAATGCCGTCTGCCGCATATAGGTAGATTTTCCAGCCATATTAGGTCCCGTAATAATAGAAATACGCTTTTTACTATTATCTAAATAAGTATCATTTGAGATAAACATATCATTGTTTATCATTTTTTCTACTACTGGATGACGTCCATTTCTAATATCAATTACACCCGTTTCATTGATAGATGGTCGACAGTAATTATTTCTCTCTGCCACAAAAGCAAGAGATGTTAGCACATCAATATTTGCAACAGCTTTAGCAGTCTTTTGAATCCTTAACACTTCTTTTGCGATTTTATCTCTAACTTCTCTGAATATCTCATACTCCAAAGATACCAATTTATCTTCTGCTCCAAGAATAATATCTTCTAACTCTTTCAATTCTGCAGTAATATATCGCTCCGCATTGGCAAGTGTCTGTTTTCTAGTATAATAATCTGGCACTAAATTTTGATAAGAATTAGTGACTTCAAGATAATAGCCAAATATTTTGTTGTATTTAATACGGAGATTTTTGATCCCTGTTTTTTCACGTTCTTTGGTTTCAAGCTCCATCAGCCAAGTTTTTCCTTCCGTCTTAGCGTGACGCAACTTATCAATTTCTTCATTATAACCTTCTTTTAAAATTCCCCCATCTCGGATAGAAATAGGAGGCTCTTCTATGATAGAAGCTTTAATTAAGTTATAAATATCTTCTAACTTGTCCATATCTGATTGAATTTCTGTAAGAAGTGGTGTATCAAATTCTGCAAGAAGATTTTGGAGGTAAGGAAGCATTTCTAGAGAACTTTGAAATGCAATCAAATCTCTTGGATTTGCAGTCTGATATGTTACTCTGCTAATCAAACGTTCCATATCATAAATAGGATTTAAATATTCTCTCATTTCTTCTCGAGTCATAGCATTTTGATTCAATGCTTCAATAGCATCCAAACGCTTGATAATCTCTTCTTTATTAATCAAAGGTTGTTCTACATATTTACGAAGCATCCTTGCTCCCATTGCAGTTTTTGTCTTATCTAACACCCATAACAAGGAACCTCTCTTCTGTTTTTCTCGCAAGGTTTCTGTTAATTCTAAATTTCTTCTAGTAGAACTATCAATAATCATATATTTCCCTGTAACATATAATTGTAAGGAAGTCATATTAGCTAGATTATTTTTTTGTGTCTCATACAAATATTTTAATAGGGCACCTGCTGCCACAGTCCCACATTCATAGTCTTGAATACCTAAACCTTGAATATCTGAAATTTTAAAATGTTCCAGTAGCGTATTTTTGGCAGTATCATCACTAAAATACCAAGCATCCAACGCATAAATGGCAATTCCTAGTCTATGTTTTAAATCCTCAAAATCCATTCCTGACATATAAAAGGTTTCATTGCAGATAATTTCAGAAGGTGCAAATTTATGTATTTCATCCAAAAGTTTTTTTTCATTATCTAATTCGGTCACATAATAGTCGCCAGTGGTAACATCTGCAATAGAAACACCATATTGTTCCTCAATATACACAATACACATAATATAATTATTTTTTGTTTCATCTAATGCTTGTGTATCTAAATTTGTTCCTGGTGTAACAATCCGAACAACTTCTCGCTTTACAAGTCCTTTTGCCATTTTGGGATCTTCCACTTGTTCACAAATTGCCACTTTATAACCCTTCGCTACTAATTTATTTAAATAACTCTCTACAGAATGATAAGGTACACCACACATTGGCGCACGTTCCTCTTGCCCACAATTTTTTCCAGTTAAAGTAATTTCTAGCTCTTTTGATGCAGTTAATGCATCTTCAAAAAACATTTCATAAAAATCACCAAGACGATAAAAAAGAATACAATCTGGATAATCTTTTTTTGTATCAATATATTGCTGCATCATTGGAGTAAATTCTGACACGATAATGCTTCCTCCTATTTCTTTTGTTATCTCTATCATTGTTATTTCTTTTGTTCCCTTTTAGGAAAAATGTTTCATATATTTTGCTGCAATTGCTTCTGCCACTTTCATTCCATCCATCGCTGCAGACATAATACCTCCAGCATAACCAGCACCTTCTCCGCAAGGATATACGCCTTTTCTATTACTTTCAAAATTTTCATTTCTATTTATTCTTACAGGAGAGGAAGTTCTACTTTCCACACCAGATAAAATAACATCTTCTTGATCAAAGTTGGGAATATATTGTGCAAATTGATGCATTCCCTGACAGAAAGATTTCATAATTTCTTTTGGAAATAATTGATGAAGTGCTCCAAATTGATGCTGTCCTTTGATAGAAGATTCAAAACTTCCATAAGAAGTGGAAAGAATTTCTTTTTCAAAATCACCTAATAATTGCTGCGGAACTTTTCCATTTCCAATCTGGTATGCTTTTTCTTCTAATCTGCGTTGAAACGTTACACCGCTTAAAGGTTCCAAAGAACCAAAATCCTCTGGTGTCACAGTTACAATAATAGCACTATTGGCATTTTTTCCATTTCTTCCACTGTAACTCATACCATTAACCGCAATTCGCTGTTCTTCAGAAGATGCATTCACTATATATCCACCTGGACACATGCAAAAGGAATAAACACCTCTACCATTTTCTAGATTCGCAGTCAATTTATAAGAAGCGGCTGGTAGCTGATTTGCAGCATTTTTTCCATATTGACTTTCATTGATAAATGCTTGTGGATGCTCTACACGCAGTCCTACCGCAAAAGATTTCGCCTGCATCTCAAAACCAGATTCATATAACATCTGAAAGGTATCTCTAGCACTATGCCCAATGGCAAGCACTGCCAATTCTGTTTCTATTTGAAATACCGTTTCATCTTTTACAACTTCTAGCGCAGTTAATTGTCCTTTATAAAATTCTATTTTTTTTACACAAGTTTCAAACAGATAAGTTCCGCCCCAAGCTTCAATTTGCCTGCGCATATCCACAATCACATTTCTTAAAATGTCAGTTCCAATATGTGGTTTACTTTGATATCCAATTTCTTTTGGAGCGCCATGCTTTATAAATATATCTAATACTTTTTGATTTCTTCCTTTTACATCCTTTACTAAAGTATTTAGCTTACCATCTGAAAATGTACCTGCACCTCCCTCTCCAAATTGAACATTAGATTCTAAATTTAATTTATTATTTTCCCAAAATTGTTCTACATCTTGCGTACGTTCTTCCATACACTTCCCACGCTCTATAATGATAGGAGCATACCCATAC
>CAJUHG010000096.1 GCA_910586005.1 uncultured Lachnospiraceae bacterium | reverse complement strand
GAAGGCGTTTAAAAGTGCAGTTGCACAACGAAATCGCAAGAAGAAAGCTTAGAAATTTGGGGGAAGAATTTTATCCCCCAAATGGAAAATGGATATCCCCCAAATTTAAAAAATCAGAATTTGAAAATTTTAGAAAGCAAAATGAATTTTCCCCAAAAATAAAGTTTGGGGGATACGGTTGAAAAGACATTGATTTAAAATAATCAAAAATCACTACAAGCCATTAAAATATGAAGATGAAAAATTATGTGAAATATCTATTATAATACTTATTAATGAAGATAAAACAAATATGACATATGTTGAATTAGAGAAAAAGTTAAGTGATAATTTGACAGAATTATATGGGAAAAGCGAAAAAAAGGAACTTCAATGAAAATATGGAAAACAGAAAATAGTGTAATAAGTATTTGGTTATATAAAGATATGTTTACACTTACTTATACTGACATTAATTATAAAAATAAGTAAACAATAGAAAGCATTTTTTATGAGCTTTCTATTGTCATGGATAATAGAAAAAGAACTACACAAAAATGTGATAGTTCTTTTTTGATACCTATTAATCAACTTAATCAACTTGATGATACCATTCTACAAAAATTATATACAATAGAATTTTCTATTCTATATAGAAAGCAAAAAATTGTAAGATATCTTATTGCAATAATATTAGTTATAAGATAGAATAATTTACTAGAAAGTATTAGAAGAAAGAACATTGTAATCCTATTGGAGAGCGAATATGCAAGATAAGAATAATAGGAGCATCTTGATGGATATTATATCTCTCTTCAAGGGAAACACCTTTAGCATTCTTGAATATTATTCTGGTTAAATAAAATGGTATATTTAGATTTCTAAAAGCAGGAAATAGGAGGTTTTTTTAGAATGTCAACAATTGACCAAAGCAAAATAAGAAATTTTTGTATTATTGCACATATAGATCATGGAAAATCAACTCTTGCAGACCGTATTATTGAAAAAACAGGGCTTTTAACTAGTCGGGAAATGCAGGCACAAGTACTTGATAATATGGAATTAGAACGAGAGAGAGGAATTACGATTAAGGCTCAAGCAGTTCGTATTGTATATCAGGCAAAGGATGGACAAGAATATATTTTTAATTTAATTGACACACCTGGACATGTAGATTTTAACTATGAAGTATCTAGAAGTCTTGCAGCTTGTGATGGTGCTATTTTAGTAGTAGATGCAGCGCAGGGAATAGAAGCACAGACTTTAGCAAATGTATATTTAGCTTTAGACCATGACCTAGATGTACTTCCAGTGATTAATAAAATTGATTTGCCTAGTGCAGACCCAGAGCGAGTCATGGAAGAAATTGAGGATGTAATTGGGCTAGAGGCTCAGGAAGCACCTCAGATTTCAGCAAAAACAGGATTAAATATTGATGATGTGTTAGAACAGATTGTAACAAAAATTCCTGCACCAATGGGAAGTGCTGATAACCCCTTGCAAGCATTGATTTTTGATTCTTTGTATGATTCTTATAAAGGGGTAATTGTATTTTGCCGTATCAAAGAAGGTACTGTTAAAGTAGGAACTACCATTCAAATGATGGCAACAGGTGCAACTGCAGATGTAGTAGAGGTAGGATATTTTGGTGCTGGACAATTTATCCCTTGTGATGAATTAAGTGCTGGGATGGTAGGATATATTACAGCGAGTTTAAAAAATGTCAGAGATACACAGGTAGGGGATACCATAACAGATGCAAATTGTCCCTGTGATAAACCGTTGCCAGGATATAAAAAAGTAAATCCTATGGTTTATTGTGGTATGTATCCAGCGGATGGTGCCAAATACCCAGATTTAAGAGATGCATTAGAAAAATTACAATTAAATGATGCAGCATTGCAATTTGAACCAGAGACTTCTATTGCACTTGGGTTTGGATTTCGGTGTGGATTTTTAGGATTGTTACATTTGGAAATTATTCAAGAACGTTTGGAACGAGAGTATAATCTAGACCTTGTTACTACTGCACCAGGCGTTATTTATAAAGTGCATAAATCCAATGGAGAAGTAATTGAATTGACAAATCCATCCAATTTGCCCAACCCAACAGAAATTGAATATATGGAAGAACCAGTGGTGAGCGCAGAAATTATGGTAACAAGTGAATTTATTGGAGCCATTATGGATTTGTGTCAAGAACGTCGAGGAATTTATATTAGCATGGAATATATGGAAGAAACCCGTGCACTATTAAAATATGAATTACCTTTAAATGAAATTATTTATGATTTTTTTGATGCACTAAAATCACGTTCTAGAGGCTATGCTTCTTTTGATTATGAAATGAAAGGTTATGCTCGTTCTGAATTGGTAAAATTAGATATTCTAATTAATAGAGAAGAAGTTGATGCATTATCCTTTATTGTTCACAGTGGAACTGCTTATGAACGTGGTAGAAAAATGTGTGAAAAATTAAAGGAAGAAATTCCAAGACATCTTTTTGAGATACCAATTCAAGCGGCAATAGGAAGCAAAATAATTGCAAGAGAAACGGTTAAGGCTATGCGTAAGGATGTTCTTGCAAAATGCTATGGTGGTGATATTTCTAGAAAACGAAAGTTGTTAGAAAAACAAAAAGAAGGAAAGAAGAGAATGCGCCAGATAGGAAATGTGGAGATTCCTCAGAAGGCTTTTATGAGTGTATTGAAATTAGATGATAAATAGAAATCTTTTCAGATATGGAAGAGAGGATAGGAAAAAGATTTGCTAGATGAAAAAAAATTAGAGTTATATCTTCATATCCCATTTTGTATACAAAAATGTTATTATTGTGATTTTTTGTCAATGCCTGCGGAGGAAAGCATTCGCAGGCATTATGTGAATATGTTGATAAAAGAAATAAAAATGCAAGCTAGAAATTGTAAAGAGTATCAAGTTTCCTCTATTTTTTTTGGTGGTGGAACGCCTTCTATTTTAGAAGGAACACAAATTTTAGAACTTATGCAGACCTTGATGCAAAATTTTAATGTAGAAAAAGAAGCAGAAATTACAATAGAGTGTAATCCTGGAACTTTGACAGAGCAAAAACTTTCTATTTATAAAAATTCTGGTATTAATCGTCTTAGCATAGGATTACAATCTGTAAATAATATGGAATTAAAACAGCTTGGTAGAATCCATACCTTTGAACAATTTCTGCAAAATTATAAATTGGCGCGTAAAATAGGATTTGAAAATATCAATGTAGATCTTATTTTTTCTTTGCCTAAACAGACCCTAGCAGATTGGGAATATACCTTAAAAAAAGTGATAATGTTAAATCCAGAACATATTTCTGCTTATAGTCTAATTGTAGAAGAAGGCACTAAATTTTATGAGAAATATGAAGAGGATGAACATCGCAGGGAACAAGGATTGCAGCCACAATATTTACCAGAAGAAGAAATAGAGCGTAATATGTATGAATTAACTTGTCAAATGTTAGAAGAAAAAGGCTATATTCAATATGAGATTTCAAATTATGCAAAACCTAAAAAAGAATGTAAACATAATATTGGCTATTGGCAATTAGTTTCCTATTTAGGGCTAGGACTTGGAAGTGCTTCCTTTTTGGAACAAATTCGGTTTACAAATACAACAGATTTAAATGCATATCTTCAAGGGAAATTTATAAATATAAAAGATATTTTGTATTATTTTAATTCTTCCTTATATACTAATTTGCCAAGGAAGAAATCTGCTATCAGTGATGCCTGTGTACTCCTAAGTAAAAAAGAACAAATGGAGGAATTTATGTTTTTGGGGTTACGTATGATAAAGGGAGTTTCAAAACAAGCGTTCCAAGAGAAATTTGGCATAGAAATGGAAAAAATTTATGGAAAAGTGTTACAGAAATTAAAGTGTCAAAGTCTATTAGAAGAGGCAGCAGGAAAGATATATCTGACAAAGAATGGAATTTCTGTCAGCAATTATGTACTAAGTGAATTTCTATTATAGGAGAAGTAATATGGAGGAAAAAGAATTTGAGAATTGCAGTATGTGATGATGAGAAACTAATAAGAGATACTATTGCAGAGCGTATAAAAAAATTATATCCTTTTTATGAAATTCTAAAATATAAGAATGGAGAAAAATTATTAGAAGATACCATAGAATCAGATATTGTATTTTTAGATATTCAGATGGATGGGATGGATGGAATAGAAACGGCAAAATGTCTTAGAAAAAGGAACAAAAAAATAATTCTAATTTTTTTGACTGCATGGGAGGAGTATGTATTTCAAGCCTTTGATGTAGAAGCCTTTCATTACCTAATAAAACCATTAAGAAAAGAGAAGTTTTATCAAGTATTAGAAGCAGCTATAAATAAAGTGGAAGAAATACAAGGGGCTATGCAAAAGAAAAGAGAAGAGAAAAGTATCCTTGTTAAGGTAGGAACATCTTCACAAAAAATCTATCTAGATGAAATTATTTATGCAGAAATTTATAATCGCAAAGTAACCTTATATACTATTACCAAAAATATAGAATTTTATGCTAAGATGTCCAATTTAGAACAGGAGTTAGGAGAAGATTTTGTACGTCCTCATAGAAGTTATTTGGTACATCTTCGATATGTTTCAAAATATTGTGCCACAGATATTACATTAGAAAATGGTACAGTAATTTTGTTAGCCAAACAGAAATACAAAGAATTTGTAAAAAGATATATGAAATATATAAAAAGAATTGAGGAACAAGTATGAATAGATTATCAGACCAGATCTATGAAATTATTATTTTTCTGGAAATGAATTTTGGCCAAATGCTTTGTTCCTTTTTTATATGGAGATTGTGCAGAGTATTTTTGCAGAGTAGGAAGAAAAAGAAACAAAATCTGCTATGGATTCCCATATTCTATTATATTACTTTGACAATTTTTCAAGTGATTCCTATTTTTGTAGAATCTTTTATGGTATATATGATAGCAATTTTCGTTGTATTTTTATCAATGGTATTTTTATGTAAAGAGAATATATGGATAAAAATATTTTTGTGTATTACCTTTTTTTCCGTGCGATTTCATGTATTATCTATGATTAATATGATTCTTACACCCATATTTAATTTTGTATCTAAGATATTCCATCAAGTTACAGATTATTGTTATAAAGGAGTTTGGCAATTGAGTATGGTGTATATTGTAATAAATGCTTTTTTTACTTTATTGTTAGATTACATCGTATTTTCTTTCGTGATAGATTGTATTATTAAAAATTTTCCATTTCAGAATAAAAGATTATCGGGAAGAGAAATGATATTTTTATTGACACCTGGCATTTTAGGTTCACTATGTTATTTTATACTTCACTGGATTTTGATAGAAATGGATTTAACATATGGGCAAATTTTTTTCCAAAAATATCCTTATCTTAATTTTATTATATTCTTGATTTGTTTTATGACATTGGTGTCTATGTTAGTGGTATTAAGGCTTTTTAAAGATTTAGAAAAGAAAAAAGAAGAAGAAAAGCGACAAGAAGTATTAGAACATCAAATAATGGAAATTAGTTGTCATATTAGAGAGATTGAACAGTGGTATAGTACGATTCAAGGAATGAAACATGATATAAAAAATCATATTACAATTATGGAAGAATTAATAGAACAGCAAAGATATCAGGAAACACAAACATTTCTTTTCTCTATGAAAGAAAGCATAGATTGTTTGGATTATCTTTATAAAACAGGTCATCCAGTAACTGATGTAATTATCAATGAAAAATATAAACAGGCAGAAAAGAAAGAAATTTCCTTTGAATCTAAATTTCATTTTTCAGAAAAATTCAATTTGGATGTGTTTGATATTAGTATTATATTAAATAATGCTTTGGAAAATGCCATAGAAGCAGTAGAAAAGGAAAGATGGAAAGGAATGTCAGAATCCAATATTAAAGTGTCTTCTATTTGTAGAAAACAAGTATATTTGATTGAAGTGAAAAATAGTTTTTCTGGTGTGATAGAGTGGGAAATGGAAAGTAATCTTCCGAAATCTTCAAAACAGGATATTTTTTTGCATGGGATAGGATTAAAAAATATTCAAAGAGTGGCGGAAAAATATAATGGAGATATTGATATTGACATTAAAAATGGAAATTTTATATTAACTGTGATGTTGAATATGGAAAATAAAATTACTTAAATTATAAGTATTCGCAATGCGGCCAATAGGCCTACTTGCTCATACCCATAGTTTCAATTATGAAAGCCGATTGCTCCGTGCGATGCACTCACGCAATCGCTGTGAGTATTCGCAATGCGGCCAATAGGCCTACTTGCTCATACCCATCAGGTTTTCTAATGGATGGACACTTACCCTTGCAAGCAGGTGTAAGTGTCCATCCATTGAAAACGCTTTCATAGTAATTTCTAAAGAAATTATAAAATGTAAAAATACTATTGACAAGAAAAAACGTTAGTGCTATCTTAAGTACATGGATGTTAGCACTCTTGATAGTTGAGTGCTAACAAAGTGGATTTGCAAATAGCAATATTTTAAATGCAATGGAGGATTAAAATGCAGGAACTGGATGAAAGAAAAACAAAAATTTTAAATGCAATCATCCGTAATTATTTGGATACAGGAGAGCCCGTGGGTTCTAGAACGATTTCTAAATATTCAGATTTAAATCTAAGTTCCGCAACTATTCGAAATGAAATGTCAGATTTGGAGGAATTAGGATATATTTTACAGCCTCATACTTCTGCAGGGCGTATTCCTTCTGATAAAGGTTATCGCTTTTATGTAGATAATCTAATGAAAGAAAAAAATCAAGAAGTTACAGAAATGAAAGAATTTATGATTGAACATACGGAGCGGATGGAACAAGTGCTACAACAAATGGCAAAAGTACTTGCAGCAAACACCAATTATACAGCAATGATTACTTCACCTTCCTATTATCATAATAAATTGAAATTTTTGCAACTTTCTCAAGTAGATGAAGAACAACTTTTAGCAGTAATTGTAATGGAGGGTAATCTAGTAAAGAATAAGATAATATCTACAAGGGAAGCCTTAGATAGTGAAACAATATTAAAATTAAATATTTTATTGAACACTAGTTTAAATGGATTGTCTGCTGAACAAATCAATCTTGGAACAATTGCAAAATTAAAAGAACAGGCAGGTATCCATAGTAATATTGTAAGTGATGTATTAGATGCATTGGCTGGAGTCATTCAAGAGGAAGAAGAACTTGAAATTTATACAAGTGGAACAACAAATATATTGAAATATCCAGAATTAAGTGACTCTAAGAAAGCAAGCGAGCTTTTAAATGCATTTGAAGAAAAACAACAGTTGATTAGTTTAGTAAATGAGACGCTTGTTTCAAAAGAAGAGACAGGAATTCAAGTATATATTGGTTCTGAATCTCCCATTCAAAATATGAAAGATTGCAGTGTAGTAACTGCAACTTATCAGTTAGGGGAAGGGATGCAAGGAACGATTGGAATTATTGGACCAAAACGAATGGATTATGAAAATGTGGTAGATAATTTAAAAACATTAAAAGTACAATTGGATGCTGTATTTAGAAAGCCAAAAGAACAATAGAAAGATAAAATAACAATCTGAAAATACTAAAAAGTGCATATAGTATTTAGG
>CAJUHG010000095.1 GCA_910586005.1 uncultured Lachnospiraceae bacterium | reverse complement strand
CCTCCAAAGGGGTTCGTTTTACACAAGAAGGTGAAGTACTATATTCTTTTGTGCAGAGGGGGTATGAATATATTAGGCAAGGAGAACGTAAATTTAAGGAGATGTTAAATCTAGAAATGGGAGAAATTAGAATTGGGGCTAGTGATATGACACTACAATTTTATTTATTGGAAGTATTAGAACAGTTTCATGAACAATATCCTAAGATTAAAGTGGCAGTAACAAATGCACCTACACCAGAGACGTTGAAGCATCTTCAAAATGGAAAAATTGACTTTGGTGTAGTAAGTAGCCCAATAAAAAGTAGGTATGATTGGAAGATAAAAAAGGTGCGACAAATTGAAGATGTATTTGTAGCAGGAAAAAAATTTGCATATTTAAAAAATCATATCTTTAGTTATAAAAGATTAGAGACACTTCCCATTTTATGTTTAGAAAAAAATACTTCTACGCGGAACTATGTAGATGATTTTTTAGAAAAAAGTCAAGTGGTTCTTTCCCCTGAATTTGAGCTTGCTACTAGTAATATGTTAATTCAATTTGCCATGAAAGGTTTAGGAATTGCTAGCGTAGTAAAGGATTTTGCAAAAGAGTATTTAGAGAGAGAGGAACTTTTTTTACTGAAATTTGACAAACAAATTCCAGTTAGAGATTTTTGTGTAGTAACAGATGAACGGGCATCAGTTTCTGCTGCTGCTAGAAAATTATTAGAAATAATAACAAGGTAATTTAGAATAAATTATAGTAGTATTATAATAAAAAATTATATTTGATATAATAAACATTGATTTTACTTATGAAATGGAATCCATTATACTGAAAGAGTAGTTTTTGTACTTGTTTGCTAGGAAGACGTTTATTGAAAACATTTTTCTAGTAATTAGAGAAAATGATTTATAAGTTAGAATAAAAGGAGGAATTTAAATGGTAAATGCTATTGTTGGTGCAAATTGGGGAGATGAAGGAAAAGGAAAAATTACAGATATGATGGCAAAGGAAGCGGACATTATTGTACGTTTTCAAGGAGGAGCAAATGCAGGTCATACGATTGTAAATGATTATGGTAAATTTGCACTTCACACACTTCCAAGTGGTGTCTTTTATAAGCATACTACAAGTATTATTGGAAATGGAGTGGCATTAAATATTCCAGTTTTATTAAAAGAAATTCAATCCATTGTAGAAAGAGGAGTGCCAAAACCAAAGATTTTAGTTTCTGATCGTGCACAAATGGTAATGTCTTATCATATTTTATTTGATCAATATGAAGAGGAGCGTTTAGGAGGGAAATCTTTCGGCTCTACAAAATCAGGAATTGCTCCATTTTATTCTGATAAATATGCAAAAATTGGTTTCCAAGTTAGTGAACTGTTTGACGAGGAGGCTTTAAAAGAAAAGGTAGTGCGTATTTGTGAAACAAAAAATGTATTATTAGAGCATTTATATCATAAACCTTTGTTAAAATCAGAAGAGTTGATAAAAGAATTAATGGAATATAAGGAAATGATTGCACCCTATGTATGTGATACTTCTGCGTATTTGTGGGAAGCAATAAAAGCAGGAAAGAATATTTTGTTGGAGGGACAATTAGGTTCTTTGAAGGACCCAGATCATGGAATTTATCCTATGGTAACTTCTTCTTCTACTTTAGCAGCCTATGGAGCTATTGGTGCAGGTATCCCACCTTATGAAATTAAAAAAATTATAACTGTATGTAAGGCATATTCTTCGGCAGTGGGAGCAGGAGCCTTTGTCAGTGAAATTTTTGGTGAGGAAGCAGATGAATTAAGACGACGTGGTGGTGATGGTGGAGAATATGGAGCTACTACAGGACGTCCTAGACGTATGGGATGGTTTGATATTGTGGCTAGTAAGTATGGTTGCCGAATCCAAGGTACTACAGATGTAGCTTTTACTGTATTAGATGTACTTGGATATCTAGATGAAATTCCAGTATGTGTTGGATATGAGATTGATGGGGAAGTAACTACAGAATTTCCAGCAACTGTGAAGCTAGAAAAAGCAAAACCAGTATTACAAGTACTTCCTGGATGGAAATGTGATATTCGGGGAATCAGAAAATATGAAGATTTACCAGAAAATTGTAGAAAATATATTGAATTTGTGGAAGAAAAGATTGGCTTCCCAATTACTATGATTTCAAATGGTCCAGGAAGAGAAGATATTATATATCGCAATGGGAGATAGGCAAAGAAGATGATTAAACATATGGTTTTTGATGTGGGGAAAGTGTTGGTGGATTTTGATTGGCAAGGTTATTTTAATATGCTTAATTTTTCACCACAAATATATGAGAAGGTGGCAAAGGCAACCGTATTATCTGAATTATGGAATGAATTTGATAGAAGCAAAATGTCAGATGAAGATATTTTAAAAGGCTTTTTGGAAAAGGCACCTGACTGCCAAGAGGAAATTATGCGCTTTTGGAATAATCTTGGAAATAGTATTAAACAATATGATTATACAAAAGCTTGGATTTCAAGTTTGCAAGAAAAGGGATATGGGATATATTTACTTTCTAACTATCCAAGAAGACTATATTCCCAAAGTATAGAGGAACTTGATTTTGTGGAAACTGTAGATGGAGCAGTTTTTTCTTATGAGGTACAAGCAACAAAGCCAGAGCCAGAAATTTATAAAGCATTACTAAGAAAATATCAATTAAATCCTACCGAATGTGTTTTTTTGGATGATAATCGCAACAATATTATTGCAGCTAATCAATTGGGAATGGCAACGATTCATTTTCATACAAAATCTCAGGCAGAAGAAGAATTGAAAAGTTTAGGTGTGGAGTAAAAGTGATAGTGCCATTCCCTTATTCTTGAGGGCTCAATGGATGTCTGCTTAGTGCTAATTGGAGCGAAGACCTTACACACTTTGTTGTGCGGTGTGCAGTTATCTAAGTGGCATCCCACCTTTTCGCGTGTGCATCCTATTTTTCTTTTATAGGAAACACATACACTTTAATATTTTGCAGTCATGCTCTTTCCTATGAAAAGAAAAAAGCAGGAACGTATGTTTGAAACATCGTTCCTGCTTTTTAGTTATACTACATTCTACATCATATCATAATCAAAAAGATAAGTCTAGTATTTTTTCAATATTGTTGTTAGTATAAGTAACAGTTCAAATATGATTTCAAAAAGGAGGAAAAAGAATATGGAACAAGAACATTTTGAAAAATGTCTGGAAATAATCAAAAAAAATATTATGTATTATAAAAAGAAAGTAGAAAAGGGAAAACAAGAAATAGAAAATTTATATCAAAGTGGATTGATAGATCAATTAAGTGTATATCTGGATATTCAGGAACATTTGGAAAATACTTTAAGAAAAAACAAAGCAGCTTTGCAGAAGCCTTATTTTGGCAGAATTGATTATCAGGAAGAAGAAAGTAATCAAAAAGAAATTCTTTATATAGGAAAAAATGGAATCTTTCAAGATAAAACAGAAATAATTATTGTTGATTGGAGAGCACCAGTATCTGCGCTATATTATGAGAATGAACTTGGAAAAGGAAACTATAATGTACCAGAAATGGGAAGTGTTTCTGTAGATTTACAATTAAAACGTACGTTTGATATCCAACAGGGAAAGTTATTAGGATATTTTGATCAGGATGTGGCAGCCACAGACGAGTTGTTAATCAATTATCTAGCTCAAAATAAAGATGCAATTTTAGGAGATATTATTTCTACGATTCAAAAAGAACAAAATGAAATTATAAGAGAGACACCTTTTACCAATATAATTGTACAAGGAGTTGCTGGAAGTGGAAAGACAACAGTGGCAATGCATCGAATTTCCTATATTTTATATAATTATGAAAAAAAATTTCCATTGTCTACATTTTGTATTATTGGAAGTAATGATATGTTATTAAATTATATTACTAGTGGTCTTCCAGATTTAGATGTCCATGATATGAAACAAAAGAGAATGGATTTATTTTTTTGTGATTTATTAGGAAAAGAATGGAAAAAGAATTATGTGTTGACAGAGTTGCAAACAGCAGAAGCTTGGAAAAGTAAATTGGGCTTTGCAAGAGATTTGGAAAGATATCTTCAGAACATAAGAGATTATTTGTTGCCAATACAGCCGATTATAGATTTAAAAATTGGTGAGATTTTATCAAGAGAAAGTATTCAAAACACAAGAAAGGAAAATCCAAATTATTCTGTACATCAGATTTTTAAATTGTTAAATGAGCGTCTGAAAACTAAAATACAATTTCTTACTTCAGAAGAGGAAAATTATCAGAAAGAAAAATTGAAAGAATATAAAAATTATTTTCATTGGAAAAGTGGGCAGAAGGATTTGGTAAAAATTTATCTGAATTTTTTAGAAGAGTATGCAAATACACATCAAATAGAAATAAAAAGTTTGATAGAAAGAATAAAGAAGAGAACATTTGATTTATATGATGTGGCAGCTTTGTGTTTGATACAAAAGAGAATTACACAACAAAAAATGCAAGATAACTATAAACAGATTGTAATTGATGAGGCACAAGATTTTGGAGCAATGGTATATTATATATTAAAACAGATATTAGAACAATGTTATTTTACTATTATGGGAGATGTTTCTCAAAATATTAACTATGAAACGGGAATAAATGAATGGGAAGAGCTAAGAAATTCTATTTTTCATTCGGCATTTACAAAATTTCATATATTGGCAAAAAGTTATAGAAATACCATTGAGATTTCAGAGTATGCAGGCAAAATTTTAGAGAAGGCGTCTTTTGGAGCATACAAAATACAGCCGGTTCTGCGGCATGGCAGAGAAGTATCTTTTTATGATACAAAAGATTTAGGAAAAAAAACAGCAGAAATTATCAAAGAGATTAGACATCGAAACTATCACACAATAGGGGTTATTTGTCGCACTGTTCAAGAAGCAGAAGAGGCAACAACAGAATTGGAAAAATATATTCCCTCTGGAGCATCCCAAGATGACCATGCAGCCGATTCACAAAATATGAATTTTCAAAAAGGGATTATGGTGTTGCCAATTCAATTTACCAAGGGACTGGAATTTGATGGAGTGATTCTTTGGAATCCAAGTGATAGTGCATATCAAGAACAGGAAAAAGATGCAAAGCTTTTATATGTTGCCATTACAAGGGCGCTTCATGAGTTGCATATTGTCTATAAAGATAAATTATCTCAATTTTTTCTTTTCTAAAAACTTATCTTCTAAGTCTTGGGAACTATCTTTTTTGACTAGTTTGTAAATAAAACTGTATATCCAAAGAAATACAGGAAGAACAAAACTAGAAAAAAGGGAAGCCATAAATAGTGGAAAAAAATCTTTTCCCATCAAAGCGAAGATAAGTGTAGAAAGATAAAGTCCAAGTAGTAAAATAATACCAAGGATAGCAAGAACACGTTGTGCTTTTTTCATTGTTTTCTCCATTCTGTGCGTTTTTTAGCATATTCTTTTCTTTATTTTATATTTATCATATCTTGAATAAGACAGTTTTGCAAGAGAATTTTGTAAGGACTTGTTGTTAAGATAAGATTTTAGTATAATAAAAAAGAATCTTGTTATACAGGATTTATTACTTTTTAAATTGCTGATAATTTGCAAGTGTGTAGAATGGAGGAAAAAATGAATCAATTTTTACAAGGGATTAAAGATGGCAGTGCCATTGGGATTGGTTATCTTTCTGTATCCTTTACATTTGGACTTGCAGCTATTTCTTCAGGTCTTTGCTGGTGGGAAGCATTGTTAATATCTATGATGAATTTAACTTCTGCTGGACAATTTGCAGGAATTACCATTATGGCATCTGCTGGTTCTTATATTGAAATGGCAATTTCCCAGTTTGTCATTAATCTAAGATATGCTTTGATGAGCATTTCACTTTCTCAGAAGGTGGACAGTCAATTTCAAATAGGAAAAAAAATGATACTTGGTTTTGCCAATACAGATGAAATTTTTGCTGTGGCCATGAGTCGTGAGGGAGAAGTAAGTAGCAGCTATTTTTTTGGACTTGCAGTTTTACCATATCTAGGTTGGACTTTTGGAACCCTAATCGGAGCAGTCTGTGGAAATGTGCTTCCCAAAAATATTGGTGAGGCATTAGGGCTTGCCATATATGGAATGTTTATTGCAATTGTTGTTCCAGCGATGAAACGGGACAATCATATACTGAAAATGGTAATATTAGCTGTAATTTTAAGCTGTTGTATCTATTATATTCCTATATTCCATAATATTTCAGAAGGTTTTTCTATTATTATCTGTGCAGTCGTTGCTTCCTTAGTAGGAGCAGTTTGTTTTCCAATAGAAGAAACAGAGGAGGAGACAAGATGAAATCAGCAAATTTTTGGATCTATCTTTTGGTAATGTTTATAGTTACATATTTCATTCGAGTACTTCCCTTTATAGTATTTCATAAAAAAATAGAAAATAAATTTATTCGTTCTTTTTTGGCATATATTCCCTATACGGTTTTAGGTGCCATGACATTTCCTGCAGTCCTTTATGCTACAGGTTCTATAATTACAGCTATTGCAGGGGTGATAGCAGCATTTGTAGCAGCATATCGAGGAAAAGGATTATTTACAGTGGCAGTTTGTGCAAGTTTTACTGCATTTATAGTAGATTTGTTCTTATAAATCTGTAGTAGAAATCTAGCAGTTTTGAATTTAAATTCAAGAATGCTAAAGGTATTGTTGTGGCTAGGTGTAGACTATAGAAATGCTGGGTGCGTTCTGCATTTTGTACCTTGAACGTATGTCCACATATGCCATAAAAACTATGCTTTTATAGGAAGCAAAGTATTTTCAAAGAATTGTATCAACTATACATGAAATTTCAACCATTTATTAGTTTCAAAATTGTCTAAAAATGATTTAGTAGAAAAGGAGAAAAATTATGATACCAACACCACATATTGAAGCAAAAAAAGGAGATTTTGCAAAAACTGTTTTAATGCCTGGGGACCCACTGCGAGCAAAGTTTATTGCAGAGACATATTTGGAACATGTAAGATGTGTCAATCAAGTTAGAGGAATGTTAGGGTATACAGGAACTTATAAGGGAAAAGAACTTTCTGTTATGGGTTCTGGTATGGGAATGCCATCTATTGGAATTTATTCTTATGAGTTATTTCATTTTTATGATGTAGATAATATTATTCGGGTAGGTTCTGCAGGAGCAATTTTAGAAGATGTAAATGTAATGGATGTGGTAATTGGAATGGGAGCCTCTATCGTCTCTGATTATCCAGATCAGTTTGATTGTCCAGGGCATTTAGCACCATTAGCAGATTATTATCTATTAAGTACAGCAGTAGAAAGTGCAAAAGATTTAGGAACTCCTGTAAAAGTAGGAAATATCTTATCAGAAGATGCTTTTTATACAGATCGCCCCAATAGTAAAGATTGTTTTAGAAAAATGGGAGTTCTAGCAGTAGAGATGGAAAGTGGAGCGTTATATCTTAACGCAGCAAGAGCTAGAAAACGTGCTCTTTGTATTTTAACCATTTCAGATCATATTTACAAACCAGAACAATTATCATCAGAAGAAAGAGAAAAGGGATTTGGAAAAATGATTGAAATAGCATTAGAAACTGCCCTTCGTGTATAAGCACACTTGTGTATTAAAAAAACAGGCTATATGACCACACTTGGAGGATATTTGAAAGTGAGTCAAGTTATACTTGAATACTATCCTCAGAAATGAGTTATATAGACATACTTAGAATATATAAAATGGAGGAAAAAAATGTCATTTGTACATCTTCACGTACATACGGAGTATAGTCTCCTAGATGGTTCAAATAAAATAAAGGAATATGTTTCAAAGGTAAAAGAATTAGGAATGAATGCAGCAGCCATTACAGATCATGGAGTAATGTATGGTGTGATTGATTTTTATCGTGCAGCCCATGAAACAGGTATTAAGC
>CAJUHG010000094.1 GCA_910586005.1 uncultured Lachnospiraceae bacterium | reverse complement strand
TACTGCAAGACGGCATCCACGATGTCCCATCATTGGATTAAATTCATGTAAGGAATCGATTAATGCTTTGATATCTTCTACAGATTTTCCTTGTGTATCAGCAAGTTTTTGAATATCTGCTTCTTCTGTAGGAACAAATTCATGCAAAGGTGGATCTAAGAAACGAATTGTAACTGGATTTCCTTCCAAAGCTTCATATAATTTTTCAAAATCTCCTTGCTGATATGGAAGAATTTTATCTAATGCTGCTTCTCTTTCTTCTACAGTATCTGCACAAATCATTTCACGGAATGCAGCAATTCTATCTTCCTCAAAGAACATATGCTCTGTACGGCAAAGACCAATTCCCTCTGCTCCCAATTCACGAGCTTTTTTAGCATCTGCAGGGGTATCTGCATTTGTACGAACCTTTAACGTTCTGTACTTATCAGCCCATGCCATAATTCTTCCAAATTCACCTGCAATAGTTGCATCTACAGTTGGAATCAATCCATCATAAATATTACCTGTAGTACCATCAATAGAAATAGGATCTCCCTCGTGATATTCTTTTCCAGCTAAAGTGAATTTTTTATTCTCTTCATCCATAGCAATGTCGCCACATCCAGATACACAGCATGTACCCATACCACGTGCCACAACAGCCGCATGACTAGTCATACCACCACGAACAGTTAAGATACCCTGTGCTGCCTTCATTCCTGTAATATCTTCTGGAGAAGTTTCAAGACGAACTAATACCACTTTTTCTCCTTTTTCAGCCCATGCCACTGCATCATCCGCTGAAAATACAATTTTACCACAAGCAGCTCCTGGAGAAGCTCCTAAGCCTTTTCCTGCTGGTGTAGCAGCTTTTAATGCAGCTGCATCAAATTGAGGATGTAATAAAGTATCTAAGTTACGAGGATCAATCATAGCAACTGCTTCCTCTTCTGTTCTCATACCTTCATCTACTAAATCACATGCAATCTTAAGTGCTGCCTGAGCAGTTCTCTTGCCATTACGTGTCTGCAACATATAGAGTTTTTCATTTTCAACAGTAAATTCCATATCTTGCATATCTCTATAGTGATTTTCAAGTGTTTCACAAACCTTTTTAAATTCTTCAAATGCTTGTGGGAATTTCTCTTCCATTTGAGCAATTGGCATAGGAGTACGCACTCCAGCAACTACGTCTTCTCCTTGTGCATTTGTAAGGAATTCACCCATCAATTTCTTTTCACCAGTAGCTGGGTCACGTGTAAATGCAACACCTGTTCCACAGTCATCACCCATATTTCCAAATGCCATACTTTGTACATTAACAGCAGTACCCCAAGAATATGGGATATCATTATCACGACGATATACATTTGCACGTGGGTTGTCCCAAGAACGGAATACAGCCTTTACAGCTCCCATCAACTGCTCTTTTGGATCATCTGGGAAATCTTCACCAATCTTTTCTTTATACTCAGCCTTAAACTGTGATGCAAGCTCTTTTAAATCATCTGCAGTAAGTTCTACGTCTTGCGTTACACCTCTTTCAGCCTTCATTTTATCAATTAATTCTTCAAAATATTTCTTACCAACTTCCATAACTACATCAGAATACATTTGAATAAATCTTCTGTAGCAATCCCAAGCCCAACGAGGGTTATTAGATTTCTCAGCAATTACATTTACAACTGTCTCATTCAAGCCCAAATTTAAGATAGTATCCATCATACCAGGCATGGAAGCTCTTGCACCAGAACGAACAGATACCAAAAGTGGATTTTCTGTATCACCAAATTTCTTACCTGTAATCTCTTCCATTTTTCCAATGTACTCATTAATCTGTCCTTGAATTTCTTCATTAATCTGACGTCCGTCCTCATAATACTGAGTACAAGCTTCTGTTGTAATTGTGAAACCCTGTGGTACTGGAAGACCTAAACTAGTCATTTCAGCAAGATTTGCACCTTTTCCTCCAAGAAGCTCCCGCATATTTGCATTTCCCTCTTTGAAGAGATAAACCCATTTGTTTGCCATTTGAAATTCCTCCTAATATTTACTTTGTTTTTCTTTCAAGCAAAGACAACAAGCCAAAATCGGTTTACCTGACCTTAGTAGTTGCCTGCAAAGAAAAAACACTTCACACCTTGGTGCTAATCACTTATCTCTCTTCTTGTTAGATATTGATTATTATGTAAAATACAGGCCCCTAATCATACTCCATCAGACATTTCTCTGTATCATACAAATACACCAATTCTGTATAAAGTTCTCACATATTATATTATCATATTTTGGAAGAATAGCAAGTCTATTTTTTCATTTTTTCCATATCCATCCATCAATAACAAAACATTTTTGTTACAATGTCACAAATACTAAAATAGCTTTCTTTACTTATGATATGGTTCTTTCATTAAAATTCTATAACCTCGATAAATCTGTTCTAAAAGAATTACTCGCATCAATTGATGTGGAAAAGTCATCTTTGAAAAACTTAGTTTAAAATCCACTTGTTTTAAAACAATGTCTGCTAGTCCAAGTGAACCACCAATAATAAACATGATATGGCTAATTCCAGAAATACCTAAATAACCCATTTTTTTAGAAAGTTCTACAGAATCTAGCATGGTTCCATCAATCGCAAGAGCACAGACCCATGCATCCTGTTTGATGTATTTTAAAAGTCTTTGTCCCTCTTTCTCTTTTATCTGATTTTCTTGTATTTCACTTGCATGATCTGGTGTTTTTTCATCTGCTACTTCAATTATTTCCATTTTACAATAACGACTAAGTCGCTTTTGAAACTCTAAAATTGCTTCCTGATAAAATTTTTCTTTTATTTTTCCAACTGCTAAAACTGTTATTTTCATGTTATTCCTCTTTTTCTATTATCTTATAGATTATTGCAAACTTATAAATTTTTAGTATTATGGATATCTTTTATACCTTATGAAATAACTGAGTGAACATATCAAGATATTTCTAGAAATTACATATGATAGAACATTGATTACTGATATGGGGGATACCCTAGAGGATACACTTGGAAATAACTGTATAGTATATTGAAATATCCAAAAAAGAGTTTTATTTTATAGTCAATTATTTTTTATTATAACATATTCTACATCACAATAGTGCAAAAATGTTGTAATATCACATTATTTCATTTATAATATAATTATTGACAGAAATGGGGGTATTATCATGTCACAATCAAAAGACAACTCATCTCCTTCCCAAAAACTTGTGGAGCAGGATACACTATCTGAGTTGATACAAAAACCTTCTCATATTTATGTGGAAAAAGGCAAACAATTAGAAGATGCTACTTCTACTGCATGGGTATTTACATTATTTGGAATAATAGGACTTATATTTGTTGTATTATCTTGGACAAATATTTTTTTCCTAGAATTTTCCTTCTATTTCAAAATATTATATACGATTGTGCTTGGATTTTTATTTTTACTATTTTTAATAATAGGAATAAAAGCCTTCCATAATAAAAAATCAATTAGTACTGATAAGTCTAAAGAAGATATTTTTATATACCAGATTACACAATGGTTTCTAGAGCATTATTCTGCAGATGCTATTTCAAATGGCATGGACGAAGAAGACCTCTCTATTGAGCAATTATATTTTCTACGTTGGGAAAATATTAGTCGTCTTCTTACAGAACAATTTGGAAACTTAGAGGAGTCCTTTCTGGAATATATGTCAGAAAAAATATATCAAATGTATTTTCCAGACTAGAAATTGTCTTAATCTTAAATTTTTTAGAGGTGAACAGATATGAAATTATTGGAAGAAAAAATAAAGAATGATGGAATTGCTGTAAACGAACATATTTTAAAGGTAGATAGTTTTATTAATCATCAAGTAGATCCCATATTAATGCAAGAAATGGGAAAAAATATTGCGGAACATTTTAGAAATAAAGGTATTACAAAAGTTGCTACCATTGAAAGCTCTGGTATTTCTCCAGCACTTACAACATCTATTGCTTTAAAGGTTCCCATGCTTATTCTAAAAAAACAACCATCCAAAATACTAAATCAGGACTTATATCAAACTGTAGTTACTTCTTTTACCAAAGAAACCAATTATGAATTAACTCTTTCAAAAAAATATATTAGTGAAGAAGATCATGTTCTACTTGTAGATGATTTTTTGGCAAATGGAGAATCTGCAACTGCAGCGATCCGCTTAATTCGTATGTCTCATGCTACGATTGCAGGATTAGGTGTGTTAATTGAAAAATCTTTTCAGCCTGGTCGAGAAAAATTAAATGCTCAGGGAATCGAAGTCTTTGCACTTGCAAGAATTACAAAAATGTCAGAGAATTATATTGAATTTGGTCCTTCCTAAATAAGATTAAAATTTATAATATAGTATGAACTCAAACACTCAGTATAAATACTACTATGTATGTATTTTCCCATCAAAAAGCCATTTTAAAAGAATTTCTAGTCTTCCTCTAAAATGGTTTTTTGTGGATTGTATACAAGAATACGATTGATACATTCAAAAATATTTATTTCTTTTTTTTACTACCAATCAAGTTCTTTAACTTTAATGCTTTGTCAATATTGCCTTCTACTTTCAGTTTCTTCATTGTTACCGCAAGGATTGGATCTAATTTTCCTCCTGCAAGTTTCATTAGATTTTCTGCGGAACAAGTAAACATTGCATCTCTGTCAATATAATCATAAGGTTCTACATAAAGCTTGCCCTCTTTGACTTCTACATAGAAAACACCTTCTGCTTCCCCAGTAATGTTAAACTGATATGCAAGATGTTCTGTAATATCACTGACATCTGCAGCCATAAATTTTTCTTTCACTTTTGCAAAAAATTCCTCGTATGTCATATCTGTATCCTCCAAATATAATATTTTCGACCAACGGTCGATTAGTTGTTCCTACTACATTAACATGTTTTTGACTAATGGTCAAGCTATACTTTTTATTTTTATTGCTTGCATTATTTAAAATATGTTATAATTTGAAAAATATACAATCTACTTCTTGAAGAAGACTTTTCTCTTACTTGGAAAAACTTTTGTTAAAGTAAATTTATTCCCGCGAGCAATGAGCCAAGCAGCCACGCTTGCGTGGATATTTGGCGGTGCTATGCGCCAGTGGCGCATGTTAAGCACGGACCGAAACGGAGTGTAGACTGCCGCGAGGGTTAAATCCCCCGCCCCTTGGGGCGAATTTGCTAAAAACAAGCTAGGCATGCCCCGTCAACTTGCTGCGGGGTATTTGACTCTATTCACCATTTATAAAAATAAAGGTCTTCTCATTAAGATATCACTAATCCAGGAGGTAACAACATGTCGGTTTCCGCAAAATATAATAAAATTCTGGATGCACTTCAGACTTTACTAGAAAATAAACAGATACAAAATATTTCTGTCAGTGAAATTGCACAGACGGCTGGTATGGGAAAAGGCAGTATTTATTATTATTTTCCTTCGAAAGATGCCATTTTAGAAGCATTGATAAAACGAAATCATGAAAAACCTCTGGATACTGCTAAAAGATTAGCAAAGCAGTCAGAAATTTCCCCTTTTACAAGAATGGCAATGATTTTTCAAACGTGCCGAAATTCTTCAGCAGAATTTCTTCTTCAAGATGCCAACGCTTCTCTTGGAAATGCTCAAGAAAGAGCTCTTCTATACCAAAAACATCTAAATTACTTAATATCTAAATTAAAGCCAGAATTAACTATAATTATCCAACAAGGTATTGAAAATGGAGATATTCATTTTGATTATCCTGCTGCATTAGCAGAAATTGTATTATTAGTTCTTTCTATAAAATTAGATAATATGTTGCTTCCTTCTACCTCAAAAGAAATAGAAGAAGTCATTCTTGGACTAATTTCTTTGTTAGAAAAAGGAACCGGAAACCCTTCGGGTTCCCTGAATTTTTTAATGCTATAGAAAGTATCTTATCAAGCTAAAGCTTCAAAGTATCTTTCCTATAACATCAAAATCACAACAGCAAGAATCCAAAAAGATTCTTGCTGTTGTGGTTTTATACAACTTCTAAACTATTAAAATTATGACCATATTATCTTAAAAATATCAAACAAAAATAACCTTTTTTAAGCATCTAAAAATCAAACAAAGATAATTGATTAGATTCTGGCAAGTTTCCAAGAATACCTAAATCTCCCATTAAATCTATTACTGTTTTTGATACTTTTGTCCGTTGGCGAAAATCGTCTTTGGATAAAAATGGCCCATCTTTGGCTGCCTCTACCACTGCTTCTGCTGCTTTATCTCCCAATCCTTCTATCGTATCTAAAGAAGGCATAAGTTTTCCCTCTATCATTTGAAAAGTATGAGCTTGTGCAGTAAACAAGTCCACTGGAATAAATTCAAATCCCCTTGCATACATCTCTTGTACAATTTTCATATCTTTTATCGTATCTTGTTCTTTTTTGGTAAGCGTATCTTTTCTGCGTTCATAATCTGTTAGAAAATAATCTAATTTTTGTCTCCCTTGACACATTAATTCATAATTAAAAGAAGTAGCACGAATGCTAAAAAATGCTGCATAATAAGCAAGAGGATAAAAGACTTTACAATAAGCAATTCTCCATGCCATCATAACATAGGCTGCTGCATGTGCTTTTGGAAACATATATTTGATTTTCTTGCAAGACCAAATATACCAATCTGGTACATGGTGCTCTGTCATAACTTGTTCCCATTCTGGTTTTAAACCCTTTCCCTTTCGAACACTTTCCATAATCGTAAAAGACAATTCACTTTCCATTCCCATACCAATTAAATAAGTCATAATATCATCACGTGTACAAATTGCTGTTGAAATTGTAGCTTTTCCTTCCTGAATTAAAGTTTGTGCATTTCCAAGCCATACATCTGTGCCATGAGACAACCCAGAAATACGAACCAAATCAGAAAAAGACTGTGGATTTGTATCAATTAACATTTGAATTACAAATTCTGTACCAAATTCAGGAATACCAAGAGATCCTAGTTTGCAACCTCCAATGTCTTCTGGAGTAATTCCAAGCGCCTTGGTACTTTGGAACAAAGACATAACTTCTTTATCATCGAGTGGAATTTTCTGTGCATCAATTCCAGTTAAGTCCTCTAACATACGAATCATGGTAGGATCATCATGTCCAAGGATATCTAGTTTCAATAAGTTGTGATCGATAGAGTGGTAATCAAAATGAGTAGTAACAATATCTGTTGTCATATCATTTGCAGGATGTTGAATAGGCGTAAAAGAATCTATTTCTTCTCCTATTGGAAGCACAATAATTCCTCCCGGATGTTGCCCTGTTGTACGCCGCACCCCCACACATCCCTGTACAATACGGTCAATTTCACAATTACGCTTCCTTATTCCCCGTTCTTCAAAATAATTTTTAATATATCCAAACGCCGTTTTATCTGCAAGTGTTCCAATTGTTCCAGCACGATAAGTTTGCCCATAACCAAAAATGACTTCACAATAAGCATGTGCTTTACTTTGGTATTCTCCTGAAAAATTTAAGTCAATATCAGGCTCTTTATTTCCTTTAAAGCCCAAAAATGTCTCAAAAGGAATATCAAAACCTTCTTTTACTAATGGTTGTCCACAGACAGGACAAGGTTTATCTGGCATATCACATCCCGCACGTCCCGCATAAGCTTTGACTTCTTCTGAATCAAAATCGCTGTAATGACAATTTGCACAATAATAATGTGGAGATAAAGGATTTACCTCTGTAATACCAGACATAGTAGCCACAAAAGAAGAACCTACAGAACCACGAGAACCTACCAAATATCCATCTTCATTCGATTTCCATACCAGTTTTTGAGCAATAATATACATAACTGCATACCCATTGGAGATAATAGAATTTAACTCACGTTCCAAACGTTCATATACTAAATTTGGGAGGTTCTCTCCATAAATTTCATGAGCCCGATGATAACAAATATCCCTCAACATTTGATCTGAATTTTCAATTATGGGTGGACATTTATCTGGACGTACCGGAGAAATTTTTTCACACATATCTGCAATTTTATTTGTATTAGTAATAACAACTTCTTCTGCTTTTTCACTGCCTAAATATGCAAATTCTTTTAACAT
>CAJUHG010000093.1 GCA_910586005.1 uncultured Lachnospiraceae bacterium | reverse complement strand
GCGTTATGTAGGACGTGGAATGTTATTTTTGGATTTAATTCAAGAAGGAAATTTGGGGCTTATAAAAGCTGTGGAAAAATTTGATTATCGAAAAGGATATAAATTTTCTACTTATGCAACTTGGTGGATTCGTCAGGCAATTACAAGAGCTATTGCAGACCAGGCAAGAACGATTCGTATTCCGGTTCATATGGTAGAAACCATTAATAAACTGATTCGTGTATCTAGACAGTTGCTACAGGAACTAGGAAGAGAGCCATCACCAGAAGAAATTGCAAAAGAAATGAATATGCCAGTGGAGCGTGTGCGAGAGATTTTAAAGATTTCTCAAGAGCCAGTTTCTTTAGAAACACCAATTGGTGAAGAAGAAGATAGTCATTTAGGAGATTTTATTCAAGATGATAATGTACCTGTTCCAGCAGATGCAGCTGCATTTACCTTATTAAAAGAACAGCTTGTGGAAGTGTTGGGAACTTTGACTGAGAGAGAACAGAAGGTATTAAGACTTCGTTTTGGACTAGATGATGGACGGGCAAGAACTTTAGAGGAAGTCGGAAAAGAATTTAATGTGACAAGAGAAAGAATTCGCCAGATTGAAGCAAAAGCCTTGAGAAAATTGCGCCATCCCAGTAGAAGCCGTAAACTAAAAGATTATCTAGATTAAGGAATGGTTGAACTATGATACAACTATCAAAACGGTTGCAGGCATTAGCAAATCTTGTAGATAATTGTGAAACTGTGGCAGATGTGGGGACAGACCACGGGTACATACCAGTTTATCTTGTGGATTGTAAAAAAGCAAAAAGAGCAATAGCTATGGATGTAAATCTAGGACCTTTACTTCGTGCAAAAGAGCATATTGAACAGTACAATATGCAAAAAAAAATAGAGAGCAGATTGTCAGATGGACTTTCTGCTCTCAAACCCAAAGAAGCAGAAATTATTGTAATTGCTGGGATGGGTGGAGGTTTAATGATGCGTATTCTGACCCAAGGAAAAGAAATTGCTAAGACAGCTCGAAGGTTAGTTTTGCAACCCCAATCAGAATTAATGGCATTTCGGGAGTTTTTATATAAAAATAATTATCAGATTGTTGCAGAAGATATGGTATTTGAGGAAGGCAAGTATTATCCTATGCTTGTTGTACAAAATGCAAAGTGGGAGTTAGAGAAAGCGAATAGAATTGTATTTCAATATGGACCATTGTTATTACAACAAAAACATCCTGTATTACAGCAATATCTTTTGTTACAACAAGAGCAAAAACGAAAGATATTGTTGCATTTATCAGAGAAATCTACAGAGAATGCAACAAATGGAAAAGCAAAATTAGAACAGGAATTAGAAGATATAGAGAATGTTTTGCAATTAATGCAATCCTTAGACAATCAAATACCACACAGCAAGTGATAGGGTATGACTTAGTTTCTTTTTAGTAAGTTCGTTCTAAGGAGCGGGGGATTTATCTACGCTTTGCTTCTTGCTGAATAAAGCGCCACTAGCGCTTAGTAACCTCGCAGCATTCGCAAAATATCCGCGCGCAGCTACTTGACTTATTGCTCGCGGAAATAGATAATAGGCAATTGTGAAAGGAGATACTCATATGATTTGTCAGAAAATCATAGATATATTACAAGAACAATCACCAGAACAGTATGCTTGTGCTTGGGACAATGTAGGATTGTTGGTTGGCAATCCTAAGAAGGAAGTAAAGACCATTTATATTGCTTTAGATGCCACAGAAGAAACTATTTTAGAAGCTATAGAAGCGAAAGCAGATATGTTATTGACTCATCACCCAATGATTTTTAAAGGATTACAGAAAGTAAATACAGAGGATTTTATTGGTCGAAGAGTCATTATGTTGATTCAAAGGGATATCTCTTACTATGCAATGCATACAAATTTTGATGTAAAAGGAATGGCACAGCTTGGAGCAGAGCAAATGGGTTTACAAGAATGTCAAGTATTGGATATCACTTGTCAAGAAGAACAGGGGCCACAGGGAATTGGAAAAGTTGGAATGTTGCCTTGTGAGATGACAGTCGTAGAGTGTGCAAGAAAAGTGAAAGAAGTTTTTGGATTAGAGTTAGTGAAAATCTTTGGTATTCCTGATCAGAAAGTCACAAAAGCGGCAATATGTCCTGGTTCAGGGAAAAGTGTGATTAGAAAAGCAATCACAGCAGGTGCACAGGTATTAATTACAGGAGATATTGATCATCATAATGGAATTGATGGAGCAGCACAAGGGTTGGCAATTATTGATGCAGGTCATTATGGAGTAGAGAAGATTTTTATTCCATATATGAAACAGTATTTAGAGGCACATACAACAGGAATAAAAGTGATTGGACAGCCAGAAAAACAGCCATTCATATATCAATAAGAAAGGATGTTGTTAATGGAAGAAACAAAATATCATATTAGAATCTGCGGGGAGGAAAAACTATATCCAAAGGGGATTACTTTTCGAGAGATTGTAGAGGAATACCAAGAGCAGTATAAAGATGATATTGTTCTGGTTTTATTCAATAATCGATTGCGTGAGTTAGCTAGAAGGATAAAATCAGATGGAGAGCTTATTTTTATTACTACTAAAGAAAGAGCGGGGAGAAAGGCGTATCGTAGAAGCGTAACATTTTTAATGCAACGGGCAGTATATAATCTTTCTAAAGAAGAAGAAAAACAAGTTTCTGTTCGAGTAGAACATTCTATTAGTCATGGATACTATTGTGAATTAGTGGGAAGAGTACCAGATGAAGATTATTTAACACGACTAAAAAAGGAAATGCTGTTTCTAGTGGAGCAGAAAATTCCAATTCAGAAAAAAAGTATTGGAACAGATGAGGCAGTTTCTTTATTTAGAGAATTAGGAATGCATGATAAGGAACGATTATTTTCTTATCGGAGGAGCTCAAAAGTAAATATATATAGTATTGGTAACTATAAAGATTATTTTTATGGATATATGGTGCCCAATACAGAATATCTAAAGTATTTTGAATTAAAACTCTATCAGAATGGATTTGTATTGTTGTTTCCTCACAAAGATACCAAAGTTGTACCAGAATTTGCTCCTTCTCATAAGTTGTTTCGTGTATTAAGAGAGTCAGCAGAATGGAGTGAAAAATTAGATATTCATACAATTGGAGCTTTAAATGATGCGATTGCACAAGGAAAGATTCGGGATGTAATTCTTGTATCAGAGGCATTGATGGAGCGAAAAATTGGAATGTTGGCAGAGCAAATTGCGGCACAGCCAGATACAAAATTTGTTATGATAGCAGGACCTTCTTCTTCTGGAAAAACAACATTTTCTCATCGATTATCTATTCAAATGATGGCACAAGGACTAAAACCACATCCCATTGCTTTAGATGACTATTATGTAAATCGAGTGGATACTCCTAAGGATGAAAATGGGAATTATAATTTTGAGTGTTTAGAGGCGCTTGACCTTGAGTTATTTAATCATGATATGTCAGCTTTATTAAAGGGAGAGTGCGTGGAACTTCCTACATATAATTTTCGTACAGGAAAACGAGAATATAAAGGTATTTTCAAGCGACTAGGAAAAAATGATATTTTGGTATTAGAAGGAATTCATGGATTAAATAATAAATTGTCTTATTCTTTACCAGAAGCTAGCAAGCTTAAAATTTATATTAGTGCTTTAACACAATTAAATATTGATGAACATAATAGTTTGCCTACCACAGATGGAAGAATGATAAGGCGAATGGTAAGAGATGCAAGAACTAGAAATCTTTCTGCAAAGCAAACCATTGCTATGTGGGATTCTGTGCGAAGAGGAGAAGAACAATATATTTTTCCATTTCAAGATGAAGCAGATGTTATGTTTAATTCTGCTTTAATTTATGAATTTGCTGTATTGAAACAGTATGCAGAGCCATTATTGTTTGAAATTGATAAAAATTCTCCTGAATATATGGAAGCAAAACGTTTATTAAAGTTTTTAGATTATTTTCTTCCTGTACCTAGTGAAGATGTGGAAAAAAATTCTATACTGCGAGAATTTATTGGAGGAAGTTGCTTTCATGTCTAGTAAAAATGGATAGTAGAATTTTTCATATCAATAAGATTTTGTTATGAAAAGTGTTCTTGTTATATGTTATATAGGAAATGTTTCAAATTTCCTATATAACAATAATAATTATCACATTGCAGCGGAAGAGAATATATCTCTGAAGCGATTCGCTGCAGACAGGAAATCTCACAAAGCAAGATTTTTTCTTGTGAATAGTGTTCCTAAATTTATAGTGTGAAATAATGCTGTTGGAGGAAAGTATGGATGGAAAGAAGGAGAATGTAGAATTTCGCTATTATGAAATGCCAATGGGAAGATTTGATTTAGCTTTATTGGGAGAAAAGTGGATTACTACTTATCGAACAGGAGTACAACATTTCCATAATTATTTTGAAATTGGTTATTGTTATGAAGGTGGTGGGATTTTGTATTTAGGCGAGGAAATACAAAAATATAATCCAGGGACAATCTCTCTAATACCTGCAAATTATCCTCATGGAGTACATAGTGCAGTAGGAAATATTTGTCATTGGGAATTTTTATATATTGACATTTTTGGATTTATAGAAAAATGTTCCCAAGGGGATAGCTTTGCAAGAGCACAAATTTTTAAAAATATAATACAATCTCCTCTATTAATTTCTAAAAAAGAACATCCAAGATTAGCAAATGTTATAAAGTCTATTTTAGATGAAAATCGAGAACAGCAAATATTTTGCAAAGAAGCTATTAATGGTTATCTTTATGTTTTGATTCAAGAAATGATTCGATTAAATAAAAATGTTTCCTTAGAACAAAATAAAAATGATTCTAATATTGAAAAAATTCGTCCAGCTTTGATTTATGTGGAAGCAAATTATGGATGTGTGATAAAGATAAAACAACTAGCAGAAATTTGTAATATCAGTGAACCTTATTTTAGAAAATTATTTGTAAATTGTATGAATACTTCACCTCTAGAATATATCAATACCATTCGGATCCAAAAAGCATGTGAATTCTTGCAGAAAGAAGATATTTCTATGAACATGTTAGCTTGGAAAGTAGGATTTTCTTCTGTTTCCACCTTTGAGCGTAATTTTAAAAAAATAGTAGGAGAATCACCTAAAAAATGGAAATTAAAGGGAAAAGTTGAAAAAGAATTTGTATCTTATAATACCAGAGTACTAAAAGGTTGGGATTAAATTTAATTTTTTATGCTTTTCGTATCAAAAATGAACATTTTTCTATTGAAATTGAGAACAATTTTGGGAGTTTTGACATTAAAATACTAATATAATATCACTTTTGATAGTGGAAAAAGGAGGAAAAAGAATGAAAGGGAAACAAAAACAAAGAAAACATGTGCTACTTTCTTGGATTCTTTGTGCAGCAATGACACTAACAAGCCTTTCGCCTTTAGGGGCTATGAATGTACAGGCTGCAACAGAGAATAAAGAAGTTCATGTGTATGCAGACACGCCAGGGGATGTGCAATCCACAAAATACACATTGACGGCAAATGGAACAACAGTTCCAGTTATTAAGTATGAAGCAAATCGCAACAATTTTGATATTGCGCGTTTTGCATCTGCGGATGCTACACCAGAATATCAAGTTCAGGTTAGTGAAGAAATTCAGACAGTAGTCGTATATCCAGAGAGATATTATCCAAAGGAAAGTATTGTGGTAAGTGAAGATAAGCATACAGTTACTTTTACAATGTCTGATAAATTGCGTTATGCATTTGTTATGATAAATGGTGGACCAGAAGATCAGGCTGGAAAACCTTATTTAGCAATTATCAATGATCCACCAGAAACGAATAAACCAGATCTTTCTGCAGCTAATGTTTTAAATGCAAAAACTTTTATGGAAAATTATCTAAAAGAACATCCAAATGAAGCAGCACAGACTGCAGTACCAGCAGGAACTACAAGTGGTGGGACAGAATATGCTGCTGGAGAGTTAGTGGAAAATGAAACATCACAAGTAAGATTTCCAAATAAGAGAAAAATGACAGAAGATGATGTGACATATGCACTTCAGGCTGCACTAGATGAGATTTATAAGGACGGTTCTACCTATGATACTTTATACTTCCCAGCAGGAACCTATATTTGTTCTGGTTTAGATATTCGCAACAGAAAAGGAAAAGATGTTACAATTTATGTAGAAGAAGGAGCACTTATTAAAAACCGTCTTCAGGAATGTATGCAGGCAATGGAGCCAGCAATTGGAATTTGGGATTCAGAACGAATCACTATTTCAGGAAGAGGTATTTTTGATGGTAATGGAGTAGAAAATTATAAAAAAGATAGACATGACGCAAAGGACAGTTGCCATCAGGGTGGTGTTATGATTGTTCGTTCTTCTAACATTACCTTTAACGATACTTATGTCAGAGATGCAAAACAGTGGAACTGGGAATCTCATGGAAGTAAAAATTGTAATTTAAATAATATCAAAGGTTTGACACCTTACAATCAGCCTTGGGTAGATGGATTAGATATGGCAAGTGCGCAGGATTTAACCATTAATGGAGCCTTAACTCTTGGAAATGATGACTGTTTTGCAAGCGGCCATTACAATCCAAGTGATGGATTTACTAATACAGTGCCTGGTTATGATGAGTATAACAGTGATTGCTTAACTTGGGATACAGAGGATTCTTTTAATGTTTCTGTTAGCAATACGCTTGGATGGAGCTATGATGGTGGAAATGGAATTCGTTTAGGTCATAATACCTATGGACATTTGATGAAGAGTTATTCTTTTGATAATGTAAATGCAATGAATTTTAATGGTGGTGACAGAGGAATTACGATTCAAAATGGTACTTCTAATAATCATCCATATCCAGGTTATGAGAACATTTCAGTTAAAAATAGCTCTTTTGATACAACAAGAGCTGGACATAATATAGAGGCTTTCGGTTTAGAAGATAATAAAATTGGTGAATTGACCTTAGAGAATTGTTGGTTTTCTAAACAATCCTCAGATTTTAAACTAGAAAATATCAAAAATTTAACTGTAAAAGATTTGTATGTAGGCGGAAGTTTAGTAAAATATTCTAGTCAAGTTACCACAAATTTTGCTGCAGCCTTAGAAAATGGCAGTATTGAAAAGTTGACTTTTACTGGAAATGGAACAGAAGTTTCAAAAAATCAACTTCCGGTATTTACACAGCCTTTAGAACCAATTCAGGCTTATGGAAATGCGCCTTTGACATTTTTTATAAAAACTTCTGACCCAGATTTAGGAGATATTGTTACTTTTGGAGATGCAGATTTAACAGAAACTCCAGGTGCAGTGTTTGATCAAGAAACTGGAAAATTCAGTTGGACTCCTACAGAAGAACAAGCAGGAAATAGTTATCAAGTAACCTTTACAGCTTTTGACCATACCAATCAGATTGTAAGTCATTCTGTTATGATACAAGTTTCTTCTGCAAAAGATGAACAAGAATATCATACTGTAACAGAAGATGCACATATGCAGACTTGGAATACAGAAAAAGACCAGAATTTTGGTAAGACAATCTATTTAACAGTAAATAAATCAGCTGGAAATGGATTATTAGGAGAGACAGGAACTCCTGGAGATGGAAAGTTAGTTTTATTAAAATTTGATTTAACAGGATTGAAAGAGAAAAAGGGTCAGTATGACAAAGCTATGCTTTCTCTCACTTACATTACACTCAGAAAAGCAGAAAATAAAAATCAAGAGGATACTTTGAAAGTAGCGGTTGTAGACGATTCTACTTGGAGTGAAGACACACTGACTTGGACAAATAAGCCTTCCTTTACCATTCAAAGTGAAGAGGAAATGAAAGAATCTGCTTCCTATAACTTAGGTGATGCTGATAAAGATAAACCACCAGCAACTTTCAGTGTAAATGGAAAACGTGTTTACACAGATATTACAGATTTTGTAAATGCAGCTTTGGATGCTAATAAAGATACTTTGACCTTGGCAGTAAATGATGCAAATGGCTATGAGCATTACTTTGTAAGTAAGGAAGGCGCTTTAGGAGGAGGTGTAGATGGTAAAGGCAATAGTACGAGCAAATATGATAATGCAACAGCAGATATGGCTCCATCTATTGTGATTAATCTACCACAACAACCTGTAATTCAAGGGCCAGAAACCTTAAGTTTATCAGAAGGATATACAGTAACAGAAACAAATAGTTTTCAAATTTTAGGAATGGAAAATCCTACCATAACTTTATCTGGAAATACTGGAGAAGGAAAAATTACATGGGATGATACCACACATCAGTTGAAGATTGCAGAAGGTTTAAAAGAAGGTACTTATGAAGTTACACTGACGGCAACCGTTGCTGAAAGTCAAACTAGTACGTGTAGTTTTACTTTGACAATAACACCTGATGTTAAGAAAGAACTACGTGCTTTATATCAGGAAAAGAAAGAACTGGTACAAGGCAACTATACAAGTGCAAGTTGGAAAAATTTCACAGATACTTTGACATTAGTAGAAAATGTATTAAATAATAAAGATACTACAGCAGCACAGGCACAAGAAGCTATAAACAGATTAACCACAGCAGCACAAGCACTGGAAACTTTAGAAACTGCATTACAGTCCGCATTGCAGACATATGCAGTAGAAGAGGGAAATGAAAATAAATATACAGAGGCAAGTTGGAATATTTATCAAACTGCTTATCAAGCAGCTTTGGATTTGCAGAAAAAAGATAACTATACAGAAGCAGAAGTAACCAAAGTAGTTGCAGATTTGAAAACTGCTTATCAAGCATTAGAAGAAGTAACAGAACAACCAGAAAAACCTTGGGTAGCAACCTTAGCAAAGGCAATTAAAGATTATATGGTGGCGGACAGCAATGAGAAAGACTATACCACAGAGAGCTGGAAGGCTTACAAAACCGCTTATCAAGCAGCTTTGGATTTACAGAAAAAAGATAACTATACAGAGGCAGAAGTCACTACAGTAGTTGCTAATCTAAAAAAAGCCTATGAGGGATTAAAAAAGGCAGAACAGCCAACCCCTAAACCTTGGGTAGCAACCTTAGCAAAGGCAATTAAAGATTATATGGTGGCGGACA
>CAJUHG010000092.1 GCA_910586005.1 uncultured Lachnospiraceae bacterium | reverse complement strand
GGAAATATACTTTCACGCTTTAGCGTGACAAGGTATTTCCTATAAGAGAAAAAAGAAAATATCTTTCCAAAACCTTAAAATATTTTAGAAAGATATTTTTTCTTTAAAAATTTTCTATCAAACGTAAAGTACTTGAAAATCTAGAATTTTTCTTTTTTAATCTCACCAAGAAAGTAGCGAAGTGGATTGCGAATATCCACCTTGACTATGTAAAAAGTCTTTAAAAATCAATTTCCTCATCATAGAAACATGCCTTTAATAGTTTCTCCATTTCTTCAGGAGTAGGAATTCTTGGATTAGAGCCTGTACAGGCATCAGAAATTGCTAGTTTTGCAACTTCTGGCAATTTATCCATAAATTCTTTTTCATCTATTATGCCACCTTCATAATCTTTGATGCAAGAAGGAATTTCTAAAGATTTATTCATAGATTTTAGTTCTGCAATTAAAGCATCTACTAATTCAGTGGTATTAGCCCCTTTTAATCCAATAAAGGTAGCAATCTCAGCGTAACGTATTGCAGCCTCTTCATTTTGAGCATTATATTTAATAACTTTAGGTAGATACATAGCATTTGCACATCCATGTACAATATGTCCACCACTATAGGCAGCTCCTGTTTTATGTGCCATAGAATGTACAATTCCTAAAAGAGCATTTGAAAATGCCATTCCTGCAAGACATTGTGCATTATGCATACGGTCACGTGCATCCATATCTCCATCAAAAGAAGCCTTTAAATCACAATGAATCATTTTAATGGCATGTAATGCCAAAGGATCTGTATAATCACAATGTAAAGTGGAAACATATGCTTCAATTGCATGAGTCATAGCATCCATGCCTGTGTGAGCTGTTAATTTTTTGGGCATAGTTTCTGCTAGGTCTGGATCTACAATTGCAACATCTGGTGTAATATTAAAATCTGCTAAGGGATATTTAATTCCTTTCTCATAATCTGTAATAACAGAAAAAGCAGTGACTTCTGTTGCAGTACCAGAAGTGGAAGGAATCGCACAGAATTTGGCCTTTGTTCTTAAAGTTGGGAAATTAAATGGAGTAATCAAATCCTCAAAAGTAGTTTCAGGATATTCATAAAATGCCCACATTGCTTTTGCAGCATCGATGGGAGAACCTCCACCCATTGAAATAATCCAGTCAGGCTCAAATTCGCGCATTTTTTCTGCACCCTTCATAACAGTTTCCACACTTGGATCTGGTTCTACATTTTCAAACAATGCTACTTCCATACCTGCTTCTTTCAGATAATCAACTGCACGGTCAAGAAAACCAAAACGTCTCATGGACCCCCCGCCCACAACAACAATTGCTTTTTTGCCAATTAAATGTTTTAGTTCTTCTAGAGAACCTTTCCCATGATATAAATCTCTTGGTAATGTAAAACGTGCCATAAAAAAATACCTCCTATTAAATAAGAATTAAAATCAAAGTTGCTAATTTATAGTTTTATAAGTTACTTTTTGTAGAGATACCGTTCCAAAAAGGAAGAACAATAATCAAACAATATAACTCCATAATTTAAGCGATAGAACGAAATTTGTTGCAACTCTAACAAAATACTATCATCATATTATATAAAAGTCAATTGAAAAATAGGGGATAATAGTAAGAAAATAAACAAAAAATAGAGATAAGAATTTTTTGAAAGAATTTTAATAAGAATTTCTTAATTCAAGAAAAATAGATTGTTTATAGAGATTTCCTGTGCTATAATCCAGTGAGATAACTCATAAAATGTATTTGGAACAATAGGATTCAATAAGGTGAGAAGGGTGTATTTATGAAAGCAAAATTAAAGGATGTTCTCTATCGTTATCGACATGGGTGGATTTTGTCGTATTTACTTATTTATTTGGTATGGTTTGCTTATTTAGAAAGAACTGTGACTAGGCGATTCCATGTGATTCATATGGCAGCAGATGACTATATTCCCTTTTTAGAAATATTTGTTGTTCCTTATTTTTTATGGTTTGCATATGTAGCGATTGCAATCACTTATTTCTTTTTTAAAGATGTGCAAGATTATTATAAAATTTGTTTTTTTCTGTTTGTTGGAATGACAGTTTTTCTGGTGATATCCACAGTATATCCAAATGGACATTACTTACGTCCTAGAGTATTTGAGAGGGATAATATATTTGTTACCCTAGTGAAGGGATTATATATGGTAGATACACCCACGAACTTGTTTCCAAGCATTCATGTATATAATTCTATTGCTGTTCATCTTGCTGTGATGCATAGTAGACAATTGAAAGAGAAAAAATGGATTCGTAGAAGCTCTGGTGTATTGATGGTTTCTATTATTGCATCCACAATGTTTTTAAAACAACATTCTGTATTTGATGTCATAACTGCATTTATTATGGCAACGATTATGTATACTTTGGTGTATGGTAGTGAATTATTAACAAGCAGAAAACATGTCTATAAGAGACAATATAGAGAAATTTAGAACAACAGCCTCCAGAAAATAAGTATGGAGGCTGTTATTTTTTTCTTTTATAGGAAAGAAAAGTAAGATGTGCATGCAATATAAAAGGTGAATATTACTTCGCAATTATGTTGACGGGTCAAAATGTGCAAGCTTTTTGTGCTACTTGGGTGGATATAAAACGGGTATCCACTGAATATTCAGTACTCCTAAAGATGGAGGAGATTGGGAGTTGATGTAGGCTTGATTTGCAATATAAGGAGTGCTATAATCGGCATGATTAATCTTAAATATTTTTATAATATTAGTGAAATGTAGTGATTATGAATATGTTAAGATTAAAATATTCTTAACAGAAGATATCATTTAAGGTTGAGTAATGGAGGAAGATGTGTTATCAGAAGAAAATAAAAAAAATAATAACTATAACAATTTATTTTGGATTATACTTATTTTAATAAATATAACTGCATTTGGAATACTGATTTTTATTGGAGATACAAAAGAGGATTATTCTGTAAATCAGAAAAAAAATTCTTATTTGATTGGTGCAAGTTATATGACTATGAATAATGAATTTTATAAAATCATAAGTGAAGAAATCAATGCTAGAGTTGAGGCAGAAGGAGACAGATTGATTTTGCGAGATCCTGCTTTAAATGCAGAACGGCAGAAGGAACAAATTAGTGATATGCTGGATATGGGAATAGATGTATTAGTGATAACACCAGTAGAATGGGAAGGTTTAACTTCTGTCTTAAAAAGGGCAAAAAAGCAAGGAGTATTGATTATTGTTTTAGATACAAATATCTATGATGAGGATTTAGTGGATTGTACAATTACATCAGATAATTACTATGCAGGAGTGATTGTAGGAGAATATTTCTTAGAACAATGTGAGACAGCAAAACTTATTATTATGACACATGAGACAACGAAATCGGGACAAGAAAGAGTACAAGGATTTTTAGATATTGTTGAAAAAAAAGAGGGGATTGAAATTGTACAAAAAATTGAATGTAAAGGGCAATTAGAAATTGCTATGCCGAATTTACAAGAAGTGATAGATCAAGGAATAAATTTTGATAATGTATTTTGTTTAAATGATCTTGCAAGTGTGGGAGTAGTAGCTGCTCTAGAGAAAAATCATATGTTAGATAAGATTGGTGTGTATGGAGTGGATGCTTCCCCAGATTCCAAGGCACTGATTAAAGAGGGAATGATGGGAGCTTCTGCAGCTCAATTTCCATCAGAAATTGGCAAAAAAGCAGCAGATATCATTTATAAATTATTAAATGAAGAAAACGTAGAGAAAAATATATTAGTACCAGTGAAGTTAATTACAAAGGAAAATGTAGAAGCATTTGGAATAGATAGATGGCAGTAGAAGAAGGAAGGTAGGAAATATCTTTGTTAAAAACAAGGAGGTAGGATATGAATGAAAGTTATCATTCTAGATATATGCTAGTGATTATGAAAAACTTGAATTTACTTACAGTCTTATACATAGCTGTCATTATGGCTTATGGATTATCTGGATATATACAAGAAAATACAGCAGTGGATTTTTTAACAAAGATATATCAGATACCAATTGTAGCTTGGAAAATACCAGTTCTTGTTATATGTTTATATGGTAGCTGTTTATTACTTTTATATATACAGAATTTAAGCAATTTTGGATTATTTTTAAAAGTTTGTCTTGAACTTGGAATTTGTTTTTGTTTAAGCTATGTAATAGGATTTAGTTATTCAGGTGTTGTATTGTTAATTCTTGCAGATGTAATGAGATATTTTCCAAAATCAAAATGGAAAATTCCTTTTGCTGTATTTATTATCCTGTTTTATTTGTTACTGGATTACAATTTACTTTCTGTGCACTTTAAAATAACACCTATTGATAGTTATTTGGAGTATTATCAAAATAATATTCGCTCTATATTATTGGGCATTAAAAATGTGCTTAGTTCTTTAAATATGTTGATTTTTTTGGTTTATATTATTTTATTAGTGCGTATACAATTAAGTGAGAAAAAAAGAATTTTAGAATTAAATAAGAAATTGAATGATGCAAATGAAGAATTGAAACAGGCAAATATACGATTGGAAGAATATGCAGAAGAATCTGCACAAACCATAAAAGTGATGGAGAGAAATCGTCTTGCCAGAGAAATTCATGATACACTAGGACACGCTTTGACAGGAATTATTACAGGGATAGAAGCATGTACCACGTTGATGGATGTAGCACCTGAAGCAACAAAGGAGCAGTTGAAGGCGATTGCTGAAGTTGCAAGACAAGGGGTTACAGATGTGAGGAGATCTGTCAAAGCATTGAGACCAGATGCACTAGAAAAACTAGATTTAGAAAAGGCATTAACACAGATGGTTTATGAAATGCAATGTGCTACAAGTGCTGAGATTTTATATCAATGTACTACATCATTAAATGGTTTCAATGAAGATGAAGAAAATATCATTTATCGGATTGTGCAAGAGAGTATTACAAATTCTATCCGGCATGGAAAGGCAAAACAAATACAAATTAAGATTGAAAGGGAGTATAATATACTAAAAATTCATATTGAAGATAATGGGGCTGGATGTCAGAATATACAAAAGGGCTTTGGATTACATCACATGGAGGAACGTTTGAATTTGTTAGGAGGAAATCTTAAATGTAAGGGAGAAAAGGGATTTATTGTGGAGACCCAGATACCTATTCGTTGGGGAACGGAGGAAAAAAACAATGATTAAGATATTGATTGCAGATGATCAGGAATTAATAAGACAAAGTTTGCAAATTATCTTGGGAGCAGAAACGGGATTTGAAGTAATTGATTCAGTAGAAAATGGGAAAGAGGTAATACGAGCCATCCGAAAAGAAAAACCAGATGTAATATTAATGGATATAAGAATGCCAGAAATGGATGGGGTAGTCTGTACACAGATTATCAAAGAAAATTATCCTGATATAAAAATTATTATCTTAACTACTTTTGATGATGATGAATATGTGTTTAATGCTTTAAAATATGGGGCAAGTGGATACTTGTTAAAAGGAATTCAGACAAAAGAACTTGCAGATGCAATCCGCAAGGTATATCAAGGAACATCTATGATTAATGAAGATATTGCTTCAAAAGTTGTAAATATGTTTTCAAGAATGGCAAAGACAAATCTTACGATTCAAATTGATGAACAGCAAACAGCACAACTTAAGGATACAGAGTGGCAAATTATAGTCCTTGTGGGAAGTGGCTTATCAAATAAAGAAATAGCTGGAAAGTTGAAATTATCAGAGGGAACCATTAGAAATAGCTTGAGTATGATTTTAAGTAAATTGGATTTAAGGGATAGAACTCAGTTAGCAATTTGGGCAGTACAGACAGGAGCTGTAAACAAAGTATTTAAGGATGAAATATAATGGAACACATAAAAAATAAGAAAAATATAATTACAGGTATCATATGTGCGTTACTGTTAATTTGTACTTGTTTGATCTATACAGATGCATATAAAAGTTTTACAGCGTATGGAAATAAAAAAGTTACTATTGGTGTGTTTTCAGACAGTTATTGGGAAGTACAAAATGGTTATTCTTATCAGATCTTGGAAGATGCCATAAAAATATTTGAAGAAAAGTATCCTAATGTGAAGATAGAATATGTCAGTGGAATTTTAAAAGAAGATTATACAGAATGGCTGTCAGAACAATTATTGTCTGGAAATGCACCAGATATATTTTTTGTATTATCAGAAGATTTTAATGATTTTGCTGAGATTGGTGCATTAAAAGATTTAGAGGTATTGATTGAACAAGATAAGGAATTTCATAGAGAAAAATTTTATTCCTCTGCTTATGAATATGGACAATATAATGAGACACAATATGCCCTTCCCTATGAATGTGCACCAAAGTTAATGTTTGTCAATAAAACTATTTTGGATAGAGAAGGATTAAAAATACCAAACAATGAATGGGATTGGAATGAATTTTATAAAATATGTGAAAAAGTAACGAAAGATACAAATGGAAATGGAATTATTAATCAGTTTGGAGTGATAGGGTACACATGGAAAGAAGCATTTGAGTCAAATGGAGTGAAATTATTTGATCAACGAGGAAAAGAATGTTTTTTAGCAGATAAAAATGTAGAACCAGCACTAATTTTTATAGAAAAGTTGACAGAATTAAATAGTGGATACAATATTACTACCAAGGATTTTGATTTGGGAAATGTAGTGTTTCAACCTATGTCTTTTTCTGAATATAGAGCTTATAAACCATATCCATTGAGTATCAAGAAGTATTCTAGTTTTGAATGGGAGTGTATTCCAATGCCCTCAGGACCACATGGAGAAAATATATCAACCTTGGATACCCTTTGCATTGCGATGAATAAAAACACTAAGAGTACACAATATGCATGGGAATTAATGAAAATTTTAACTTGCAATACACAGATACAATCTGAAATTTTTAATTATTCTGAAGGGGTATCTGTGTTAGAAGAAGTTACAAAGTCAGATAAAACACTTCAACATTTAATAGAGGAATCAGGGAATAGTAATAGTTTGAACTTAGAAATTTTGAGTGATGCTGTAGAACATGCAGTAGTTGCACCACGATTTAGAATTTATGATGAAGCAATTGAAGAAGTAGATAAAGCAGTTAATTCTATTATAGATGGTAATTCTAATATTCGTATGGAACAGATTATATGGAACCGGAAAATTAATAAATTTCTAAAAAAATAATACCAAACAAGATAATTTTCCATAATATATTAGTTTTAAGTGTAGAAATATAGTAAATATTACAGAAAAAAATATGACAAATGTAATGTAAAAAAGATGACATATGTGAGATGAATATATGTCATCTTTTTTTTATACTAATATTGAACTTAAGGAAAAACTAAAAAATATATAAGGAAAATGGGAGGTGTAAACATGAAATATGTAATTTTAGTCAGTCATGGAACTATGGCGCCTGGGCTGCACAATGCATTGGAAATGCTTGCAGGAGAAGGAAGGGAAGATATTCTTTCTACAAGTCTTGAAAATGGTATGAGTTCTGAGGTTTATGCAGAAAATGTCCGCAAGTGTATTTCTAAGATTACAAAGGAAGATGAAATTTTACTATTTGCTGATTTGGTAGGAGGTTCTCCATTGACTACTGCCGCAAATGTAATTGCAGAACAAGGATTGATGGATCAGACAGTTATGATGGGCGGTATGAATTTGCCATTAGCTTTAAGTGCGGTAATTATGAAAGATACTATGGACACAGTGGAATTAATGGCTATGTTACCCCAAGAAGCGCGGGATGAATTAAAAGGGTTTCAGATAACAAATACAGAATCAGAGGATGAAATATAGGAGGGAAAAAAATGGCAGTTTCTTTTATTCGAGTAGATGATCGTATGATACATGGACAGACTTGTACAAGATGGGCATTGGAATATCCTTGTGATGGATTGATTGCAGTCAACAATGCAGCAGCTAAAAATTCAGTTTTGAAAGCAGCTTACAAAAGTGCGAGTGGTAAGAAAACATTTGTGTGGACTTTGGAGGAATTTAAAGAAAAAAGTGAAAAAGTTTTAAAGAGTAAGGATAATTATTTTCTTATTACAAAAAACCCATTGGATATGGAAGAGATACTAGTAAAACAGGGATTTCAGCCAGGAATTTCAGAAGTAATTATTGGACCTTGTAATGATAGACCAGGAACTACAAAGTTAGGAAATAACCAATCTATCACTCAAGAAGAAGCACAGGCTTTGGAAAATATTATGAAGGCTGGATATAATGTAGAATTTGCTTTATTAAAGGATGAAGCAATTGGAAACTGGAAAAAGTTTAGAGGGCAATTTGGATTTAACTAGGGAGGAAATGTTATGGAAATAGGTTGGTTACAAGCAGTATTGTTAGGCTTGTTTGCCTGTTTGTCAAGTATGCCTGGTATGGGTGGCACATCTATTGGAAATTATACACTGGGAAGACCATTAATTGGCGGTCTTATTTGTGGTTTAATTTTGGGTGATGTAACAACAGGAATTTTAGTAGGTTGTGCAATGCAAGTAGTTTATATTGCTTTGGTTACACCAGGAGGAACAGTATCAGCAGATGTAAGAGCAGTTAGTTATATTGGTATTCCACTAGCAATGGTTGCGCTAAGTAGTTATGGATTAAGTGCATCTTCAGCAGAAGGTGCAGCGTTAGCTACCTCTTTTGGTACGATGGTTGGTACATTAGGAACCGTGTTGTTTTATGGAACAGCAACTATCAACTTGGCTTGGCAACATATCGGTTGGAAGGCAGTAGAAAAGAGGCAGTATCATAAATTATATTTAGTGGATATGGGACTTCCTTGGATTTCTCATTTGGCTTGTTCTTTTATTCCTACTATGATTATGTGTAAACTTGGAGCAGATGTAGTTGAGTTAATAAAAACAACATTACCAATGGATGGTATTGCTATGAAGACATTGTTTACTGTTGGTTCTTTACTTCCCTGTGTTGGTATTGCAATCCTTCTAAAGCAGATTGTTAAGAAAGCAGCAGATTTTGTTCCATTCTTATTTGGATTTGTTTTGGCAGCTTCTATGGGAATTAACTTAGTGTCTGCAACGGTAGTAGCAGGAATGTTTGCTATTATCAATTATAAGATAAAAATGCTTTCTGTAAAAGGTGCAGTAGCTGCAGTAGATGAAGAAGAGGAGGAGATCTGATATGGAGGAAAAAAAGTTATCAAAAAAAGCATTATTGAAATCTTTCCATAACTGGTATTATGGACATCTGACATGTTTTTCACAAGAACATATGCAGACCTTCGGATATTTATGTGCAATGCTTCCATTGGTGGAAGAACTTTATAAAGATGAAGATGAAAAAGCAAAAGCTATGAATACATACAC
>CAJUHG010000091.1 GCA_910586005.1 uncultured Lachnospiraceae bacterium | reverse complement strand
TTTGTATGTAGGGTAATAAGAGAAAAGAGAGAGGTAAATACGATGTATGCTGATGAAAATGTAATTAGAATCAAACACGATGTACTCTATCATGTAGCTAAACTAGCCTTTGCAGGAGAATTAGATGCCAAAAGAGATCACATCGCACTGGAATTGATTCCAGGTCCTACACCACAATTTCGTTGCTGTATCTACAAGGAAAGAGAAATTATTAGACAGAGAGTTCGTTTAGCAGAAGGTAAAGCACCAGGCGCTGTAGATGATGGAAATATCATTCAAGTTATAAGTTCTGCTTGTGAAGACTGTCCTATTTCCAGTTATACAGTTACAGAGAACTGTCAGAACTGTATTGGAAAAGCATGTATCAATGCATGTAAATTTGGTGCCATTGAAATGGGAAGAGACCGTTCTCATATTGATGCATCCAAATGTAAAGAATGTGGAAAATGCGCACAAGCATGTCCTTACAATGCAATTGCACATTTAAAGAGACCATGTAAATATAGTTGCCCTGTAGATGCAATTACATATGACGAACATGGAATTTCTATTATTGACAAAGATAAATGTATTCGTTGTGGAAAATGTATTCATAGTTGTCCATTTGGTGCAATTGGTTCTAAAACCTATATTGTGGATGTAATAGAAGCATTGAAATCCAACAAAAAAGTTTATGCAATGGCAGCACCAGCAACAGAAGGTCAATTTGGTGTAGATATTACAACAGCAAGCTGGAAAAAAGCTATGAAGGAATTAGGCTTTGATGATTTCTATGATGTTGGACTTGGTGGTGATATGACGGCTGCTTATGAGGCAGAAGAGTGGGCAGAAGCCTATAAGGAAGGAAAAAAGAAAGTGACTTCTTGTTGTCCAGCATTTGTGAATCTGACACGTTTGCATTATCCACAATTGGCAGAATGTGTATCCACTACAGTTTCTCCTATGTGTGCAGTATCTCGTTTGATTAAGGCAAAAGATCCAGATGCAATAACCGTATTTATTGGACCATGTCTTGCCAAAAAATCAGAGATTGTGGATCAAAAAATTCCAGGAAATGCAGATTATGTACTGACCTACAGTGAGATTCGTGCAATTATGAAGGCAAAGAATATTACTTTGCAGCCAGCTGAAAATAATGACCAGATATCTTCTACTTATGGCAAGAGATTTGCTAATTCTGGTGGAGTTACTGCTGCTGTATTGCAAAGCTTAAAAGAATCTGGAGAAGAGATAGATGCAAAAGTCTTTAAAGCAAATGGAGCACAAGAATGTAAGAAAGCACTTCTCCTTTTGAAAGTAGCAAAACTACCAGAAGATTTTGTAGAAGGTATGGTTTGTGATGGTGGTTGTGTAGGAGGACCAAGTTCCTTTAGTGACCAGATAGTATCCAAAAAGAACCGTGATACATTGATTTCACAAGCAGATGCACGTGGCATTCATGAAAATTTAGAAAATTATGATATGGATAGTTTTTCTATGCATCGAGAATAGTTAAATGGATTAATTCTAAGCATATAAAATTTTTTGAATATAATATACAAAAAGCACCATTTTTACTCTTCTAAGTAAAAGTGGTGTTTTTTAGCCTAGAACAAAGCGGACAAGTCCGCTTCAGCTCCCTAAATCCCTCATTCATGAGGGACTTGTACGCTTTGTTGCGCCGAGTGCGGTCACATAGTGACATTTTCCATGAGCATGATACAAATAGTGAATGTGATAGGATTTATAAAACGCTTTTCGACTTATCCAAATGGGAATATTTTTGAGTGAAATGCTAATATCGTTACAAATATTATAATTATGATATTTCGTTTAGGTTTTATCTATCTTGTAACATTGAGATTTTGGATTATGATTATTCGTTTTACTATAAAAATATATCACCTAAAAAAATAAATAATATTTCTCTTGACAAAGAATATAATATATTTTATTGTGTTATATGAATAGTACAATGATACATATTAAGAAAGGAATTAGCATGAAAGAATTATTACAAGTGCAGAACCTAAAAAAAACTTTTAAGGTTTCAGCAAAACAGCAGAAGATTCAAGGAACAAAAGAACGCTTGAAAGTGGCAGTAAATCATTTAAGTTTTACTGCTTATGAGGGGGAAGTATTTGGACTACTTGGTTCTAATGGGGCAGGAAAAACGACCACACTTCGTATGATGTCTGCTTTGATTGTACCAGATGAGGGGGATGTGTTAGTCGATGGCTCTAGTGTAGTGAAAAATCCAAATGAAGTTCGCAGTAAAATAGGATTTCTTACAAGTGAATTAAAATTAGAAGAATTTTTTACTCCTAATTATTTATTTGATTTTTTTGCAGAATTGCATGGGGTAGAAAAAGAAACTGCAAGGAAACGAAAACAGGAATTATTTGAAAAATTTCAGATTTCTCAATTTGCAGAAGTAAAAGTGGCAAATTTATCTACAGGAATGAAACAGAAAGTATCATTGGTGATTTCAATTGTACATAATCCATCCATTATTATTTTTGATGAACCAACCAATGGATTAGATGTACTGACAGCAAAAGTGGTAACTGATTTTTTATTAGAATTAAAATCACAGGGAAAAACTATTGTTGTGTCTACACATATTTTTAGTTTAATAGAAAAAATTTGTGACCGTGTGGGAATTATTATTGATGGAAGTATGGTAGTTTGTGATACCTTGGAAAATATAACAGCAGAAAAATGTTTAGAAGAAAAATTCTTTGATATTTATGCAGAAAGAGCAGGTGAATCCTATGAAAAATAATATAATGACAATTATCAAAAAGGAATTTACCCGCTTTTTTACAGATAAAAGAATGGTTCTTACTACGGTAATTATGCCAGGAGTTATGATTTATCTGTTATATTCTGTAATGGGAATGGGATTTACTTCTCAGTTTGAAAACACAGAGAATTATCAGATAAAAGTTTCTGTACAGAGTCTACCTCAGAGCTTGAAAATAATAGCAGAACAAGGAACTCCCATTATATTTTCAGAACTTTCAGGAGAAGATAAAAAGCAAGAAGCATTAGAGAATTTAGCAGATGGAGAGGAAGGCTCTATAGTTGCAGTATTTCCAGAAAATTTTGATGAACTTGTGGCAGAATATGATGTGTCAACAGGAAATCCTGCGCCAGCAGTTGAAATTTATTATAATTCCAGTAATACAGAATCCAAATCTGCTTATGGTATAATGAAAGAAGTATTAGATCAGTATGAATCTTCTCTTGCCAATAAATTTGATATTAATCCAGCAGAAGAAGGATATGATTTAGCATCAGAAGAAGATATGTCTATACAAGTATTTTCTATGATGGTTCCTATGTTAATGATGGTGTTTTTATTTAGTGGATGTATGGCAATTGCTCCTGAATCTATTGCAGGTGAAAAAGAACGTGGAACCATTGCTACCTTATTGGTAACCCCGATAAAACGAAGTCATTTAGCTTTAGGAAAAATTGTTAGTTTGAGTGTTATTGCAATTTTAAGTGGTTTTTCTAGTTTTTTAGGTACAATGTTATCCTTGCCTAAATTGATGGGAGGAGAAGAAAATATCAATGCTAGTGTTTATGGAATGAAAGAATATGCTATGTTATTATTGATAATTTTATCTACTGCTCTTGTAATTGTTGCATTGATTTCCATTGTATCTGCTTTTGCAAAAAATGTAAAGGAAGCAACTGGTTGGATTACTCCTATTATGATAATTTCTATGTTACTTGGAGTAACTTCTATGGTGGAAAGTCTTTGTAAAACGGAGCCTATATGGTTTTTAATTCCTTTATATAATAGTGCGCAATGTATGAGTGCTATTTTTTCCTTAGATATAAGTATAGTAAATATTATAGTAACAGTAGTGGCCAATATTTGTTATGCAGGGATAGGTGTATTTATTCTAACAAAAATGTTTGATAATGAAAAAGTTATGTTTTCAAAGTAAAATATTGATATGGTGCAAGGGAAAATTCTAAGATATAGTTCCAATTTAGGTAATTGTGAAGCGAAATTGTTTTGCAATTACCTAATTTTTTCTTTCATAGGAAAGACCATGTTATTGCGAAATGTTAAAGTGCTTGTCCATTTGATTCTAAGAAGACAAGTGTACCGATTGTTGAAAGCCAACAAGAATTGCACTTGTCTTCTTTTAATATTAGTACATAAATTGTTATATTTTAGAAATAATAAACAAAAGAGCCATAGAAATAGTAGGAAAGTGTATAGATAATTTTATTGATGGCCTAAATGAGAACAGCATAAAATAATAATATGAATTGAGGAAATTTTATGGAATCAATTTGGAGAAAAACGATTGAAATTCCTAGAAAGGAAGTTTTAAAAGAAGATATTCATACAAAAGTTGTAGTAATTGGAGCAGGAATGGCAGGAATTTTGACGGCTTATTTGTTAGAAGAACAAGGAATGGAAACAATAGTTTTAGAAGCAGGACATATTGCAAGTGGACAAACACAAAATACTACCGCAAAGATTACATCCCAGCATAATTTAATTTATTCTTATCTAATTGAAAAATTTGGAGAAGAAAAGGCAAAAATGTATGCACAAGCGAACCAACAAGCAATTGAACACTATGAAACTATCATAGAAAAGGAAAAGATTGATTGCCATTTTCAAAGATGTCCATCTTATCTTTATACCACAAAGGCAGAACATGTGGAAGAATTGAAAAAGGAAGTAGAAGTAGCAAAAATTCTTGGCATTTCAGCAGAATTTACTACAAAAACAGAGCTTCCATTTTCAGTAGAGGGAGCCATGAAATTCCAAAATCAAGCCCAATTTCATCCATTAGAATTTATAAAACATCTATCAGAAAAATTGAAAATCTATGAGGATTCTAGAGTGGTGCGACTAGAAAATAACTGTGTATTTACAGAATATGGAAAGGTGGAAGCAGAACATCTGGTGTTTGCAGTTCACTATCCTTGGCAAGTGGTACCTGGATATTATTTTCTAAGAATGCATCAGGAACGAAGTTATGTAATTGCATTAGATTTATCTGGCTTAGAAAAAATGGAAGGTATGTATCTTGGAATAAAAGAAGAGGGATATTCTTTTCGAACTTGTGAGAAAAATGGGAAGCAGGTACTACTTTTAGGTGGAGAGGGGCATCGGACAGGAGAAAATACTTCTGGAGGAAAATATGATAAATTAAGGGAAAAAGCAAGAAATTGGTTTCCTAGATGTAGTGAAATTGCACATTGGTCTGCCCAAGATTGCATTTCTATGGATAAAATTCCATATATTGGTTATTTTTCTTCAGAAATTCCAAATTGGTATGTGGCAACAGGATTTGGTAAGTGGGGAATGACTTCCTCTATGGTTGCAGCAACCATTATTAGAGATATGATAGCAGGCAGAGAAAACGAGAAGGAAGAGGTATTTGCACCTCAACGTTTTCCAGTAACTGCACTTTCTAAAAATTTTACAGAAAATGTTATGCAGGCAGTAAAAGGTTTGTCAAAACAAGCCTTGTCTTTGGAGGAATTTCCAAAAAAATGTTCTCACATGGGATGTAAATTGGAAAAAAATGCAGATGAAAATACTTGGGAATGTCCTTGTCATGGTTCACGTTTCACAGCAGAAGGAAATCTCTTAAATGGTCCAGCACAGAATGGTTTCTGTCAACAATAGACTTTATGTATTTTTTATGGTATAATCAAAAAATATAGGTTCCAATATCTTATTGTGAAGCAATGGATGATATTCAATGGACCAGATAAGTATAGCATAGATTGCAAAACAATTATAATACTATATGAATATTTTTGGTAGAAACCGAGGAAGGATAAAATGAGCAGCACGAACGAGTTACTAAATCGTATCAATGAAAAATATAGGAGTTTTAGTAAAAGAGAAAGACTCCTTGCTGCTTACATTACAGATAATTATGATAAGGCAGTTTTTTTGACAGCAGCTAGATTAGGTAATATGGTGGGGGTTAGTGAATCAACAGTTGTCCGTTTTGCCACTCATTTAGGATACAAAGGATATTCAGAACTTCAATATGCCATAGAGGAATTAGCACGTAGTAAATCATGTACTATAAATCGGACAGAAGATATCTATAGAAAAATGTCTCAGTCTGAGTTATTAGAAACTGTATTGCAGTCAGATATAAAGCGAATTAAAGAAACATTAGAAAAGATGGAGTCACGTGTTTTTGAGATGGCAGTAGATACTATTCTTTCTGCAAGACATATCTATGTAATTGGAATAAGAAGTTGTACATCATTGGCAGAATTTTTAGCATTTTATCTCAATATGATATTTGAAGACGTACGTCTGATACATACAAGTAGTTCTAGTGAATTATTAGAACAGATGGTTCATATTTGCAACGAAGATGTTATAATTGGAATTAGTTTTCCTAGATATTCGATACGTACATTAAAGGCAATAGAATTTGCAAATAGCCGTAATGCAAAAGTAATCACTTTGTCAGACAATATACATTCTCCTATCAATCTATATTCTTCTTGCAATTTGATTGCAAAAAGTAATATGTCTTCTATGATAGATTCTTTGGTTGCGCCTTTAAGTGTCATTAATGCATTAATTATGGCTATCTTTATGAAAAAGCAGGGAGATGTGATAAAAAATTTAGAAACTTTAGAGCAAATTTGGGAAGAATATCAAGTATATGGAAAGGATGAAATAGATTATATTGCTAATTCTAGTCCCCCTTTGATATAGTTTCTATATAATATTAGTATCTTCTTAAAGGAAAAGATATAGAAAGTATGGACAAAAGCATGAGCAAAGTGATTGTAATTGGTGGAGGAGCTGCAGGAATGATTGCAGCAATTCAAGCAGCAAGTAAAGGGCATAAAGTTCTTTTACTAGAAAAAAATGAAAAACTTGGAAAAAAAATTTTTATTACTGGAAAAGGAAGATGTAATATAACAAACGCTTGTGATATGGAAAATTTATTTAAAAGTGTTATGCGCAATAGAAAGTTCTTATATAGTGCTTTTTATAGCTTTACCAATTTTCAGGTAATGGATTTTTTTAAAATGCATGGGCTTACCATTAAAATAGAACGTGGAGAACGTGTCTTTCCAAGGTCAGACCATTCTTCTGATGTGATACATACGCTTCAGCAAGAATTACAGAAACAAAGAGTAGATGTACGTCTCCATACAGAAGTAACAAATGTTTTGGTGAAGGAAAAAGAAGTAGAAGAAATAGAGTCTAAAGAAAATATAACAAAAATAAAAGTAGAATTAGCAAATTCACAAAAAGAGATGCAAAAGCAAATAAAAGGTGTTATGCTTGCAGACGAGACAGTGCTTTTTGCAGATGCTGTGATAATTGCTACGGGAGGATGTTCTTATCCATCCACAGGTTCTACAGGAGATGGTTATAAGTTTGCAAAAAAACTAGGGCATACAGTGACAGAATTAAGACCATCTTTAGTTCCTCTTGAGACAAAAGAGGATTGGGTAAAAGAGTTACAAGGATTATCTTTAAAGAATGTTTCTGTTTGTATTAAGAAAGAAAAAAAACTTCTATTTGAAGAATTTGGAGAAATGCTTTTTACTCATTATGGTGTCAGTGGACCTTTATTGCTGAGTGCTAGCAGTGTGGTCAATGATTATATAGATCACATGCCCTTATCTATGGAAATTGATTTAAAACCAGCTTTAACAAGAGAACAATTGGACAAGCGTATTTTGCGAGACTTTGAGGAAAATCAAAATCGGCAGTTTAAGAATGCGCTTCAAAAACTTTTTCCAGCAAAGCTAATTCCAGTGATTGTAAATCTTAGTGGAATTTTCCCAGAGAAGAAAGTAAATGAGATTACCAAAGGGGAGAGGAGAAGATTTGTAGAATTAATAAAAGCATTTCCACTTACATTAACAAAATTCAGAGATTTTAATGAAGCTATTATTACTAGGGGAGGTGTTCAGGTGAAAGAAATAAATGCATCTACTATGGAATCAAAACAGATAAAAGGGCTTTATTTTGCAGGAGAAGTATTGGATTTAGATGCTTTGACAGGAGGATTTAATTTACAAATTGCATGGTCCACTGGATATCTTGCGGGAGATAGTATCTGCTGAGTTTTTTGTTTTTGTGTTTGATAAGACTTCCACCTTTATAAGTAGTAAATAATGATAGGAATGATAACAATTTAGGGATAGATATAAAAATGGAGGAAAATATGGCATTTAATATTGCATTGGATGGGCCTGCTGGAGCAGGCAAAAGTACTATTGCCAAAAGGGTAGCAAAGGAATTATCATATATATATGTTGATACAGGCGCTATGTATCGGGCAATGGCACTATTTTTTTTGCGAGAGGGAATTGCACCAGAAAATGAGGCAGCAATCAGTGCTGCTTGTCAGAAAATCGCTGTGACTCTTTCAAATGAAAAGGGGGAACAACAAGTATTTTTAAATGGAGAAAATGTAAATGGATTAATTCGGACAGAAGAAGTAGGGAAAATGGCAGCAGCAACGAGTATATATAACAAAGTGCGAGAAAAATTGACTCAGCTTCAAAGAGAAATGGCACGTACTGCCGATTTAATTATGGATGGAAGAGACATTGGAACTTGTGTATTGCCAGAAGCACAAGTGAAAATATATTTGACGGCGAGTGTAGAAATAAGAGGGAAACGTAGATTTTTAGAATTGCAAGAAAAAGGTGTCACATGTAGTTTGGAAAAAATATGTGAAGATATTAGACTGCGAGATGAACAAGACATGAACAGAGAAATTTCACCGTTGAGACAAGCAGAAGATGCCGTTCTCATTGATAGTTCTTTGATGTCTATTGAAGAGGTAGTAAATGAAATTCTTACACTTGTAGAGGAAAAACTAGAATAAATTACACTAGAGGTAAGAGAAAGATTCACTTCTGGAGGAAATCACATATGGATTTAAATGATGCCAAACAAGAAAAAGAAATAATTTTAGCAGAGAGTGCAGGATTTTGTTTTGGTGTAAGGCGTGCAGTGGACACTGTTTACCAACAAATTGAGGAGACAAAGGGTAACATTTATACTTATGGGCCTATTATACACAATGAAGAAGTTGTGAAAGACCTGGAACAAAAAGGGGTATCTGTGATAAATACACTAGAGGAATTAAAAAAATGTAAAAATGGAATAGTGGTTATCCGTTCTCATGGTGTAGGAAAAGAGGTTTATAATCTTTTAAAGAGAGAAAAAATTTCATATGTAGATGCCACTTGTCCCTTTGTATTAAAAATACATCAAATTGTGGAGCAATATAGTAGAGAAGGAAAACATGTAATAGTAATTGGCAATAATACTCATCCAGAAGTAGAGGGAATTAAGGGATGGAGCAGTAATATAGAAGAGACAACCGTAATTTCTACTTCAGAGGAAGCAGAAAAATTCACTCTAAAAACAAAAAAAAGTATATGTATTGTATCTCAAACGACATTTAACAACAAGAAATTTAAAGAACTAGTTGAAATTATCGAAAAAAAAG
>CAJUHG010000090.1 GCA_910586005.1 uncultured Lachnospiraceae bacterium | reverse complement strand
AAAAAGGAACCTTTACAGTTCAAAATGTAAAAGATTCCTTAAGTTAATGACATTGAGTGTTTACTAGGCTTTTTATTTATTACAATAATTTCATATTACAATAGGCAGCAGCGTAAAGCAAATAGATTAAACTAAGGTAACCAAGAAAAAGAATAGTGGAGGAACTCCCGCCACAGATAAAGGCAAGTGTATGACATTGGAAATTATAACACTAGAAGAAGTAAAAGAATATAGATACTAAAAATTGTCTGTACAGAAAAAAGTAAACTATGAATGACAAAAAAAGTAAAAGATAGTATAATTTAGAAAAAATACAAGGAGAATAAGTATGATCAAGAAAGAAAGATTAAATAAATTTTCTGTTGAAGAAGTGGAAGTAAAACCTTCACGGAAGATTTGGAAAAAATGGTGGTTTTGGGTTATTGTAGTAATTATTATTGTAGGTACAGGTATGGTGGGGTCTAGGGCTGATAAAGTAAGAACGAACATCAAAAGTAATAATCCTAACATCACAATAACAGAAGAACTAGAGAATAAAGAAAAACCAAGCCAAAAGAAAACAACAACCAAACCAAGCCAAAAAACAACAACCGAACCAAGCCAAAAGAAAACAACAACCGAACCAAGTCAGAAGAAAACAACGACCAAACCAAGCCAAAAGAAAACAACGACCAAACCAAGCCAAAAGAAAACAACAAAGAAAAAATTCTAAGAAGGTATATGTCAGTATTAAATAGTAGGAAACATACAGCAAAACAATAGATATGTCAAAGGTAGTGATTCATCTAATGTGTCATAAAATCCCTAGTTTTAATTATGGGAAGTGTCAAGAACAACTGATATCAAAGTATGGAAATAAGTTTATCAAAGAATAAGTAGATTACACAATTGAAAATTTAAAATGATCATTGAATTATTAATATATTTAAGAAGGCTACAATATTGTAATCTTTTTTGGATAGACGTGGCAAAGTGTCAGAAGGCTTGGAATTTAGTTTTGAAGGATTCGAAGGATTTGAACGTGATTTAAAAGGGCAATCAAGAAAGCATTTAGGAGCAATCTGATAGAAGTATCCACAATCTTGTATGTGGCGGCTGCGTGGTTGGTTTTGTATCTAGAAAACATATTATAAGAAAGAAACATAATGATTATAAGGTATTGTATCAAAGCGATTTGAAAAAAATGATAGATAGTATTTTAGAGGAGAGTAATCTAAATTAAATTTACACAAATTAAGAAAGGTGTAAATAAACTATTGCTAAGTAAATATCCAGATTACAAAATAGGTAGAAAAAAATATTGGGAACATATTTATTTATATTTCACGAAGATGAATGGGAATCTTCTTCTATCTTTATTTCTCTCTAAGTATCTATATATTATACAATTAGTCCAATATTAGTAAAATGGGTTGCAAAAACAAAATGATTTAAAAGTTTTTGGAAAGAAAACCTTATAAAGTATAAATGCCAAATGATTTAGGTGCAGCTTGTTTTGATGATATGAATAATATAATATTAGTTTTAGGTTTGAAGTAAGTATTAATTTCGGAGAATGTATTATAATAATGTAAAGAAAATTATAGATTATATATGTCCCTCAGATAACTGTGATGAAGTAGAAAAGTGGTTTGATAACTATATTTTAATATAATTGGAGAATTGTTATGAATGCATATAAAATTTTACCAGATGGATCACATTCAAAGCTTTCTTTGAATGAGTTGTGTATGGATCATTTGCCTTGGATAAATAACTGTGGGAATTGGGAAGGAGAAAAAGGACGTGAGATATATTCAGGAGAACTATTAAAAAGACAAGTTGAAAATAGTTTTCAAATAAGATTTCATACAGAGAAAGAATATATTGCATATATGAAGAATTTAATAAATACTCAAAATAACTGGAATAGCCAATTTACTTATATATTATCTAAATTAGCATTGGGCTTTTCTAGTATGTTTTATCTACTTGTGAAACAACCAGATTATTTTATAGAAATTAATTGTCTGGAAGAAGCAGATTGTACATTTTGGAAGAATTGTAAAATTATAATTATGTGTGCAAATTTTTTACAAGGTGCGATTGGTCATTTTATGGAAAATAAGATAAATGAATATCTTATAGAGGCTGGTTTAAGGAAATTAAGAATTAAGTGTTGTAACTTTGAGGTAACCCCTTCTTTGATTGGATGTTACAAGGTTGCTGATTGCCAAAATCAAATATTTGTATATGATTTTGGAAGTACAAGAATTAAAAGAGGTTTTACAACTCCAAATAACACAAAAATCAGAGAATTGGAACCAATCTATATTCCTAGACATGATTTTGAGAAAAGTAGTTTATTGTATAAAAGAATGATACAAACAATTGTAAATGATATTTATAAATATGCTCCAAAAGAACAAAAATATATAGAAGTTTCTTTGTGTATGGCCAATAATATTATGCATGGAGAAATTAACACAAGAGGTCGGTATGGTATTTTAAAGGAGTTTGGAAAAAACTATCAATTATTTTTTCAGAATCAGCTTGAGCAAGAGTTAAATAAAAAGGTTCCTGTGCATATGATGAATGATGCAGAAGCTGTTGCTAATCTTTATACACAGTATGCACCTGAAGCTGTGGTTCTCACTCTAGGTACAGGGATAGGGATAGGATATCCACATGTTTTGAAAAGTGGGGATACTTAAGTTGAAATAAAAGAGATTTGATGAATTTACTATATTTTGTATAATGATACTTCATTACAAGAACATTTTTGAATGGAAACTGTATTTTAAAAATATCTTCTTATAATATTTATTGATATCTATTTTAGTTGTAATTTATACTGTTTGTAATCTACGATTTAAGAAATTTAGTAAATTAATCAAAGTAGAAAGAAATGATTGAAATATTTGGTTAAATAACCAGGGATAAACTGTTTGCCATCTATAGCTAACAGAAAATTTTGTGCCAATATCTCCTATAATTCCAAGATAGGAAATATGTCATTCCGAAAAGGATCACATACAGACATTATGTCAATCCAGTCAAAAGATGATAAAGATAGATTATTTTTTAATTAGATAAAATATTTAATTTTACTTGACTTTTAAATCTTACTATTGTAATATTTAGAAAAATAAAAAAGAAATTTTTTTGACAATAAATCTTACAATAGTAAGATTTAGAAGAAAATATATCTAACTTAATATTAATTTTAGCTGGAGGAAAGGTTATGGCAAAGAGAAAAAACAGAGATAAAAGAAATAAAATTAGAAAATACTTATGGGGAATAGTAAGTCTTATAATAATTTTACTAAGTATAACATTATATAGCTTGTTTTTTATTAGAGAAGAAGAGAGTTGGACAAAACCAGAGGAATTACTAATTACATATATGAATTATATTTCAGAGCAAAATTATAAGGAAATGTATAAAATGATTGATATAGAAGCATCTGGAAAAATTGATAAGGAGGATTTTATAAAGCGAAATTCTGCTATTTATCAAGGGATAGAAGTACAGAATATGAAAATTAGGATTACTTCTTATAATGAACAAAAAAATATAGTGCAATATCAAACTTCTTTTGATACACTTGCTGGAAATATCAGTTTTCAAAATGAGGCATTTTTCTTGAAAGGAGAAAAAGGTTATAAGTTAGTGTGGGATGATTCTTTGATTTATCCCAATTTACATTCTATGGATAAAATAAAAGTTGCTACTATACCAGCAAAACGGGGAGAAATTTTAGATAGGAATGGGCATCTTCTTGCAGGAGAAGGTGTTGCATCTTCTGTGGGAATTGTTCCAGGAAGAATAAAAAAATGGGATAGTGCAATAAAGCAAATTGGAAATCTATTAGACATGAAACCAGAAGAAATAGAAAAGAAATTATCAGCAAAATGGGTAAAAGAGGATTCTTTTGTTCCAATGAAAACGCTTCCAAAGATAGAAGAAATAGAACTGACTTCATTAGAACAGAAGGAAGAAATTTTAAGAGAATATGAAAGACAACAACAATTATCAGAAATTGCAGGAGTTATGATTTCCGACACGAAGGTGAGGTTTTATCCTTTGGGGGATGTAGCAGCACATTTAGTTGGATATGTGCAGAGCGTTACAGCAGAAGATTTAGAAAAACATATAGGAGAAGGATATACTGCAAATAGTGTTATTGGAAGAAATGGAATAGAAGGGAGATTTGAGAGTGAATTAAAGGGAAAAAATGGATGTAGGATTTATATTGTAGATTCCAGTGGTAATGAAATAGAAGAATTAGCTTATAAGATGGTAGAACATGGAAAAAATGTAAAATTAACGATAGATTCAGAACTTCAAAAAGCCCTATATAAACAATTTCAAGAAGATAAAAGTTGTTCAGTGGCAATGAATCCATATACTGGGGAAGTATTAGCATTAGTTAGTACACCATCTTATGATAACAATGATTTTGTTTTAGGGCTATCAAGTGAGAAGTGGATAGCGATAAAGGAAGATGAAGATAAACCCATGTACAACCGTTTTAAGCAAACATGGTGTCCTGGTTCCACATTTAAGCCAATTATTGCAGCAATTGGTTTGGAGTTGGGTGTAATTAATCCAGAAGAAGACTATGAAAATGATGGACTAAGTTGGCAAAAAGATACTTCTTGGGGTTCTTACCATGTAACAACGCTTCATGTGTATGAACCAGTTGTTTTAGAAAATGCATTAATGTGTTCTGATAATATTTATTTTGCAAAAGCAGCCTTAAAAATTGGTACAGAAAAAATGAAAGAATCGCTTTTAAAATTAGGATTTCAAAAAGAAATACCGTTTGAAATCCTTATGTCTAAATCACAGTATTCTAATACAGAAAATATTGAAACAGAAATACAACTTGCAGATAGTGGATATGGACAGGGACAAATTTTACTAAATCCTATGCATATGGCATGTATTTATACTGCTTTTTGTAATCAGGGAAATATCATAAAGCCTTATTTAGTATGTGGTCCAGAAACAACTTCAGAATATTGGATTTCAAATGCCTTTTCTAATAATACAATAAATTTTGTGCTAGAAGGAATGAAAAAGATTATAAATGATCCTCATGGTACTGGATATAAAGCACATAGAGAAGATGTTCTTCTAGCAGGAAAAACAGGAACAGCAGAAATTAAAGTTTCTAAAGATGATACCTCAGGAACAGAATTGGGATGGTTTGCTATTTTTACAGTAGAAAATACCATAGAACGACCAATTTTAATTGTCAATATGGTAGAAGATGTAAAGGAAAGAGGAGGAAGTGGCTATGTTGTGGAAAAAGATAAACAAGTTTTAGAAGGATGGTTTAACAAATAACGGGGTGTTTCACAATGATTTACTATCAAAGAAAAAAGAAAGGAAAATGGTACTTTTCCTATGAACTAACAAATTTCTCCCAAAGAACAAGTAGAAGTGATGGAACGTATCTTTGGAAAGAATTCTATTTATTCAGAAGAAACGCGTAAAGAATTAAAAAAAGTTATGTTAGTAACAGAACAAAATAAAATGAATTATTTCATATATGGAAAAACTGGAATGGGTAAGGCACAAGGAACTGTTGTTGACGCATGGTTTACTGGATTTGCAGAAAAGGCACAAGGAACTATTTATTTTTGTGTATATCTTGGAAGAACAGACAATAAGAATGTATCTAGCACTGCTGCAAAAGAAATTGCAATTCAACTTATCACAGATTATTATAAAGATTAAATTGCAAAGCAATATATTTCTTTTGTGCAAATACATATTTTATTTTTTCTTTTCTATAAAAAGTGTTTTTCATGGACTGACACAACAACTGTTTATAGGTGTAAATGTCTGTCCATTAGAAAACTGATGTGTATAAATAAAATATTGATAAACCAAATTGTAAATATACATAGTAACAAATTTCCTATTTATCATATGTGATAATTCTTAAGTCAATTCCAAAGTTTTAGATTAGAGAGAATGGAAAAGGTAAGTTCTGTTGCAATGGGACCCGTTGCAAATTCTTCATTTTGAATATTGGTAGCAAAAAAGTAAATGTGATTATCTCTTTCTATATATCCAATAAACCATCCAGAAACATTATGTCCATTTACTTCTTCTGTGCCTGTTTTGCCATAGAGTGTTCCAGTATCAGTAGAAAATAGTCGGATGGAGTTTTTTACAGTATCAATGTTTTCAGGAGAAAAATCAAATTGGTTATAGTAAAATTTCTTTAGCATTTCAACTTGTTCAATGGGAGATATCTTTAAGGAAGAATCTGCCCAATAGGAAGATATATCCCCATCAACTATCTGATTTCCATATCCTATTTTCTGAATATAATTTCTTATCGTTGACAAGTCAGTTTGCTGGTCAATCGCTTGAAAATACCAAGTTACAGAATTTTGCATAGCAGACTCTAATGTTTGGTCGGTATTCCATAAATTATATTTATAGTGTTGCCCATTCCACGGAAGGAAGGACTGTTCTGGAAAAATGATTTTTGATTCAAGAGCAAATAAGGCACTATATATTTTGTAAGTAGAAACAGGAGAGATACGAGTGGTAGCATACTTTTTATTATAAATTTGCCAAGAATCTTTGGTGGCATCATATAAAATGAAACTGCCCTTGTTTTTACCAAAAGAAGCATTTAAATCAATATATGTAATATTTTTTCCCTGTTCCTTAAAGGAATAATGGTTCTTGTCAATGGCTTGTATAGATAACATAGGAATACAGCCTAAGAAAAAGATTGTAATTAATAGATATGTGAAAAAGCTATATATCTTTTTCTGAAAGGATGCTGGATGATAATTTGCTATATTCCAAATTCTCTTTCTCATTTGTATCATGTTTCCACCTATACCTGTGGCAAAGGGAAAGGATAAATGGGATACTTTTTCAGCAAAGTTAATTAATGTATTTCCATAATCTTCATAAGCATCTTCTTTTAACATTTTTAAAACGGAAGTATCACAGGCAATTTCTCTGTCACTTTTCATTTCTTTCAATGCATACCACACAAGCGGATTAAACCAATATAGTACACTGAAAAGATTCATAAGATAATTTACGAGTACATCTTTGTATTTGTAATGGCAAAGTTCATGTAACAGCATATATCTGATATCTTTTATATTGCAATCAGAAATCAAATGGATTGGTAAGTAGATACCAGGTTTAAAAAGTCCTGCAATAACAGGAGATTTTAAAAAGGCTATACTGTAAATGGGAATCGTCTTTCTTATATTCATTTCCTTTAAACATTCTTGATACAATTTATGTATAGAAGGATTTTGTAAAGGGAGTGCAGATTTTTTTAAAATATGAAATTGGAAGATTGATTTTGATATTAATAGAATCATTCCTAAAATACCTAGTAGCCATAAACTATACAATATTACTCCAATACCAGAAGGCGTTTTTCTGCTAATTTCTATGCCAAAATCATTGAGCCAATTTATAGTACCAGTTTGAGGAAAATTAGATATTTCCTCAAGGTTAGTATGCATATAGGAGGTGGTTATATTTTGGAATCTATCAAAATATGAAAAAAACGAGGCTGAATGAGCTGGGAGAAAAGGAACTACCAGTAATCCAAGTAGTAAAAACCATAAATTATATTGCATTCGGTTAGTCAGATTTTTTTTCAGTAGTTGTTTGATAGCCAGAAGTATACCTATAATAATACTGATAAAAATATTGCAGATGAAAAACTGGATGATAAAATCTCCCACATTAATGTCCCCCTTTTTTTGTATCTTTGGAAAGAAGAGAGCGGAGTGTATTTATTTCAGTTTCTGATAATCTGTCATGGTCGAGATAGGCAGACAACATGGCAGAAATATTTCCATTATAAAAACGCTTTAAAAAGGAATTACTTTCCTGATTAATATATTCCTCTTCCCCTACCAATGGGGTATAAACAAATACACGACTTTGTTTTTCATAAGTAAGAACACCTTTTGTTACTAAGCGCTTAATTAAAGTCTGTATTGTTTTGGGACTCCAAGTTGTAGTTTTTACCAAATGATCTGTTATTTCATTTGTACTAATTGGCGCATGTTTCCAAACGATTTTCATTACTTCATATTCTGCTTCAGAAATTTGTGGTAGGGCTTTCAAAATATATTCCTCCTTAAATCTTACAACTGTAGTAAAAATATTATAAGATAGCACAAAAATAATGTCAATGGTATGAATATTATTTTAGATAGATGTTTCCACTGTCACAGTGGATGTAGAGAGTATTCTTGTTTTGGTTATTTTGTTTCTGATAGATAACATTTCCATCTTCATTTTCCTTTATTTTTTTTCCATCAATTAGAAGAGTTCCATATTCTGCAGTTATATCATAATTATAATTAGAAGTGTCTTCTGTTAAAGCAAGAGATATTTCTCCATATTCAGAATCTATACTTGTATTTCCAAGGGAAGCATTTTTAAAGTTTAAATTTCCAGAATCCATAGAAATAGTACTGGATTTTACTGTAATTTGATCAATGGAACAATTTCCATATTCATTTGAAATTTTTAACATATCTGCGGTTAATTGAGAGAGTGTAAGATTTCCAGAATCTAGTGTAAGTTTTGCGTCTTTAGAAACAGTAATCGTATCACCCGTAATATTTCCATATTCTGCAGAAATGGTTAAGTCATTACAAGTCAAGGTTTTTAGATCAATATTTCCACTATCAGCTATAACATTACAATTTTCAGCATTTAAAGTTCCAAGCGTTAGATTTCCATATTCTGCAGAAATTTCAGCTTTCTTGGCATTTATTTGTTCTAGATTTATATTTCCACTGTCAGAAATTAGCTTTAATAGATTGAAATAATGTTCTTTTGGTACATAGAGATTTAGATAATAAGGTTCTGTATGGGAAGGAGAACCAAAGAAATTAAGGGAAAATCTATATTTTTGTTGGACATATCCTTCCTTAAAATGGAAAGCTCCATTTGAGACATTGTATTCTGGTTCCGTACAAGTGCCATCTAAGCGATATTCTAAGTAATAATCATCTGAGGGAATGATAGAAATATTACTATAGTCTAAGTCAATCGTAGCTTCTGAAAATTCATTTAGTTTTGTTTTTTCCAAGATGTAGGGTTTCGGATAGTTCAATCTTTTGGGAGAAGCAGTATTGGTAAAAATCTTTTTTCCTTCTTTGATACCATTTACAATAATAAGACTAGAACATGTAAATGCAGAAAAAATAGCAATTCCAAGAATAATAATTAATAGTTTATTACGTTTCATAATGGTTCCTCCTTTTAAATAATACATGTGATTCTATTTTTACACAGAAAAAATTTATTTCTGTTTTTTAAATATAAGTTATTTGCTTATTATAACGAGACAAAAGAAGGATTTTCTTCAGGATTTGAAAAATATTATACACACATAAAAGAGATAGTAATTTCTTTCATTTAGGAAGTTGATATGGATTTACATATAAAATCGTGCAAATATTAGGTTTTATGTGCATGATAGATAGAAAATATTGCTTGCTTTTTTACAAAGGTGTATATTTGGCTTATAAGTTTGTATTAGGAGTAACAGAAATGGAAAAAGAAACAATCGATTATGAAGCACTTGGAAAGCAAATGAGACGTATTAGAACAGAAGCAGGGAAAAAACAAGAAGAAGTTGCAGCTATTTTTCCAATCAGTAGAACGGTGTACACTAAGTATGAAACTGGGAAAGTGCGACCTAGTAGAGAAT
>CAJUHG010000089.1 GCA_910586005.1 uncultured Lachnospiraceae bacterium | reverse complement strand
GTCTGAGGGTTTATAGGTATCCCTTGAACAACCTAAATACATTATACAAGGAGGGTGATATATGGAAGGTATCTTTTGGTTGATTGTAATTGTTGTAATGGCAATTATTGAAATCATTACCTTAGGATTGACAACCATTTGGTTTGCAGGTGGAGCTTTGGTAGCCTTTCTTGCAAGTTTGTTTGGTGCAAATTTGCTAGTGCAGAGCATCTTGTTTGTTGTGGTATCTGTGATATTGTTAGCAATCACAAGACCATTGGCAATAGAATATTTTAATAAGGATAGAATAAAAACGAATGTAGAAGATTTGATAGGCAAGACCGCAGTTGTATTACAAGAAATTGATAATCTGAAAGCACAAGGTCAGGTCAGTATCAATGGACAGGAATGGACAGCAAGAGCAGTAGATGAGACAATAATTCCTGAAGATATACAGGTAGAAATAGTAGAAATCAGTGGCGTTAAGTTGTTAGTAAAGAAAAAAGAAACATAAAATTGCTATGTTTATAGGTATTGTAAAATCAAAGTGGAGATTATCATTGTAGCTATTCTAGAGATTTGAGCGCGCCCACAAATGGGAGCATTCCCATAGAGTGTACGCTCATAGTTTATAACAATAGAAAGTTGACAAAACGTGCTTTTTATTGTTTCTAGAGTTTGTAATAAAATATTTAAATTAATATGGAGGAATTATATGGGATATTTAGTATTACTTGTACTCATCATTCTTGTTTTAATTTTATTAGCATCCTGTGTGAAAATTGTGCCACAAGCAAATGCATTAGTCATTGAGCGTTTAGGTGGTTATCAGGGTACTTGGGGTGTTGGCTTACACTTTAAGGTACCTTTTCTTGACCGTATAGCAAAACGTGTGTTATTAAAGGAACAAGTTGTGGATTTTGCACCACAGCCAGTAATAACAAAAGATAATGTAACTATGAGAATTGATACAGTGGTATATTTTCAGATTACAGATCCAAAATTATTTGCTTATGGGGTTGAAAACCCAATTATGGCAATTGAAAATTTAACTGCAACTACCTTGCGTAATATTATTGGTGATTTAGAGTTGGATGAAACACTAACTTCTAGAGAACTGATTAACACAAAAATGCGTGCTTCTTTGGATGTCGCTACAGATCCTTGGGGAATTAAAGTAAATCGTGTAGAATTAAAAAATATTATTCCACCTCAGCAGATTCAAGATGCAATGGAAAAGCAAGCAAAAGCAGAACGTGAAAGACGTGCGGCTGTTACTCAAGCAGAAGGTGAGAAAACAGCAACCGTCTTAGTTGCACAAGGAAAAAAAGAGTCAGCAATTTTAGATGCAGAAGCTGAGAAACAAGCGGCGATTCTTCGAGCAGAGGCAAAGAAAGAAGCTACTATGCGTGAGGCAGAAGGGCAAGCAGAGGCAATTTTAAGAATCCAACAAGCAAATGCGGATGGACTTCGTTTTCTAAAAGAAGCTGCTCCTGATCATGCTGTACTTCAATTGAAGAGTTTAGAAGCATTTATAAAAGCAGCCGATGGAAAAGCTACTAAAATTATTATTCCATCTGAAATTCAAGGATTAGCTGGTCTAACCAAATCGCTTATAGAAATAGGAAAAGAAAATTAAAAGCGTGCAACGGGCTGTCGCTAAGTATGACGGTCCGTTCTCGTATATTTATCATAGAATGAAGAAAAGTGAATGAATTTATTTATTCTTTCACTAACTACCTATTTGTACCACAGGAGATGATATGCTGAAAAACGCACAGAATGGAGGAAATTATGAATTTAAAAGGAAGAAGTTTTTTGAAATTAAAGGATTTTACACCAGAGGAGATTACATATCTTATTGAGTTATCTGCAGAATTAAAGGCTAAGAAAAAAAAAGGAATTGTTCATGATGATTTAAGGGGAAAAAATATTGCCTTAATTTTTGAAAAAACAAGTACTAGAACACGTTGTTCTTTTGAAGTGGCAGCTCATGATTTGGGAATGCAAGTTACATATTTAGAGCCTTCTGCTTCTCAGATTGGTAAAAAAGAAAGTATCAAAGATACAGCTAGAGTATTAGGTAGAATGTATGATGGGATTGAATATAGAGGATTTGGGCAAAAAATTGTAGAAGAACTAGCAGAATATTCAGGAGTACCAGTATGGAATGGATTAACAAACGAATTTCATCCCACACAGATGATTGCAGATATGCTGACAATTCAAGAAAAATTTGGTCATTTAAAAGGAATAAAATTTGTGTTTCTAGGAGATGCTCGTTATAATATGGGAAATTCTCTGATGGTGACTTGTGCAAAATTAGGAATGGATTTTGTGGCATGTACCAATAAAAATTATTTTCCAGATAGAGAACTTGTTACTTATTGTGAAGGTGTTGCCAAAGAGACGGGGGCATCTATTACTTTAACAGAGGATGTAGAAATTGGAACGAAACATGCGGATGTTATTTATACAGATGTATGGGTTTCTATGGGAGAACCAGAAGAAGTATGGGAAAATCGTATTAGAGATTTGAAATCTTACCAAGTCAATCAAAAAGTGATGGATAATGCCAAAGAAACAGCTATTTTTATGCATTGTCTACCAGCCTTTCATGATCTAGAAACAGTCATAGGACAACAAATTTATGAGAAATTTGGATTAACAGAAATGGAAGTGACCAATCAAGTATTTGAGGGTGTTCAGTCTGTTGTATTTGATGAGGCAGAAAACCGAATGCATAGTATTAAAGCAATAATGTATGCTACTTTATAATTGTTGTTGATATAATAAATAATAGAAAAATCAAAAAATAAAATAATAGGAAGGTTATTCTGTATATTATTTTGTAATTGTTGTGAATATAATTAAGAAAAAATAAAACAGCATAAAAGCGGCTATTGTGGATGTCATGTAGTCTAGTCTGTCACCCTAGTTACTTATGTATGTTAGATTTTCTAAGTTTTGGTTATTTATATGAACAGATATCCATTTTATAGAAAGTTTTGATATAAAGTTGGAGGCATTTATGAAGACAAAAATATTGCAAATGTTGCGTCAGGGGAATCATTATATTTCTGGTCAAGAATTATGTGAAAGTTTAGGCGTGTCTAGAACAGCAGTGTGGAAGGCAATCAAGCAATTAAAGGAAGCAGGGTATGAGATTGACTCTGTCCAGAATAGAGGTTATCGTTTGGTATCTACACCAGATGTTCTATCTCAGAGTGAGATAGAAAGTCGTTTAAACACAAAATGGATGGGACATCCTGTTTATTATTTTAATGAAATTGATTCTACCAATATAGAGGCAAAACGTATTGCAGAATCTATGGAGGGAATAGAGATATCTGGAGCAGTTGTTGTGGCAGATATGCAAACTTCTGGAAGAGGTAGAAGAGGAAGAAATTGGAATTCCCCTCGAGGAAGTGGAATTTTTTTTACAGTTTTATTAAAACCAGATATTACTCCTGCCAATGCCCCTATGTTGACTTTGGTAAAAGCTTTGGCAACTGCAAAAGGAATTGCAGAAACTACAGGATTAACTCCTTATATAAAATGGCCGAATGATATTGTAATTAATGGAAAAAAAGTAGTTGGAATTCTTACAGAAATGAGTGTTCAAGTAGATTACATCAATTATATTGTGGTAGGAACTGGTATTAATGTACATCAAATGGAATTTCCAGAAGAAATTGCTAAAACTGCGACATCTTTAGATTTAGAATTAAAACAAACATACAAAGATTTCAGTATTTCTAGAGCGCAATTATTAGGAAATATTCTGGAAAAATTTGAATACTATTATGAGATTTATCTAGAAACCCAAGATGTATCTACTTTTATGGAAGAATATAATGCTTTGTTAGTCAATTGTAATCGTAAGGTAAGAGTGTTAGATCCACTAGGAGAGTTTGAAGGGACAGCATTAGGAATCAATTCTAAAGGAGAACTTTTGGTAGAACGAAAAGATGGCATTGTAAAAGTATCTTCAGGAGAAGTTTCAGTTAGAGGAATTTATGGTTATATATAAAGAAATGAGAAATGTAGCAAATGGAAATGCTGAATTCTTGTTGAAGAAGTTATGGTTGTGTATAAAAAAATATAACAAATTGAATTTATGAGTTCCTGTTGGAAAAGTTATGATTAGATAGGGAGAAAGAAATGTATCAAAAAGAAATCATATTATGTGGTTCTAGTGCATATACAAAAAAATATTATCTGAACGAAGAATTTGAAACTTTGCCTGAGAGTGTGAAAGAGGAATTAAAAATTATGTGTGTATTGTATACAGAGGATATTGGAGGTGTGCTGACAATGTTCTTTGATAAGAAAGGAAATTTACAATTTCAAACTACAGCGGAAGAAGGAGATTTACTGTATGATGATATTGGAAGTGTATTAAAGATTAAGCAACTTCAATATACCAAACAAGAATTATTAGAAGCTCTAGAAATGTATTTTAAAGTATTTTTCTTAGGAGAAGAGTTTTCAGAAGAAGATTTGGAGGATTAAAGAATGTTATTAGTGGTTGATGTAGGGAATACTAATATTACGTTTGGTGTGTTTCAAATGGAAAATTTAGAGGCAACCTTTCGTATGACAACTAAATTGCAACGTACTTCTGATGAATATGGGATTTGTATTAGAGATTTACTAGAACATAATAAAATAAAAACAGAAGAAATCAAAGATGTGATTATTGCGTCTGTTGTTCCAAATGTGATGCATTCTCTCTTAAGCTCTTTTATAAAATATTTTTCCATTCATCCTGTAATTGTAGAACCAGGTATTAAGACAGGGATTCGGATTGCTACAGAAAATCCTAGACAGATTGGAGCAGACCGTATTGTAGACGCTGCAGCAGCTTATGAGCTATATGGGGGACCAGTATTTGTGATTGATTTTGGAACGGGAACTACATATGATTTGGTGGATGAAACAGGTGCTTTTGTTTCTGGAGTTACTGCACCAGGGATACGTACTTCAGCAAAGGCATTATGGGAAGAGGCTGCAAAACTACCAGAAATTGAAATTCGTAAACCAGGAAGTATTTTGGCCCGTGAAACTATCAGCAGTATGCAAGCTGGTCTTATTTATGGACAAATAGGACAAACAGAATATATTGTAAAACAAACAAAAATAGAAACTGGATATAAGGATTTGAAAGTAGTGGCGACAGGAGGTCTTGGAACAATTATTGCAAATGAAACAGATGCAATTGATATTTATGATCCTACTTTAACCTTGCAAGGTCTTAGATTAATTTATAATAAACAAAATCGTGGCAAATAGTTTGGATATCAGTTTGAATAGTATTCCTATAGTGTTCTTTTCAATGAATAAGTCTCATAATATTAACTAAAAGTGTTAAAAACTTGTTCTATAGTTATTAAAAAAAGAACCATGAAAAATAAAACATAGGATATTTAATGATAGAAATAATAGAAAACAAAAAGAGAAAAAATAGATGAAACAATTAAAAATAGGAAATGTAACACTAGAAAATAATTTAATTTTAGCACCAATGGCAGGAGTATGTGACCTGCCATTTCGTGTGCTTTGCAAAGAGCAGGGTGCAGGTCTTCTATGTATGGAAATGGTAAGTGCAAAAGGAATTTATTATAATAATAAAAATACAGAAATTTTATTGACTACAATAGAGAAAGAACGACCCGTCTCGTTACAACTTTTTGGAGCTGATGCCAATATTATGAGTGAAATGGCAAAAAAAATTGAAGAACGTCCTTTTGATATTTTAGATATTAATATGGGATGTCCAGTGCCAAAAGTTGTAAATAATGGGGAAGGTTCTGCATTGATGAAACAACCAAAACTGGTATATGAAATAATCTCTAAAATTGTAAAAGCAATTAATAAGCCTGTTACTGTTAAAATTAGAAAAGGATTTGATGGAACTCATATAAATGCAGTGGAAATTGCTAAGATTGCTGAGGAAGCAGGAGCATCAGCAGTTGCAATACATGGAAGAACTAGAGAACAGTATTATTCTGGCAGGGCAGATTGGGAAATTATTCGACAAATAAAGGAGGCGGTTTCTATACCAGTAATTGGAAATGGGGATATTTTAACTCCACAGGATGTTATTGAAATGAGGGAACAGACAGGATGTGATGGTTTTATGATTGGCAGAGGTGCACAGGGAAATCCTTGGATATTTCATCAAATTTTACATTTTGTAAAAACTGGTGAGCAATTACCAAAGCCCTCTCTAGAAGAGGTAATAGAAATGCTTTTGCGTCATGCTAGAGGTCAACTTGCATTTAAAGGAGAAATAATTGGAATAAGAGAGATGCGTAAACATGCAGCGTGGTATACAAGTGGTTATAAAAATTCTGCAAAATTGCGCAAAAAGATTAATGAAGTGGAGACATATAAACAGTTAGAAGAATTATTTTTGTCTTTGAAATAGGAAAAATTCTAATAAAAGTATCTTGTAGTGAATTATCTCACAGTGAGAGATAAGCTATTATAGTTGCAATACATAACAAATTATGAAGATCATCTAAGCTCCGGTTTGGTCTGTTCTAGATAATTGCCACTAGCAATAAAATTGTTGCTTGGGGGAATAAAATAGCATAAGTTATTTTGGACAATCATATATTGAAACAAATAAATAAAAAGGTTAGGAAGTTTGTTATAAAAAAGAATATAGATGAAAAAAGTGGAATTATACTTTTGATAAGAAATTTCATAAAAAGTATACCAAAATGGATAAAAAAACAAAGTGAGAAAGTTCAAATTTTATCTTTCATAAAAAATATTATAATAAAACAAAGTAAAAAAGGCAGAATAATATCTTTCATAAAAAATTTTATAAAAAAGATAATAAAATTGGGGGAAAAGTCACAAGAAGAACCAAAGCAGGAAGAAGAAATACCAGAAATAAATCCTTATTTACCTAAACTTCGAAGTATTTTAGAGCAAATCTTAGAAAGTTATGGGATGAATTATCAAATATTTTCTCCGCTTTTGTTAGATACTGACAAGCCGCCAGAATCTATGTTAGATGTAGATGATATAGAATTGGTGTTAGAACAAATCTCTGACGATTTGAATTTTTTAAAAATTGTAACAAATCGTCCTGAATATTTTAGGACTTATATAGAAAGAATGTATGAGGATACTGGATTAGTGGTTCAAATAGAAGAAAAAGAAAAGGTTTCTTTGGAAGGGGTAAATGTAATTTTAGATATGGAAAGAAAAGGAAATTGCTATAAGAAATATATGAAAGAATATATTATCTATCTGCCATTTTATAAGAGACCCTGGACTACAGTGAGAGTGTCACAAAATCTTGACATTTCAATACCTATCGGGTATAATACTGTGATTGTTAAAGGGCGATAATAAGATTATCTGTAATCAAATATATAGTGTAATTAGGAAGGTGTAGTATTATGGAAAAGAAAAACTTATTAACTTATGAAGGCTTGCAGAAATTGGAGACAGAATTGCATGACTTGAAGGTTGTAAAGAGAAAAGAAGTTGCCCAGAAAATCAAAGAGGCAAGAGAACAAGGAGATCTTTCAGAAAATGCGGAATATGATGCTGCTAAAGATGAACAGCGTGATATAGAAGCAAGAATTGAAGAGATTGAAAAGATTTTAAAAAATGCTGAGGTTGTAGTAGAAGATGAAGTAGATCTTGATAAAATTAATGTTGGTTGTTGTGTAAAAATTTATGATTGTGAATTTGAAGAAGAATTAGAATATAAAATTGTCGGTTCTACAGAAGCAAATAGTTTGCAAGGAAAGATTTCCAATGAATCTCCTGTAGGAAAAGCACTAATTGGTGCAAGAGTAGGAGATACTGTAAAAATTGAAACACAAGCAGGAATTTTAGAGTATAAAGTGTTAGAAATTCAGCGTTCCAATTAATTAATGATTCCAATACATGATAGAAACATTTTATTTTCTTGATTAATAGTTTTATTTAATCTTAAAGGAATTAAAATTTATGATTCTAAATATTAGAGATGTATCACTTAGAAAGAATGGAAACAAAATATATAACTAAATAAAGAGATTAGTATTTTTATTCATAACAATATCATGCTTTGAGAGTATAAAGTATCTGCCTATCTAGAATATAATAAAAGGAAGTGTAGGTATTAAATTTACTAAATATTAGTAGCATATGCTGAATATACACAGATTGGAGGAAGAAGATGGCACAAAATAATCAGTCACAAGAACAGGATTTGAATCAATTAATAAAGGTTCGCTATGAGAAATTAAAAGATTTGCAAGACAATGGAAAAGATCCATTTCAAATAACAAAATATAATGTTACAAATCACAGTCAGGAAATTAAGGATAATTTCGATACTATGGAAGGTCAAGTCGTCAGTGTGGCTGGAAGAATGATGTTTAAACGTGTTATGGGAAAAGCATCGTTCTGTAATGTGCAGGATTTACAAGGAAATATTCAGGCATATGTTGCACGAGATAGTATTGGAGAAGATAGCTATAAAGACTTTAAAAAATATGATGTGGGTGATATATTAGGAATTACAGGAGAAGTTTTTAAGACCAAGACAGGAGAAATATCTATCCATGCGCAAGAAGTAATATTACTTTCTAAAAGTTTACAAATTTTACCTGAAAAATTTCATGGTTTAACAGATACAGATATTAGATATCGTCAGCGATATGTAGATTTAATTATGAATAAGGATGTAAAAGATACTTTTATAAAGCGTTCTAAAGTATTGAGTAGTATTCGTAAGTTTTTGGATGGACAAGGATTTATGGAAGTTGAAACACCCATGTTGGTAAGTAATGCAGGAGGTGCAGCAGCAAGACCTTTTGAAACACATTTTAATGCATTGAATGAAGACTTAAAGTTGCGTATTTCTCTAGAATTATATTTAAAGAGATTAATTGTAGGAGGAATGGAACGTGTTTATGAAATTGGACGTGTTTTCCGAAATGAAGGTCTTGACACTAGACATAATCCTGAATTTACTTTAATGGAATTATATCAGGCCTATACAGACTATTATGGGATGATGGATTTAACAGAAAATCTGTATCGTTATGTTGCAAAAGAAGTAACAGGATCTGAAATTATCAAGTATGGTGAGCATGAGATGGATTTATCTAAGCCCTTTGAGCGTATCACTATGGTGGATGCAGTGAAAAAGTATGCTAAGGTAGATTTTAGTGAAATTACTACTACAGAAGAAGCAAAGAAATTGGCAGATAAACATCATATTGAATATGAGGATAGACATAAAAAAGGTGATATTTTAAATCTATTCTTTGAAGAATATGTGGAAGAACATTTGATTCAACCTACTTTTGTGATGGATCATCCTATTGAAATTTCTCCATTAACCAAGAAAAAACCAGATAATCCAGAATATGTAGAACGTTTTGAATTTTTTATGAATGGTTGGGAAATGGCTAATGCCTATTCAGAATTGAATGATCCCGTTGATCAGAGAGAACGATTTGAAGCACAGGAAGCATTACTTGCTGCTGGAGATGCTGAAGCAAACCACACAGATGAAGATTTTCTAAATGCCCTTAGCATTGGTATGCCACCTACAGGTGGAATTGGATATGGGATAGATCGTATGGTAATGATGATGACAGATTCACCAGCTATAAGAGATGTATTGTTATTTCCGACGATGAAAACGCTTGGTGGAAAAGACCAGTAAAATCACAATGTCATTAACTTAAGGAATCTTTTACATTTTGAACTGTAAAGGTTCCTTT
>CAJUHG010000088.1 GCA_910586005.1 uncultured Lachnospiraceae bacterium | reverse complement strand
TATACATACTGTACACCAATTTCTGAAAATATTGATTGGTATTTGATTACTGTAATGAATAGTGAAGCTATGGATGGACCTATTAGTAGTTTGGATCTCCAACGAGTGGGCATTATGATTGTTTCTTCTGTTATGATTTTGGTGGCAATGTCTGTTGTATTCTTTATGTATTTTAAATTTTCTATACGTCAGATGCAGGAATTAAATAAAGCAAAGCAAAAGGCAATTAGTTCAGACAAAGCAAAGAGTGAATTTCTGTCTAGTATGAGTCATGATATACGTACTCCTATGAATGCCATTATTGGAATGACAGAGATTGCTCTAAAAAATATCAAAGATCCAGAACGTGTGGTAGACTGTTTAAATAAAGTAAAATTATCTAGTAAACATTTGTTAGGATTAATTAATGATGTTTTAGATATGTCTAAGATTGAAAGCGGAAAAATGACACTAAATATGAACCAGATGTCTTTAAGAGAGACGATGGATGATATTGTAAATATTATGCAGCCCCAAGTAAAATCTAAAAATCAGTATTTTGATATTTTTATTCAATCCATTGAGGCCGAAGAAGTTTTCTGTGATTCGGTTCGATTAAATCAAGTACTTTTAAATCTGTTATCTAATGCAGCTAAGTTTACTCCAGAAGAGGGAAGAATTGATGTGCATTTGTATCAAGAGAAATCTCCAAAAGGAGAAGAGTATGTGCGAACACATTTTATTGTAGAAGATACAGGGATTGGAATGTCAGAAGAATTTCAAAAGAAAATCTTTGAGAGTTTTGAAAGAGAAAATTCAGACCAAGTGGCAAAGATTGTAGGAACTGGACTGGGAATGTCCATTACAAAAGCGATTGTAGATCTTATGGGAGGTACCATTGATCTAGAAAGTGAGCAAGGGAAAGGAAGTAAATTTCATATTATTTTAGATCTGAAAAAATCAGATATAGATGCAAAAGATATGATGCTTCCACATTGGGATGTATTAGTAGTGGATGACAATGAACAGTTGTGTACTAGTGCAGTATCTAATTTGCAAGAACTTGGAGTTCATACAGAATGGACATTAGATGGTAGACAGGCAATTCGTATGATTGAAGACCGCCATCTACAAAACAATGATTATGATTTTGTTTTGGTAGATTGGAAAATGCCTTATATGAATGGAATTGAAGTAATCCGTGAGATGAGAAATGTTACAGGTAATGATAAGAAGATTCCTGCATTTTTGATTTCTGCTTATGATTGGAGTGAGCTAGAATATGAAGTGGAAGCCTCTGAGATTGAGGGCTTTATTTCTAAACCTTTGTTTAAATCTACATTATTTATATATTTGAGGAAATATATGGAAGGTGTTGCTTATGAAGAGGATGAGGAAGAAGCAGAGATAGACTTTGAGGGAAAACATATCTTGCTTGCGGAAGATATTGATGTAAATTGGGAATTTATTAGTGAAATTCTTTCTTGTGTGGGGCTTGTTCTTGAGCGGGCAATCAATGGGAAGGAATGTCTTGAAAAATTTGAAAAATCTGAGATTGGATTCTATGATGCAATTCTTATGGATATTCGTATGCCAGTAATGAATGGTTATGATGCTACAGTTGCAATTCGTGCATTGGAACGTTCAGATAATGGTTTACCAATTATTGCAATGACAGCAGATGCTTTTTCTGATGATGCACAACATTGTCTAGAAGTGGGTATGGATGCTCATATTGCAAAACCAATTGATTTAAAAGAGTGTATGCGCACTTTGCAGAAATTTTTATCATAAGAATATAAAAACCATAAGTCAAGTTCAAATGTTCTGAACTTGGCTTATGGTTTTGTATTTATGATAATAGAAAGTTGGCAAAGTGTGTTTTCTATTGTTTATGATAATAGAAAGTTCGCAGAGCATGATGCTTGTGATTCTATTATTCTAATTCATCAACTATAAAATTTTCTGTTTTCAAGTCAAAATAATGTCTACCTTTTTTTGCAGTGAATTTCAAAACGCAGTAATTGGGATCTGTGGCACCACCTTCATAGAACATAATATCGCCGTTGCGCCAAATTTCTTGTTTGGTTTTAGCATCTTCTAATACTTCCATTGTACCCATAAGCATAAGTCCTTCATAACGAAATCGACCTTTATTGCAAAAATAAATACTTGCTTTGGGATTTTTTAAAAATTGCTGAGTTCTTAAAGAAGATGTATTTGTTGCAAAATAAAAAATATTTCCATCTATTTTTCGTGGTACATACATGGCTTTTAGGTTTGGAAACCCATCTTCGTCTATAGAGCCAATGAATGCTACCCGTTGCTTTTGAATAAAATCATAGATATGTTCTTTAGACTTCATTTGAAATCCTCCTGAAATTAATTGTTTGCATGTTTTGCTTTTATTAGTATTTTGAGTATTCTTGTGAGATAATTTTCAAATCAAATATCTCACAGTGCATGTAGTGTGTCTACTTCGCTTGTTACTCACAGAAATAAAAGCTGTTCATCTTTTGTAAATCGGTCATAAAAAATTTCATTATATTTAAGGTACAAATTTTGCATAGTTCATATTCTAGTGACGATTATTAAGATTGCATTCTTATTACAAAATATATTTCTATTATCAGGTTAATTTCAATAATAGAAAATAAAAGTGATATTTTGCTTTAAAGAAGTTTCTTTATTAATTATTAATTTCACTGATAATTAGATTATCTTTTTTCCATAATTAGTCCAATCAATCGCCTCCAATCTTAAATATTAGAATGCCTCTGATTAGATAATAAATGGTAAGAAATTCGTCTTAGTGGGAGTTGGGTTTCTCCACAAGAGAGAATTCTGGCGGATTTCAGAGTTTGTTTGAATATAGAGATGAAGATATCTTACATTTGATATATCTATCAAGAGTAATCCTAAAAGAGATAATTTCAAGAACATTATTTATGTTCTTGTTGTGGTTTGCATCTCTACAATACGTTGGAGGCTTTTATCTCAGTCGGAAATTAGATAACCACTGGGACAACTGTTATTTCTGGAGTATTCCATTATAACCCTTCAACTATTTCATAAGGTATAAAAGTGGCAATTTTCTCCAACGAGAATAAGTAGAAATATTCATTTAGATACTTCTATATAGAAATGTTCTAAATAGAAATCTCTGTTTAAGATATTTCTATTTAGAACAAAAATTAGTATATCATGCAGAAAAAGAAAAAGCAATATTCAAGACGTCTTTGTCAGTAGATAGAATATGGCTTTATATTGATAAAAATAGTAAGATATGATAAGATTTTATTGAATATTTTGGGTCTAAGTTACTCGATGGTAATCTTATATGGAATGGAGGATATTATGAAATTTGCAATTTTAGCACCAGGGCATATTGCTCATAGTATGGCAAAAACGGTATCACAAATTGAAAAAATAGAATGTTATGCAGTGGCTTCTAGAGATTATGGAAGAGCAAAAGAATTTGCGAATCAGTGGGGCTTTGAAAAAGCTTATGGTTCCTATCAAGAAATGGCAGAAGACCCTAATGTAGAACTTGTGTATATTGCTTCTCCACATTCTCATCACTATGAACATGCGAAACTTTGTTTAGAACATGGGAAACATGTTCTAGTGGAAAAAGCATTTACAGTAAATGCGGAACAAGCAGAAGAATTGGTGGAATTATCTAAGAAAAAAGGACTTTTATTGGCAGAAGCAATTTGGACAAGATATATGCCAAGTAGGAAGATTATTGATGATTTATTAGAAAGTCAAGTAATAGGAAAGGTTACCTCTTTAACTGCAAATTTAGGTTATATTCTTTCTCATGTAGAACGTATGCAAAGCCCTGAATTAGCAGGTGGCGCATTATTAGATTTAGGTGTCTATCCCATTAATTTTGCACTTATGGCTTTTTCTGGAGAAGTAAAACAGGTACATTCTACTGCAATTATGTCACCTAGAGGTGTAGACTGGATGAACAGTATTACACTTACTTTTGCTGACCAGAAAATGGCAGTGTTACACAGCGATATGTTAGCTCAGACGGATCGCCAGGGAGTAATCAGTGGTGATAAAGGTTATTTGGAAGTACAAAATATCAATAATTGTGAAGAAATTCGTGTTTTTAATTTAAATCGAGAGATGACTGCTTGTTATAAAGTACCAGAACAAATTACAGGTTATGAATATGAAGTTCTTTCTTGTATTCGGGCGATTGAAGAGGGAAAAGTGGAATGTGAGGAAATGCCTCATAGTGAAATTTTACGTGTAATGAGACTGATGGATGAAATTAGAAGTCAGTGGAATTAATTTTTATAAAAAATCTCTTGACATTGACGTTGCGGAAAGCAGTATGCTAAATATGCTTCTTAAAAGTTGTCAGCCACCCTATGATGTAACGCCACTTTAGGTAGCAATACCTATCGGAGGTAAAAGGTCGGAGGTGTCAGTCGTTACCACGACTAGCAGTTACAAACCCATGACCTTTCGGTTGTGAGTAGTTGACGATAGTATGTGCTTAGAGAGAAAAGGAAATATTTATCATGAGAAAGAAAAGGATACTGATTATAAGTTGTATTATTTTTACTGTAAGTGTATTACTTGTTGCTTGTGGCAAGGAACAGAAAAAGATAAAAAAAGATTCTTCTAGAAATTCTAATGGTATTGTTTGCTATGTAGGACATGGGTTTTGGGAGAGGTCTTTAGATCCAGTAAAAGGTGCATTTTCTTATGGATATGATTTTATTAACAATGCATTAATACGAGTAAATGCTAAGTCTGAATATGAAGGAGATTTAGCAGAAAGTTGGGAAATTTCAGAAGATGCTTTGGTATATATCTATCAATTAAAAAAAGGAATACAGTTTCAGGATGGAACAGAATTTACAGCAGAAGATGTAGTATTTACTTATGAAACAGTAATGGCAAATCAAGGACAGAATGAAAATATAGATCTCTCTAAATTAAAAAAAGTAGAGGCACTTGACCAACATACTGTGCAATTTACTTTAACAGAACCTTTTTCTCCCTTTTTGGATACTACAGCACAGCTTGGAATTGTACCAAGTGATGGATATCATAGTAAGGATTATGACCAGAGACCTGTGGGAACTGGACCTTGGAAAGTGGTTCAGTATGATACAGAACAACAGTTAATTGTGGAAGCAAATGAAAATTATTTTGAGGGTGCACCTGAAATTAAGCGTGTTACATTTGTAGATATGGATAATGAAGCGGCTTTTTCTAATGCACAGTCTGGGCAATTGGATATTGTAATGATACAGCCTTCTTATGCGTCTGAGGTTGTCAATGGAATGCATGTGGAAAAACTGGAAACAATGGATGTGAGAAATATTAGTCTCCCTTGTAGAAAACCAGAAATTATTACCAATGCCAAAGGAGAATCAGAGGAAGTTGGAAATATAGTGACTTCTGATATAGCTGTGCGCAAAGCATTAGCAATTGGCATTAATCGTCAGGAAGTAATTAATCATGCCTTTGATGGAGTAGGAAAACCAGCAGAAGGATGGACAGATCATTTAATCTGGGGGAATACAATAGAATATCAAGATTCTCAAGTGGAAGAAGCAAAAAAATTGTTAGAAGAGGCAGGATGGACAGATAAAGATGGAGATGGCATTCGCGAAAAAGATGGAGTACTATGTGCTTTTAAGGTGTATACACCTTCAGATGAACAAGACCGTTATTTGTTAGCAGTGGCAGTTGCAGAAAATGTAAGACCTTTGGGAATTTCTATCGAGGTAAAACAGACAACTTGGGATGAAATTACAAAAGAAGCATATTGTGAAGGCGTTGTATGGGGCTATGGGCAATATAGTCCTATGGTAATTGATAGTCTATTCCAATCAGAGCATTTTATGATACAGGCGTATAGCAATACCAATGGATATGAAAATGAAAGAGTAGATAACTTGATTGCAAAGGCAATATCAGCCAACAATCAGAAAGATGCAGTGGCAGCTTGGAAAGAAGCACAAGTGGCATATGCAGAAGATTATCCTTATTTGTATCTTGTTAATATTGAACATTGTTATTTTGTAAGTGATAGGTTAGATATTTCTGTAGATACTCAAATTCCTCATCCACATGGACATGGAATTCCAATTATTTGCAATATGAAGGATTGGAAAATTAGGCAATAAGAATGTAAATAATTTATGATTTTATATATAATGTATTAAGGAAAGGATAGTTAGTATGAAGAGATTTTTTCTGACAGTTTTGCGAATGATAACATTATTGATTGCTATCAGTATTATCTCATTCATAATGATAACAAAAGCACCCATAGACCCTTTGATTGCTTATATAGGAACAAATTCTACGATTTCAGAAGAAGCAAAAGAAGAAATTGAAACATATTGGGGATTGAAGGACCCACCAGTGAAACGGTTTTTAATATGGGCTAGAAATATATTTCAAGGAGATATGGGAAATTCTATTGTATATAAACAACCAGTTTTAACTGTGATAAAAGAGCGCTTTCAATATTCTTTGGTTCTAATGTTGATTGCATGGATATGTTCTGGAATTTTGGGGTTTATTTTAGGAATTGTAGCAGCACTTTGGAAAGATCATTTATGGGATAAAATCATAAAATTTATTTGTCTTATTTTTCAATCTTCCCCAACTTTTTGGGTTGGTTTATTAATGCTCAGTATTTTTGCAGTGAATTTAGGATGGTTTCCAATTGGTCTTGCAGCACCTATGGGAAAACTTGCTTCTGAAGTCACTTTATTAGAGCGAATCCATCATTTGGTTTTGCCTTCCATTACATTAAGTATGTTAGGAATAGGGAAAATCACATTATATACTAGACAGAAATTATTGGAAATTTTAGATAGTGAATTTGTTTTATATGCAAGAGCAAGAGGAGAAAACACATGGCAGATTGTAAAGCGACATGCAATCAAAAATATTGCAATTCCAGCAATTACAGTGCAGTTTGCATCTTTTAGTGAATTATTTGGGGGGATGGCATTAGCAGAATCTGTATTTTCTTATCCAGGAATTGGAAGTGCTGTGACAGCAGCAGGTCTTGGCGGAGATTTGCCATTGTTATTAGGGATTGCTATTTTTAGTGCAATATTTGTATTTACCGGAAATTTAATGGCAGATATATTGTATGGTTTTGTGGATACTAAGATAGTATATTCATCGGATGGAAGATAATTTTTATATCCTAAGATGAAATTGTTATATGGTGTGTACTCCACTGCAAGAACCCAAAGGTATTCTTAAGTTTGAGAGGAAAATTTTATGAATCAACCAACCAATATTTTCTGGAATCAAAAAGAAACAGAAGATCAACCAATAGATATTTTCTGGAATCGAAGGAGAAAAACATTTCTTTCTATTGGAATTGCACTGCTGTATTTAATTACTATGTTACTTGTTGGATTATTACTGAGACCTGAGAGCTATGGTGTGAATTACAATGCAAAATTTATCCCGCCTTGTTTGAAGCATCCTTTTGGAACAGATTATATGGGGAGAGATATGTTTTTTCGGAGTGTAAAGGTATTGTCTAACAGTATTGTGATTGGTATTTTAGCATCTATTGTCAGTTCTCTGGTAGCTCTGATATTTGGTGTGGTTGCTGCTATGAAAGGGGGCCCTATAGATGGATTAGTCAACTGGTGTGTGGATCTTTGTATGGGAATTCCCCATATAATCTTGTTAATTTTGATTTCTTTTATGTTTGGTAGAGGAGGAAAAGGGGTAATGATTGCAGTAGCTTTGACACATTGGCCAGAACTGACTAGATTAGTGCGGGCAGAGGTGCTTCAAATACGTTCCTCACAATATGTACAGGCTTCTTATCGTATGGGAAAAACAAAATTTCAAGTGGCAAAGAGTCATATGTTTCCACAAGTATTGCCAGTATTTTTAGTTGGTGTGGTATTATTGTTTCCACATGCTATTATGCATGAAGCTGCTATTACTTTTTTGGGATTTGGATTTTCAGCAGAAGTTCCAGCAATTGGTGTTATTTTATCAGAATCTATGAAACACATTGCTTCTGGAAAATGGTGGATGGCAGTATTTCCTGGAATTATGCTATTGTTAGCAGTTTTGTTATTTGACTTGGTAGGTGAAAATTTAAAACGACTTTTAAATCCAAATAGTGGAAATGAATAGGGGGAACTGATGAAAGATATAAATCAAATTCCGATTTTAGAGATAGAAAATTTATCCATTTCTTTTCATATGTATAACAAAGGAATGAAAAAACATAAATTGGAAATGATACATAAACTTTCTCTTACAATTTCTTCTGGAGAAATTGTAGTGGTAGTAGGTTCTAGTGGTTCTGGAAAAAGTTTGTTAGCACATAGTATTTTAGGAATTTTACCACAAAATGCGGAAATAGAGGGAACTATAAAGTTTTGTGGGAAGGAAATGGGTACTTTAGAAAAGGAGAATTTGAGGGGAAAAGAAATTTCTTTTATTCCACAGTCTGTGGAATATTTAGATCCATTGATGAAGATAGGAAAGCAAGTAATAGGAGTGACCAAAAAAAGTGAAAAAAGGAAACAACAAGAAAAAAGAAAGCAACTTTTTAGAAGATATCAGTTAGAAGAATCTGTTGCAAAATTGTATCCTTATCAGTTATCAGGTGGGATGGCACGAAGAGTCTTGATTTCTGGTGCGATGATGAGACCAGCGAAATTGATAATTGCAGATGAACCTACACCAGGCTTGCAAAAAGAGTTAGCGATGGAAACGTTAAAGAATTTCAGAGAATTAGCAGATTCAGGCTGTGCTGTATTGCTGATAACACATGATATAGATCTTGCTTTACAGGTGGCAGATCAAATTGCAATTTTTTATGCTGGTACTATTTTAGAGATTACTTCTGTAGAAGATTTTATGGGAGAAGGAAAATCACTGCGTCATCCTTATAGTAAAGCATTTTTGGCAGCATTGCCACAAAAGGAATTTCAGTCTATTGAGGGGTCACAGCCTTATGCTGGAAATTTACCCAAAGGATGTCTGTTTGCCAAACGTTGTCCAAATCGAACAGAAGCTTGTGAAGGAGAAATTGAAATGCGTTCTCTGCGGGGTGGAAAAGTAAGGTGTATTTATGCAGAATAAAAATACTGTTATATTAGAAGCAAAAAATATAAGTTTTCGTTATGATAATAAGTCTCCTTGGATATTAGAAAATGTAAATTTTAAGGTAACTTCAAAAGAACGTGTGGCATTGGTGGGACCTTCAGGATTTGGAAAAAGCACATTTGCTAAAATTTTAGCTGGGTATGAGCAACCCCAAAATGGGGAAATATTATGGAGAGGAAAATCTTTACCCAAAACAGGATATTGCCCAGTTCAAATGATTGGACAACATCCAGAAAAGGCAGTAAATCCTCGGTGGAAGATGGATAAAATTTTAAGAGAATGTTGGGAACCAGAGGAAGAGTTGTTACAAAAAATAGGGATAGAAAAAGAATGGTTAAAGCGATGGCCCGTTGAATTATCAGGAGGAGAATTACAGCGTTTTTGTATTGCAAGAGTATTAGGTCCTCAAACAAAATTTTTAATTTGTGATGAAATTAGTACGATGTTAGATGTAATTACACAAGCACAAATTTGGCAAGTAATTTTAGAAGAAGCAAAAAGGAGAGATATGGGCTTACTGGTGATTACTCATAATTTGGCATTGGGAAAAAGAATTTGTAATAGAATTGTGGAACTACCAGAAATTAATCATGGAACTAGAACAAATTCTTCTGAGTGATACTCTTTAACATTTCACAATAATATGGTCTTTCCTATGAAACAATAGAAAGCACGCTTTGCGAACTTTCTATTGTCATAAATAAAAACAAAAACCTTGCGAACTCTCATTCGCAAGGTTTTTTCTACGTGCGTGAGAAGATTCGAACTCCCGACACCTTGGTCCGTAGCCAAGTG
>CAJUHG010000087.1 GCA_910586005.1 uncultured Lachnospiraceae bacterium | reverse complement strand
TTCTCTTATAAGAAATATACTTTCACGCTTTAGCCTGACAAGGTCTTTCCTATAAGAGAACAAATATACTCCCTAACATATACAAAACATATATGTGTAGGGAGTAATTATATTTTACAAACTTCTCATTTTCAATCTTCTGACCAAAAGTCCTGCTGTAAAAAATGCCAAGGCAAACATTAAAACTATTAAGAAGGATTCATAAATATTAGTGGCATCTGCAAAACTTGTTACTTTTTGGATATTATGGTTAGCAATTACATACCAATAACTAGGGATAAATTTTGCCACTCGTATCGAAGTTTCACTCATAAGATCCAAAGATACAAACACACCACCCAGAAAACTAAATCCCAATCCAAAAATATTACTCATAATAGTAAGTTCTGCCGCATTTCGCACAAACTGTACTGCAAACCAGGCGATGCTTAATGCACAAATACTAAATACTAATACATTTATTGCGCTTAAAGCACCTTGTATGGTAAACATATAATCTCTTCCATTAAAATATGCCATAGTCATAAACATAAGATATACAAGTATCATATAAACCATGCACCCAAAAAAAATTTGCATATTCTGCTTTAAAAAGGGCATAGCAGAACACTTATTCCTTGCATCTAAATCTTTATTTTTAAAGGTTTTCATAACGGACCCTACTCCCAAAATCATCATAATCAAAAAGACATAGGGAATATACTGAAAAAAATAAAATATATTTGGCAAGTATTGTTCATTCGTTTCTTCTAAAAAAGTTATAGTTACTTCCTGTTCTATATCTTTTTGAGTCAGATGGATTGCTTTCTCTAAATCACAACCTGCCACAAGATACATCGCAGCAGTTTTTAGAAAACTTTCTATTTCCTGATCTAACAAAGAAGCTGTGTTGCTTCCTGGTACAATTCTTCCCTCTAACAGCCCTTTCCTTTCTCCATTTGTAAATCTTTCTGTAAAATCTTTTGGAATTATCAGCACATAATCTATCTCCTGATAGTATATGGCATCCTGCAAGGCTTCTTTTCCTTTTGGTATGTCCTGTAAATGATGATATGTACCCAGATATTCCACTAAAGCATCTCCCATTTTTCCCAAATCTTGATTTTCTACTCCAATATCCAAAGAAATTCTAGAAAATGCCATTTCTCCTTTTTCTTGTATAGAATAGCTGATAACCATTGTGATTACCAGATAAATCACTGTATACATAATCAATGCTGTTTTATTTTTAGATAATATTTTAAAAAACACTTTAAATACTTGCATACCGCTCCCTCCTTATCATTGTAAAAGATCCTATTCCTAAAAGTATAATGAGAATGAAAAGAATTCCTATACACTGAAGATATCTCCCATATGTATCATAAATATTTAAACTGTATAAGGCCTTTACAATTACAGAAGCTGGATTGATAAAATTAAATAGTGGTGCATATACTTCCACAATACGACGTATCCCCGCTATCATTAGTCCACTAAAAAAGCTGGATGTCATCATAACTGAAACACAAATCGCCTCCTTTATACTTTCCCGCATCTTTCCTACAACCCCAATAAAAAATCCTAAGAAAATACCTAAAATAGTGGCTATAAATATAGTCAATAAAATCAATCCCCATTTTTCTCCCAAAGGAACTTTCATCACAAACATCAAATAACAAGTGGAAAAAATAATATAACAAAATTGGATGGTAATCTTTGCTGATAAATCTGGTAAAAGTATTCTAAAACGATTCGTACCTGCCACCAATTGTCTGGCTGCCAAAGTAGATAAATTTGCTTTAAAATTAACTGCACTGATAAGCCCTGTAGTCGCTCCCATCAAACAATTCATAGCTATTAATGAATAAAAATAATCTAATGTTATATTTTGCTTTGTATCTGTGATACTGCTCTCTTTCAAGTATTGGCACTCTTCTTCTAAAAAATCTATAGCTGCTTGCATTCCTGCTGGATTTTCTATAGCAATAGTAGCAAATGTTGTATAAGTATGTTTATACTGCTCCAAAATACTACGTAAAATATTTTGATTCATATCACTCTCTATTACAATAAGAGAAATCTCTGATAATTTTGCTTCTCTATTTACAAAAATGCCTTCTACTTTTCCTTCTTTCAAAAGTTTTTTTGCTTCTTTTTCCTCCACTGTTTGCACTTTTATTAGTTCACTATCTTCTTCTAGCCTTTTTAACAATTCAGTAAAGGATGTATCTGCTCCTTCTTCCATTACATAAGCCACTGGTATTTGATGAAACACTACTGTTTTATCAATAAAATTTCCAAAGCTCACTTGGAATAAAGTTCCCAATATAATAGGGAATATTAAATTCCAAAAAATCATTAGTTTTTGATTCTTAGATTGAATCAAACTATATTTATATAATCTAAAAAACATATTTGGTCTCCTTTGATATAAAATATACCTTTAGACAATCACAAAATTACTAAATTACCTAAAACTGTGTCTTTGTATTAGAATCTCTTAACTCTTTTCCAGTAATCTCTAAAAATACATCATTTAAAGTAGGCAGTTCTGAATATACTTGCCCAAAATTAATTTCCTGTTTTTTAAAATAATCTAAAATATGCACCAGATTATGTTTTCCACCACTACATTTTATCTCTAATTTTCCTTCTTCATTGTTCACTTGATAGACATGATGCAATTCTTTGATTTCTTCTAATTGAAAAGGCTGTATATCTTTAACTTCTATATAAATTTTTTCTCCCATTTTAATCATTGATTTTAATTCTTCTTTTGTTCCAGAAGCAATACATCTTCCTTTGTCCAAGATAGCAATCTGGCTACAGATTTGTTCCACTTCTTCCATATAATGAGAGGTATAAATTACAGTTGCTCCTTTTTGGTTTAATTCCTTGATTCCTTCCAATATTCGGTTTCTACTTTGAGGATCTACTGCCACTGTTGGTTCATCTAAAATAATAAGTTTTGGTTTATGAGCAATTCCACAAGCAATATTTAATCTACGCAGCAATCCACCTGAAAGTTTTTTAGGATAAAATTTTCTAAAATCTTCTAACCCCGAAAATACAATTGCTTCCTCTACATACTGTTTTCTTATTTTTTTATCTTGAATATAAAGACCACAAAAATAATCAATATTTTCTTGCACTGTCAATTCTTCAAACACTGCCACATTTTGCAATACCACACCAATCTGTTTTTTAATTTCATAACTGTTTGGTTGTATTTCTTCCCCAAACACCTTTACACTGCCTTTATCAAAATACAGCAATGCTAAAATACAGTTAATGGCAGTTGTTTTCCCAGAACCATTAGGACCTAATAATCCAAAAATTTCTCCTTTCTCCACAATTAAATTTAAATGGTCAAGTGCTATTAGCTCCTTATACCGCTTTACAAGATTTTCTATCTCTATTACTTTCTCCACCATAACAATCTCCTCTTTTTTATTTTTCATTCTAACAACAATTTATAAAAAAAAATAGTGTCATATGTCATCAACTGATATGACAAATGTAATCTAAAGTAAACTTGATTTTGTACATCTTTCTGCTGTATAATCAAAACAAAAATATATACGAAGAGGAAATTACCATGACTATTTTATCTGATAAATTAATTTTATGTATTAGTTGTATGTTTCTAATGTTCTATCAGAATCCAGAACCAAACACTTCACAAATATTAGCATTTCTTGTAACAATTATTTTTTCTTGTGCTTGCAGTTGTTGTAATTTAGATTATTTTTCCCTTCAACAACTTTCTAAAACTACTCGCTTTTTCCTTATTACTTTATGGACTTTATTTGCTGTATTGTCATTCTTTTATCCTACTTTTCGTTACTTTCTTCCTCTTCTATTTTATGAATTAGTTATCTACCTAAAACCTTACTACTTTCTTGCTATCTGTTTCCCTTTGGTTTTTACTTTTAAGAAAGAATCCCATTTCTATTTTTTTATAATAATTCTTCTTTACTTATTAGCTTGGATTTTGGCTTCTAAATCCAAAAAATTGCTTCGGCTAGAACAAGAATTTCGATTTCTAAGAGACACCTACACCGAATATCAGCTATCTCTTCAACAAAAAAATAAAGATTTAATTGAAAAGCAAAATAATGAAATCCACATTGCCACTTTAAAAGAAAGAAATCGAATTGCAAGAGAAATCCATGACAATGTAGGTCATATGCTTTCTCGTTCTATTCTTCAAGTAGGTGCTTTATTTGTTATCAATCAACAGGAAACTTTAAAAGCTCCCTTGTACGTTTTAAAAGAAACTTTATCTTCTGCTATGACTGCAATTCGTGAGAGTGTTCATAATCTTCATGAGGATTCTATTGATTTGAAGGCTTCCATATTAGAATTAATTTCTAATCTTGCAGATTATCAAATATCTTTAGAATATGATATGGAAGCTTTTGTGCCTATAGCTATCAAATATTGTTTTATTTCTATTGTAAAAGAAGCGTTATCCAATATTACAAGGCATAGTAATGCTGATACTATTTCTATTATTTTAAGAGAACATCCTCATTTATATCAACTTATTATTACAGATAATGGAAGTAATATTGAACAGAAAAATTCTGGTATGGGAATTTCAAATATGAAAGAAAGAGTAAAAAATTTGAATGGACATTTTTCTCTTTCTACAGAACATGGTTTTCAAATTTTTATTTCTATTCCACACGATTAAACTATTGTAATTTATTAGTAATTTGATAATTTTATAGAAATTAGTGATAGAGAAAGGAATTTTTTATGAACATTATAATTGTAGATGATGACCCATTTGTTTGTTTATCCTTAAAAACAATTTTAGAAGCCTCAGAGGAAATCCAAGTATTAGAAACTGGAACGGATGGCAAAGATGCTATTACTTTATATTGCCAATATCAACCAGATATTTTACTTATGGATATCCGCATGAAAGAAATAACTGGATTAGAGGCTGCAGAAATAATTTTAAAAAAATATCCAGATGCAAAAATTTTATTTTTGACTACTTTTTTGGATGATGAATATATTGTTCGTGCACTGTATTTGGGTGCAAAAGGATATATTTTAAAACAAAATTTTGAGAGCCTGCTTCCTTCTCTGAAAGCAGTATTTCAAGGACAAAGTGTGTTTGGAAATGAAATTGTCACACGATTACCAGAATTTCTTACATCCTCTTCCCATAATAAAGATAATTTTCATACAATGGGTATTTCTGATAAAGAACTAGAAATTATTAAACTAGTGGCAAATGGATATAGTAACCAAGAAATTGCAGAACAACTATGTTTAAGTAAAGGAACTATTAGAAATTACTTGAGCTCTATTCTGGAAAAATTAGAACTTCGTGACAGGACACAATTAGCTATTTTTTATCTTAGCAATTAATAAAACACTTTTCTTATATAAATCACTATATTTAAAATAGTTCACATGTCTTTCTAGCGCAAATAGCAGATTATACAGGTGCGGATTATAATATCGCTGGGCTTACAAGGTATCTAAGCGAACCTGAACAGTCTCACAAAACAAGAAACTCCTAGTTTTATCAACAAAGTCACACCGCACCTTCCATATCCTTACCTATATAAATCAAGCTAAATTGCCACATATATAATATTTAAAAAAGTTATCTGTCTTTATTTTTTACTTTATATTCAAGAGGTGTTATTAACATCTTCTCTTTAAACTTACTAGTAAAATAACTTGTAGTAGAAAACCCTGATTGAAGCGCAATCTCTGTTATATTCTTGTTGGTGTTGTCTAATAGAAAAAGTGCCTGAGATAATCTATATTCTATCATATAATCAGATATAGACATATTCATCATTTTTTTAAATATCTACAACATGCACTCCTACTAAGATTAACATAATTACATAGTTCATCCAGAACAAATTTTTTTGATAATTCTTTTGAAGAAAATTTATTATTTTGAAAAGTCTAGCATCCTCTATTCATGATTCTAATAAATAATTATTTGCTGAAATTGGTGAAAATTCTTATATTCAAGCACCTTATTATGCAATGTGGAGTGGACATCATATTCATCTTGGTAAAAATGTTTATATAAATTTTAATTGTACATTCGTTGATGATGCACAGATTTTTATAGGAAACGATACAATGATTGCCCCTAATGTAACAATTATTGCAGCATCTCACCCTATATCCCCAGTATTACGCGCAAAAGGATATGGCTATAATAAACCAGTTTATATAGGTAAAAATGTATGGATTGCTTCAAATGTTACCATTTTACCATGCATACATATTGGAGATAATACTATTATTGGAGCTGGTTCTGTTGTAAGTAAGGATATTCCTTCTAATGTAATTGCATTTGGAAACCCTATAAAAGTTCACAAAAACATAACACCAGATGATGATATTTATTATGAAGATGGAAAACTTATTTCAGAAAATATAATCTAGCAAGCTTGATAATATTTCTCACTTTACCTTCGTGTAAATAAAAATAGAAAACACACTGTGTCAACTTTCTATTATCCTAAATAAGTAAGGAAAGGATTTATGCTAATAATAACATAAACCCTTTTCTTATCTATTTTTTCAGCGCTTCTAAAGCAATTTCCTCTAACACGCTTTCTTGAAAATTTACTTCTACTTCCTGTATTTTCTTCTCAATATCTTCTTTTGCCAATCTTGTTTGAACTTCGCTTTTCAGCACCCCCTTGATGTCTTCAAAAGGTTCTGCAGTATCTTCTGTTCTACTTAAACAACGCAACACCATTAGATTTTCACCAATTTCAAAAGGTTCACAAACTTCTCCCTGTTGCATAGTAGAAGAAGTTAGCCAACGTTGCATATAAGATGCATTCCTTCCCTCTTCCATATTGAAAGAAGACATTCTAAGTTCATAAAAATTAATATCAGGATATTTCTTAGATAGAGTTTCTATATTTGTTTCTTTCTTCATCGCTTTGGCTGCTTGTTCTGCTTTTTTTATTCCTATTTCTTGTTGCATTTCTGCAACTAGCATTTGTACACAGATATCACTGGTATATTGTTCTATGTTATCTTGATAAATTTGCTCTAATTCTTCTTGAGATATCTCATGATTTTTCTTTAAGTTCTCTATCAATTTAGATTCAACAGTTGTATAGACATAGGAATAATACTCTTCTATCTCAAAGGATGTCAATCCATAAACTACATTTCCAGACGCTGTCTTTTCTTCTCTATTAGTATTTTCCTGATTCATTGCCTCCACCATAGATATATAATCTGTCTCTTGGGTAATTCCAACATCTTTTGCAAGTTGTGCTATCACTTTCTTCTCAATTAGATCCGTTTTGGCAAGTTCCATAATCTGCTCCAAAGGTGTCCCATTTTCATACTTAGTTGTCCAAAAATTCTTTTGATTTGCCTCTTTTGTTGTGTACTCTCCTTTTACCCTTGCCACATAACTTTTTAGAATCATTTGATACTCTTCTTTTACCACAGTTTCTTCTGCAATTTCCATTACTGTATCACTATTCTTTACAGTCTTTGTGCCGCAGCCTATTGCTGCGGCACAAAAAACTGCCATTATGCTCAGGATTATCTTTCTATGCTTCATTCGCATGCTGATTTTGATATTCCTTTCTTTTATGACTGATGATTCACTTCTAGCAACTACTTATCTTCTAAGCTAACATAATTAAATAAGATTTATCCACTTCTAACAAGAATAAGAAAATATTCTTGCTAGAAGTGATTCTTCTAAAATAATTCACTCAAAAAGATTCGATAGCTTAGCTATTATTTAATCTTTCCACTCAGTTTTACAGTACTCCATGTACCAACAAGTTTCTTAGTCTTGCCACTCACTTTTACATTCTTATATGCACGAACACGTACATAATATTTTTTACCTTTTGTCAATTTTGTAAGTGTTGTGGAAGTAGTACCTACTTTCTTAATGGTTGCCTTCTTAGCAATCTTCTTGAAATCTTTCTTTAACGCACACTGAACTTCATATCCTGTTGCCTTGCTATCTTTCTTCCAAGTAACCTTTAATTTCTTACCTTTTACAAGAGTTAATTTGCTAAGAGTTGCCTTTTTAGGATTTACGGTTAAAGTAACTTTTACAGATTTTGCTTTGTAAGTACCTGTTGCTTTTGCAGTAATTGTAATGGTACACACTCCAATTCCCTTAATTGTAACTTTACCATTTTTAGCAACAGTTGCTACTTTCTTATTAGAAGTCTTATAGCTTAAGGCTCCGTTTCCAGTTGTTCTCTTTGCACCCAAACTGAAGGCCTTTGCACCAAAAGCTTTTGTAAATGTCTTGGTATACTTAATTGCCTGAGCTTTCTTTTTAGCCAAAGCGTCACGAGCATTTTCTAAGTTTTCCAAAGCTTTATCAATCTGAGCTTGTGTTGCATTCTTATTATCTAATACTTTTTTCGCTGCTGTAATTGCAGAACGAAGTTTACTCCAGCTTGCATCTGTGTAATCACCTTTTTTCTTTGCATTCCATGTCTTATACATAGATTGCAAAGCATTCTTATAAGGTCTTTTTGCAGGAGTTGGAGCAACTAAAGTTAAAGCATCACGGGTATTTTTCAAATTCTTAAGTGCTGTATCAGTTTCAGCCTGTGTTGCATTTTCATTATCTAATACTTTCTTAGCTGCTGTGATTGCATTTTGGAATGCATTCCAACTTGCATCTGTGTAACTTCCTTTGGATTTTACTTTACACAAATTATAAGTGGATTCTAAAACACGTTTATCTGTCTTCTTTGTTAAATTTTGGAATGCCTTATTTAAATCTGCTGATGTTTTATTTAAAGCTGTCTGAGTTGTAAAAGGATTTACATACTCTAATCTTGCTGCAAGCATTGCATCTTGATAAGCTTTCCAAGATTTCTCAGAATAATAGGATTCTTTGTATTGAGGTGTTAAAGCAAGCGCTTCTTCCAAACCTGTCTTATCTAATGCTTCTCCTACATTTTCTTTTATAGTCTTAGGATAAACTACTACATCATCTACATAAACGGTTGAAATATCACTGCTAATACTAACACTAATCTTTTCATATTCTTTGGTAGTAAATTCCATTACTGCCTTATGCCATCCGTTTGCATCTGCTACAGCATCTGCTGCAAGTGTCATATTCTTTAATTTAATATCATTACCACCAGTAACACTATTATGATGTTTTGCTTCTAACCCTACTTTAGTAAAATCATCATCACCACTATGCACCCATGCTTCTAAGACATAGGTAGTATTTGCTGCTACTGGAATGCCTCCTAATTCTGAATAAGCCGTTCCACTACTCGTCTGAGTAACTTTTAAGCTTTGACTTCCAGTATGTGCCTTATCCGTTGAAATTGCAACGGTACTCTGCCAAGTTCCCCAGCCACTGCTGCTCTTTTCAAAACCAGAGTTGTCAACCGTATCACTGCTGTTATAACCTGCTAAAATATCATCTGCTGCAGTACCTGGTCTTACTGCACCTGCTTTTTCTAAATTGGAAAGAGCTTTCTCCATTGCTACTGCCGTTGCGTCTACACTCTTCTGTGTAGCTGTTGCACGTTCTAATACTTTCTTTGCATTATCAAATGCAGTCTTAAATTTTGCCCAAGTCTCTGCTGTAAAGTCAGCTTCTTTATATTGAGCAGTCATATCTACCAATGCTTTTAGATAAATCTTATCTGCTGTTCCTGTAGGCTTATAGGTACCTTCACCCTGATATTCAAAAGCTCCAATATCTACACGTTCTGTTGCTGCATTACCAGTTTTAAATGGAACTGCATTTCCTTCATAATCCTTGTTTTCCAATGTGATCTGAGTTGGCACTAATTCACTTGCAACTTTTTCCAGAGATTCTTCTGGTACTGGCATATAATCCCGTCCTGCATTGATACATGGAGAATTCTGGTTTAACTTAAATCCATTTGGAGAACCAAGTGTTACTTTTCCTTCTGTTTCTGGAGTCGCATCTGTAAATTCTCCATCTGTATAATCCTCTACATCTACAAAACTTGGATCTGCCACGATTGCATTGATATCCTCGTCTAATGGATATACATCTTTTGCGCTGCCCCATACACAGTTACTGTCATAATGGATTCCTTCATTATTTACAATTTCTTCTGTATCTCCATAGAAGATATTATTGTAAATATCTGTTCCACTAGTTGGAGGTGTTCCCCAACTTCCCTGTTCTACTGCATTTACCTTATACTTATGATCCCAGTAAATGGTATTG
>CAJUHG010000086.1 GCA_910586005.1 uncultured Lachnospiraceae bacterium | reverse complement strand
ATATTATAGAGTACCGGTTGGAAGATTTATCAGAAATGTTAAATCAGTTATTTGAATATGCAAGACTTGAGGCAGGAGAACTGGATTTAAATTTAGAAAAAGTAAATGTAAGAAATTTATTTGCAGAAACAATATCTATGTTTTACGATGAATTTATGAAAAAAGGGTGTGAACCAGAAATAGAGATTGTTGAAATACCTTGCTTTATCTTGGTAAATTCTCATGCATTTGTGAGAATCCTTGAGAATCTAATAAAAAATGCATTAGTACATGGAATAGGTGATTATAAATTTTCATTAAAGCTTATAGAAGAACAGATTTTTATTCAAATATCCAATAAAACAGATACGATTGAAGAAAAAGATATAGAACAGATTTTTGACCGTTTTTATACAACAGATCAATCTAGAACTCGAAAAAGTACAGGGTTAGGACTTGCAATTGCTAAGAAATTTACAGAACAAATGGGTGGAAAAATTCAGGCTTCTCTTTATCAGAATAATTTTACCATTGAAGTAGGGTTTAAAATGGAATAATTCAGTTACAAATGGGATATCATGCCCTGTGGTTATTGCGAATATCCGCTTTCACTTGTAAATAAAAATATAATTTACAGATTTTTAAGATTTTTTATGAGAAATTTTTATACTTCCTTACAGGAAGTTTGGTATAATAAAGGAAATTAGTGGTAACACTGCTATCTAAGTGTTTTATTTCTTCAAAAGTGCAAAGAGGAAACTATGGACTAGCAATTGGCTAAAATTCAAAGAGATAGATTAGTGTTAGAACCCTAGCAATAAGGAGGAATATGAAAAAGCAATGACAAATGAAGAATATCATACCTTTATTCAGCCTTATGCAGATGCCAGTGAGGTGTTGCTTGCCAGGCTGAATGTATTAAAACATAATTTATATGGAGAAGCTTCTGGAGAACCTATACATAATATCCAGAATAGAATGAAAAAAAAAGAAAGTATAGAAGGAAAACTTAGAAAAAAAGAAAAAGAAGCAACTATTATGAATGCAAAAGATTATTTGCAGGATATTGCAGGAGTACGTGTGATTTGCTATTTTGTAGAGGATATTTATAATCTTGTAGATTCTCTAAAGCGACAAACGGATCTGATTGTAATTAGAGAATGTGATTATATTTCTAAGCCAAAACCGAATGGATATAGGAGCTATCATATTATTGTAGGAGTTCCAGTGTATTGTATAGATGGAATGGAATATTTTCCAGTGGAGATTCAGCTTCGCACAATGTCTATGGATTTTTGGGCAAGTATGGAACACCGTATTCTTTATAAAATGGAAAGAGATGACAGAGAAAAATTAGCAGCAGAATTAAAAGAATATGCAGAACATTTGGTTAAAATTGAAAGACGCTTTGAGCAATTTAGTGTGGGAAATGCTGTTAAATTGTAAAAGGAGATTTTTGGTGTTATGAATATATTCGCTTATTCTACTTTCACATTGTCAATGGGTATTTTATTAGATTTTATGATTGGAGATCCAAAAGGATGGTATCATCCAGTAATGGGAATTGGATGGTTGATTAGCAAATTAGAAAAATGGCTGAGAAAGTTGTTTTCAAAAACTAAAATAGGAGAGCGAATAGCAGGTATAATAATGGTAATGCTGGTAATAGGATTATCCACATTATTTCCAGCAATAGTCTTGATATGTTGTTATAAGATACATTTGATAATTGGGATTTTAGTAGAAACTTTTATGTGTGGAACACTTTTAGCAGCTAAATCTTTAAAAACAGAGAGTATGAAAGTTGCAAAATCACTAGAAGGATATGGACTTGAGGCTGGAAGAAAAGCAGTGTCCATGATTGTAGGAAGAGATACAGAGAATCTAAGTGAGAGTGGTGTTATAAAGGCAACTATAGAAACTGTAGCAGAGAATACATCAGATGGTGTCATTGCTCCTATGTGTTTTATGGCATTATTTGGTGCAGTAGGTGGTTTTTTTTATAAGGCAATCAATACTATGGATTCTATGGTTGGATATAAAAATAATTCCTATTGTTATTTTGGAACAGCAGCAGCTATTATGGATGATATTGTAAACTTTATTCCTGCTAGAATCAGTGCTCTTGTTATGATTCTTTCTTGTCCCTTTTGTGGTTTAAATATAAGAGAAGCTTGGAGAATATTTAAGAGAGATCGGTATCAGCATGCAAGTCCAAATTCTGCACAGACAGAATCAGTAATGGCAGGAGCTTTACAGGTGCAACTTGCAGGAGACGCATGGTATTTTGGTAAAAAATATAAAAAACCAACAATAGGAGATAAGATTCGTTCTGTAGAAATTAAGGATATTGAAAAAAGTAATCAACTTATGTATATTACAACCATTTTAACAGCTATATTGATTTTAAGTATAAAATTTTTATCTTATCAAGGAGGACTCCTACTTCTATAAGTGAAGTGATGAGTAAAATAAATTTCTCTCAGTGGATTGGTGGTTATGAAAACGTTTTCACTGAGCAAGCACAAGACAAGTTTACATATTTCGTTTTTCTTGCAAAAGATATTATGAAATGCTACAATATTACCCATAATAGTTAGTGAACGTATGAAATTAAACATTAAATGAAACCAGAGCTGGGAGGCATAAAATGGGAAATATTATGGATAAATTGCAAAAGCAAGCAAATAGAACAAAAGATCAGGAAGTAGAGCATGAAAGAATATCAAATAAAATGCAACAAGAAGATTTTTTGTTAAAACAGATTGATGAATTTAGAGAAAAAGCCAAAAGACTTCAAAATGTTTTGACAGCAAAGGAAAATAAAGCAGAAGAACTTCAAGGGGTGTTAGAAAAACGAGAAGAGAGAGCAAAACAACTTAAGAATGAGTTGGATACACAACAAAAGGAAGCTAATTTGCTTGTAAAAGGAGTACAAAAACAGATAGCAGAATTAGTTGCTAAAATAGAAACACAGTTAAAAATAATAGATGAGACCGTTAATTCAGAAGTTAATATGTTGGATAAACAGGTATCTGAACAGATAGATAGATTAAATAATAATTCCAAACAGAATATGTCTGTAATTGATGAGAAGATACAAGAGATGACAGATATAGTCAAGCAGAATATGCAAGGAATAACAGAAACAGTAGACCAAAAAGCACAAGAGATGACAGGCGCAACAGAACAAAATTTGCAAAATGTCACAGAAGTGGTAGACCAAAAAGCACAAGAGATGACAGGTGTTATTGAGCAAAATATGCAAAACATAACAGAAGTGGTAGACCAAAAAACACAAGAGATGACAGGTGCAACAGAACAAAATTTGCAAAATGTCACAGAAGTGGTAGACCAAAAAGTACAAGAGATGACAGGTGTTGTTGAGCAAAATATGCAAAACATAACAGAAGTGGTAGACCAAAAAACACAAGAGATGACAGGTGCAACAGAACAAAATTTGCAAAATGTCACAGAAGTGGTAGACCAAAAAGTACAAGAGATAACAGGTGTTGTTGAGCAAAATATGCAAAACATAACAGAAGTGGTAGACCAAAAAGTACAAGAGATGACAGGTGCAACAGAACAAAATCTACAAGAAATAACAGAATTGGTAAGTCAGAATTTGAGAGAATTAACAGAAACTGTTGACCAGAAACTAGAAAGTATTCCAGAAATTGTAGATAAAAAGTCTGATGAACAAATAGAAGCGGTCAGATCAGTATTACTAGAAGTTCCTGAAAGATTAGAAATCATAAATGATGAAGTGAATCAAATTTCTGAGATTTTTCAAAAAGAAATTGTGGACAAGTTAGCAGCAGTTAAGACAGAACTAAGTGAAAAAGTACACAGTGAAAATGTAAAATGTTATAGAAATATTCAAGTATTGGTGGAAGAATTAAGTCGAAATGTAGAAAATATAGAACTTGGCAAGGGTAGTACAAGAATTATGAAATTTTACTTTAAAATTGTAATAGGACTTATCGTTGTAAATCTTGCTGGGCTTACAGGTGTTATTATTCATATGATGGGGATATTTTAATTTATGCAAAGAAAAAGGTGGATTATTTGTAGTTTGTTTGTAAGATATTCAAGTGTTATACATTTATAGGGGCAAAATTTTTTTGCCCCTTGCATCATATAATATATTATATAACAAAATAAGTAACATTAATAAAAGTGAAGTAAGAGGAATTAAAATGGAACAAGAAAAAAGTGTATGGGTGATTGGACATAAAAATCCAGATACAGATTCAATTTGTGCAGCCATCGCCTATGCAGATTTAAAAAACAAAATGGGAAATATCAAATATGAGGCAAAACGTGCAGGACAAATTAATGAAGAGAGTAAATATGTATTAGAATATTTTGAAATTTCAACACCAGCATATATAATGGATGTAGGAGCTCAAGTAAAAGACATAGAAATTCGTAAGACTTCTGGTATTAGTAGCCAAGTTTCCTTAAAAACAGCATGGGAAACTATGAAGGCACAGAATGTGGTAACACTTCCAATCACTAATCGAAATGGGTTGTTAGAGGGATTAATTATTACAGGTGATATTGCTACTTCTTATATGGATGTATATGACAATAGAATACTTGCAAAAGCAAGGACACAGTATAAAAATATTGCAGAAACTTTAGAAGGTGAAGTTTTTGCTGGAAATGCTCATGGATATTTTATCAAAGGAAAAGTAGTAGTTGCCACAGAAAGTCCCGAGCTTATGGAAGAGTACATTGAAGATGATGATATGGTAATTTTGGGAAATCGCTATGAAGTTCAACTTTGTGCTATTGAAATGAATGCAAGTTGTATTATTGTATGTTCTGATGCAAAAGTGTCTAAGACGATACAAAGATTAGCAGAAGAACGTGGATGTGTTATTATTACCACACCATATGATACATATACAGTGGCAAGATTAATTAACCAAAGTATGCCTGTAAAATACTTTATGCGGCGAGAAAATTTGATTACTTTTGAAATGGAAGAATATGTAGATGATGTTAGAGAAATTATGTCCAAAGAGCGCCATAGAGACTTTCCTGTGTTGAATGAAGAGGGAAAATATATGGGAATGATTTCTAGAAGAAATTTGCTAAATATGAAAAGAAAGCAAATTATTTTAGTAGACCATAATGAGAAGACACAAGCCGTAGATGGAATTGATGGGGCAGAAATACTAGAGATTATTGATCATCATAGATTAGGGAGTTTAGAAACTATTTCTCCAGTTTTTTTTAGAAATCAACCTTTAGGTTGTACATCAACTATTATTTATCAGATGTATCAAGAACAAGGTGTTGAGATATCAAAGAAGATAGCTGGCCTTCTATGCTCCGCTATTATTTCTGATACATTGATGTTTCGCTCACCTACTTGTACTAGGGAGGATCAACAAGCGGCAGAAGCTTTAGCAGAAATTGCTGGTATTGTAATAGAAGAGCATGCTAAGAGAATGTTTCAGGCCGGTAGTAACTTTAAAGCCAAATCCGCGGAAGAAATTCTTTATCAAGATTTCAAAACTTTTTATGCGGAGGATAAAGAATTTGGTGTGGGACAATTAAATGCCATGAGTCATGAAGAATTACAAGAAGTAAAAGAAAAATTATTGCCATATATTCAAAAAGTGCAAGTTGAGCGAAAATTAGATATGATTTATGTAATGCTTACTAATATTTTAGAAGAAAGCTCAGAACTTATTTTTGTAGGAGATAATGCAAAAGATATTGCAGAACAGGCTTTTCGTGGACATGTAATAGAACAGAAAGATAGCTTTTTATTAAAAGGTGTAGTATCAAGAAAAAAACAATTAATACCAGCTCTTATGATGGCGTTGCAAGAGCGCTTAAATGCAACATAAGAATATTTTTTGTAAAAATTATTAAGAAAAGATAACTATTCCATAAGGGGTTCTTTATAAATGAAAGATAACAAAAGGAAAAAAGAAGTAATAATATCAAAAAAGCACAGAAAAAAGCGAGAATGGAAAGCAGGAAATATGATATATCCTATTCCAGCGGTTATGGTAACAGTAGCAGATAAAATGGGAAAATCTAATATTATTACAGTAGCATGGACTGGAACAATTTGTACCAATCCACCTATGGCATATATTTCTGTTCGACCTGAAAGGTATTCTTATCATATGATAAAAGAAACAGGAGAATTTGTTATTAATCTGACAACGAAAGAACTTACATTTGCTACAGATTATTGTGGTGTTAAATCTGGTAGAGATGTAGATAAATTTCAAACATTACATTTAACAAAACAGAAGGCAACAAAAGTTTCAGTACCTTTGATTGAAGAAAGTCCAGTTAATATTGAATGTAAGGTAAGAAAATGTATAGAATTGGGTTCCCATCATATGTTTTTAGCAGAAGTAGTATCTGTGCATGTATCAGAAACTTATATAGATGAAAAAGGTACATTTCATTTGGAAAAGGCGTCTCCTATTGTGTATTCTCATGGAATGTATTTTGATTTAAAACAACGTTTGGGAACTTTTGGATATAGTATTAAAAAAAGAAAAGATAAAAAGCAATAAAAATATTTAAAATATAGTAGAAGCGGAACTAATAAAGTGATATAATATAAATATAATACAATATTACTTTATTCTAAAGTTAAAAGTTTATTAGTTTTAGACAATAAGTAATTCAAATGTCCGTTATCAGTATCAAAAAATATACTATCTTGGGATGCCCCAGAGGGTATCATATTGAGAGAAAGAGAGTGATCATTTTGGAACAGACAACTTTATTTGAGAATATGAAGTTTTGTTCAATATGTCGTGGTTCTCTTCCCGTAAATTATAAAGAAGATTTGTGTCCTATGTGTAAGGAGAACCAGTTGTTCAATCAAGTAAAAGATTACATTCGTTCTAAGAATGTGACAGAGTATCAGGTGGCAGAACATTTTGATATTCCAAGAAGTTTGGTGAAAAAATGGATAACAGAAGGGCGTATTGAGTATAAGGAAGACCTAGAGCGTATTAGTTCTTTACATTGCTCAAATTGTGGAGAGCCAATTACTTTTGGAACTTTATGTCAAAAGTGTTACCGTGAACAAAATCTTACAAAAACGGGTTATGTAACTTTAAAAGAAAGTTCTGGTAAAGATAAGATGCGATTTATGGATGATGATTCTTCTCACAAAGGGAAGAAAAAGTAAAACAAAAATTTTTTAAGGCTTTGGGGCAACCTTTAAAGGTGCCCCTTATTCATTATAATAGAAAATTCGCGAAGTGTGTTTTCTATTATTTTATAAGTAAATCCATTAGATATCCATATACATCCTCATTTTGTTTTTTCCAATTAGAACAGACAGCTTCTGCCTGTTCTTTTGTTTTAACTGTAATGGTAAGATCAATAAGTGGATGCTCTTTTTCTTTAATCTGACATCTCACAGCATATTCTTGTGTAGTAGTCTTATAATAATCAGCGATTACAGAAATCTCTTGTTTTAGTTTAATATTATTTTCAGCAAAATAAGAAAGTACATCATTTTTAATAGCTAAAGAGATTTTATCTGAAAAATAGGAAAGTGTTTCTTTTCCAGTAGATGTAATATAATAGCAAGTATTATTATGAGTAGATTCTGAATAAATCAATTCTGCACCAATAAGTTCACTAATAGCTTGCTGAATCGTAAAGTAAGTGGTATATTCTTTCTCTAATATAAAATTAGATATTTGAGTGTTAGTAAGTGGAAAGTCTATATGATCTAACATATAGAGTATAATTAACTTATATTGTGTTAGGGCTTCTGCCATTAATATTCACTCCTTACACAGATTTATTTTTGCAATTGCTGTTTTGGTTTTTAAATATTTTTAAGTGTAGAATTTTCCTTGCCAGGTATCTCTGTCTTTCAGTGTTTTATGAATTTGATTTAACACATTGCGTTTGGCAGAACTCCACAAGGGTTCTATTAATAAATTTTTTGGTCCATCGCCTGTAAGACGATGAATTGTAATTGTTTCTGGTAGTATTTCTAGGCAATCTGCAATCATTTCACAGTATGCATCTTGAGTGAAAAGAGGAAATGGGTGTCTTTGAAATAAAATACCCAAATCTGTATCAGATAGGATATGAAGTAATTGTAATTTGATGCCGAACACTGGCAAGTGCCCTACATGTGAGACTGTTTCTAACATTTGTGTTTTATTTTCACCTGGCAGACCTAAAATTATATGAACAATGATTGGAAGGTGATAGATAGAAAGTTGATGTACCGCTTTATGAAAACAGTCTAAAGTAAAACCACTGCGGATCAATTGACTAGTTTTAGGATGAATGGTTTGTAATCCAAGTTCTATCCATATTGGTTTGATTTGGCTTAATTCATGTAGAAGTTCTAGTATATCTGAAGAGAGACAATCTGGTCTTGTAGCAATAGATAAGATTACCACATCTGGGTCAGTAATGGCATCTGTAAAAATTTTTCTTAAATACTTTACTGGAGCATAAGTATTAGTATATGCTTGAAAATAAGCAATAAATTTTCTACAATTGCGTTTGGAACCAATCTGTAATTTAGCAGCAGATAATTGTTCAGAAATAGAAATATAGGCATTCTGAGCAAAGTCACCACTACCAGCAGCACTACAGAAGATGCATCCTCTAGTATCTAAAGTTCCATCTCTATTTGGACAAGTCATGCCACCATTCAAAGAAAGACGATATACTTTTTCACCAAAAGTTTGTTTCAGGTAATAATCTACAGAATAATACCGTTTGTCATTCCAAAACATACTATAATATATGGGATTTTACAGCATGGCTTACAGCTTCAACAACCTGTGGGTCAAAAGCCTCGGGCATAATAAAATCCTCATTTAGTTGCTCTTCTGGTACAAGTTTTGCAATGGCTTCTGCAGCAGCTAATTTCATTTCTTCTGTTATCTGAGTTGCTCTTCCTTCTAAAGCACCTTTAAAAATACCAGGAAAAGCGATTACATTATTTATTTGATTTGGAAAATCACTACGTCCCGTTCCAACTACTTTTGCACCAGCAGCTTTTGCAATATCAGGCATAATTTCAGGAACTGGATTGGCCATAGCAAATATAATGGCATCTCGATTCATAGAAGCAACCATTTGTTCCGTTAAAATATTAGGAGCAGATACCCCAATGAAAATATCTGAACCTTTCAATGCATCCTCAAGTGTACCAGTACAATTTCCAAGATTGGTAAGGTCTGCCATTTTTTTTTGCATCCAGTTTAAATTGGGATAATCTTTTCCAATTATACCAAGACGGTCACACATTGTAATATGTTTAAAACCATAGGTAAGTAATAATTTTGTAATAGCAATGCCAGCAGAACCAGCGCCATTTATAACTACCTGACAGTCTTCTTTTTTCTTTTCAACTATTTTTAAGGCATTGATAATTCCAGCAAGTACAACAATAGCCGTTCCATGTTGATCATCATGAAAAACAGGAATAGAAAGAGTCTCTTTCAGGCGTTCTTCAATCTCAAAACAACGAGGAGCAGAAATATCTTCTAAGTTAATTCCTCCCAAACCAGGAGCTAAATAGGTAACAGTTTTGATAATTTCCTCTGTATCTTGGGTATCTAAGCAAATAGGAATTGCATTGATATTGCCAAATTCTTTAAATAGCACACATTTTCCCTCCATAACGGGCATAGCAGCATAAGGGCCTATATTGCCAAGACCTAATACAGCACTTCCATCAGAAATCACAGCTACTGTATTTGACTTCATGGTATAAATATATGCATCTTCTGGATTTTGAGCGATGAGTTTACAAGGTTCTGCTACACCTGGAGTATAAGCGATAGAGAGATCTTCCCTTGATTTTACTGGAGATTTCGAAATAACTTCAATTTTACCACTCCATTCTTTATGTAGAAAAATTGATTTTTCACTGGTTGTCATATGATTCACTCCTTTGTTGATTTTTAGCGATATAGTCTCTAACAGATTACAAGCGTACAGAAAGATTTTATACTAGTAACATTAATTGGTACCTTGCATCAAGAAGCTGAAAGTATTCTTAAGTTTTATATAGAATAAATATTTGCAAGAATCTTTTTCATTAATCGCTTTCTTAAGCATATCATGAAAAAAAATACAAATCAAGAAAAAAGGACTTCCTATTTATAAGAAGATGGTGTATAATGTACTTTATTGAAAATTGCGTTGTAGCATGTTTCTGAGTCTATGGTAAAGAAAAATCATTGTCTGTTCTGACAGAGATTCCCTATAG
>CAJUHG010000085.1 GCA_910586005.1 uncultured Lachnospiraceae bacterium | reverse complement strand
GTTATGGAGAATTTGTAGAAAGAAGAGAACCCTTAGAAGTGGGCGCTGACATGATGGTAGGTTCTTTAATTAAAAATCCTGGTGGAGGTCTTGCACCTGTTGGTGGTTATATTGTGGGAAAAAAAGAATGTGTGGAAAATGCAGCATATCGTTTGACTTCTCCTGGACTTGGAAAAGAGGTAGGTGCATCTTTAGGTGTAATTCAATCTTTTTATCAAGGCTTGTTCTTAGCTCCTACTGTAGTAGCGGGCGCCTTGAAGGGAGCCATTTTTGCAGCTAACATTTATGAAAGTTTAGGATTTCCTGTAATGCCAAAAGGAGCGGAAAGCCGACATGATATTATTCAGGCAGTAACTTTAAAATCAAAAGAAGCCTTGATTGCCTTTTGTAAAGGCATTCAAGCTGCTGCTCCTGTAGATAGTCATGTTACACCAGAACCTTGGGCTATGCCTGGATATGAAGATGAAGTGATTATGGCAGCAGGAGCTTTTGTACAAGGCTCTTCCATTGAATTAAGTGCAGATGGTCCATTGCGAGAACCTTTTGCGGTATACTTTCAAGGAGGGCTTACTTGGTATCATGCGAAATTTGGGATTCTTATGTCTTTGCAAAAATTACAAGAAGCAGGACTAGTGGAAATATAATAAGTGTACTGTAACAGTTCTGCCAGCACCATTCGCAAAACGCAACTGTGTTGCTTCCCGCTGCTTACGCAGCTCTTTTTGCTCATAATCGGGCGCTCCGCTCATGCATCATACCAATCACTTTTGCTATGCAAGCATACCACCGTGATTGGTATGATGCATGGCTGAACTGTTACATTAAAAACGCCTTCATAGTAAATTTATGAATTTTTAACAATATATTAGTATACAGTATTGTCCTTTTGTGCTAAAATAAAACGAAAACTTTTTCCTTAGCTTTGAGAGAGCAAAAGAAAACTTATGAATACACATATTACTATGAAAGAGATGCCAGAATCGGAACAACCCGTAGAAAAATGTTTCCGTTATGGCGCACAAGTATTATCAGATGCGGAACTTTTGGCAGTTATCCTAAGGAGTGGCACAAAGAGTATGACAGCTTTGCAGCTTGCTCAATTGTTTTTATCTCAGAAAGATAAAAATCTTCTGAATTTAAACAGAATGCAAATGGAAGAGATGTTAAAAATTCCAGGAATTGGACAAGTAAAAGCAGTTCAATTGAAATGTATTGCAGAACTCGCAAGAAGAATAACAAAAACCAGTAGGATTCAAAATGTAACATTAAATGATCCAAAAAGTATTGCAGATTATTATATGGAGCATCTTAGACATGAAACAAAGGAAAAACTGTTATTGTCAATGTTTGATGCAAAAAGTAGTCTTTTAGGGGATGAGATCATTTCTGTTGGCACAGTGACAAATTCATTGGTATCACCAAGAGAAATTTATCTCAAAGCTTTGGAGTACAAGTCGGTTCACATTGTTCTTCTTCACAATCATCCAAGTGGTGATCCAGAACCTAGTGAAGCAGATATCAATGTAACTATGCGAGTGATGGAATGTGGAGTGATTTTAGGTATCACTCTTGCAGACCATATTATTATTGGAGATAATAAATATATTAGTTTTAGAGAAAATGGCCTTTTAGTGTAAGGATTATTGCATATATATGGAATATAGTGTAAGTACTATAGAAGTGAGGTTTTATCAAACAACAGATAAATTATTACACAAGGCGCAAAGAAGATACCTGTTTGTGCTGAAAAATGCACAGAATGGAGGAAATTATGTCAACAAATGTTTATGGGATTGATTTAGGCACCTTCAATCTAAAAGTGTTTTGTAAATCAACCGGAAAAGTAATCAATGAGAAAAATACAATTGCAATTGTAAAAAAGAATCAGTTATATGCATTTGGAGATGATGCATATGCTATGTATGAAAAAGCACCAGATTCTATCTATGTATCTTTTCCAGTAGTGAATGGTGTAATTGCAGATTATAATAATATGCAAAATATGATAGGAGAAGTATTAGAGAAACATGCAAAAAGTCATGTAAAGGGAGCAGAATTTATTGTAGCTGTACCCACAGATATTACAGAGGTTGAAAAAAAAGCATTTTTTGATTTGTTTTACAAAAGCAAATTTAAACCCAAAAGTGTATTGCTTTGTGAAATGCCTATTGCAGATGCAGTAGGACTTGATTTAGATGTAAATTCTCCCACAGGATTTATGATTGTCAATATTGGTGCAGATACCACAGAGATTTCTGTTATTTCTCTCGGAGGGTTGGTATTAAGTAATTTATTGCATTTTGGGGGAAGAAGAATTGATGAATCTATTATCAATCAACTGAAGAGGAATTTTAGTTTAGTGATTGGACAAAAAACAGCAATGTATTTAAAAGAAACCTTAGGATGTGCTTTGCCTGACAAAGAAGAACAAAGTGCTGTAATTGTGGGAAGAGATGTGGTAAGTGGACTTCCAATTGAAATGGAAATATCTTCTTCTGTAGTCTATGAAGCAATTAAAGATAACTTGAATTCTATTTGTAATTCTATCAAAATGATTTTGGAAAAAACGCCACCAGAATTAGCAAAAGATATTATTCATTCAGGAATTTATATTACAGGTGGTTCTTCTAAGATTAGAAAATTAGATGAATTATTTTCACAAATTACAAATATTAAAGTAAATACTTGTGAATTACCAGAGGAAAGTGCAGTAAGAGGATTAAATAAGATTGTTTCTGATGAACAATTCCGAAAACTTGCCTTTAGTATGCAAGCTAGAATTTATAAGTAAAGGTGATTTATTTATGAAACGTAAATCGTCAAAGCGTTCTATCCCAACTAAATATACACTTCTAATATTAACTGGCTTCTGTGTAATTGTGATGTTTGTAAGTTTTACATTGAATTTATCTGGTGGACCACTGAATACAGTTGCAGGCTATGTATTTGTACCTATGCAAAAAGGAATTAATTTTATTGGAAATTGGTTTATTTCTGGAGTTGATGATTTGAAAGCCTTGCGAAATGTTATGCAAGAGAATAAAGAATTACAAGCAGAAGTAGACAAGCTCACACAGGAGCTGAATACAATAAAACTAGAACAATATGAGCTGGATGACCTACGTGAGTTGATGAATCTGGATAAAAAATATCCTAGTTATGAAAAAATAGCAGCAAGAGTAATAGGAAGTGATGGAGGAAATTGGTTCAATACCTTTTTAATTGATAAGGGAACAAAAGATGGGATTGAAAAGGATATGAATGTAATTGCTGGAAGTGGTTTAGTTGGCATTGTGATTGATACAGGTCCCAATTATGCTAAGGTACGTTCTATTATTGATGATGCTAGCAATGTAAGCGGTATGACCTTGTCTACAGCAGACCGTTGTATTGTCAATGGAAATCTTGCTACTATGAATGAAAAACAAGTGATTGAGTTTTCAGATTTAAAATGTGATGATAAAGCGATAGATATAGGGGAACAAATGGTAACGTCTCATATCAGTGATAAATACCTAGAGGGTATATTAATTGGTTATGTTAGTACCATTGAGCGTGATTCTAATAATCTAACTTATTCAGGAACTATCACTCCAGCAGTAGATTTTAGACATTTATATGAAGTGTTAGTAATCTTAGATAAAAAAACTATTTTAGAAGAATAAAAGGAGTACAGAAATGAAAGTGAGACGTAAGATTGCTGTATTTGTAATTGTTACTGTATGTTTTTTGTTACAAAGTACATTGTTTCAAGTGTTATCTTTTGCGTCTATTTCGCCGAATCTTCTAATAGTTACAACTTCTTCTTTTGGATTTATGAGAGGTAGAAAAGAAGGGATGTGGATTGGATTTTTCAGTGGTCTGTTGTTAGATATTTTTTTTGGTAGTGTCATTGGATTTTATGCATTGATATATGCTTATATTGGTTATATCAATGGATTTTTCCGTAAAAGATTTTTTCCAGATGACATTAAACTTCCATTAATTTTAATTGCAACAAGTGATTTTTCTTATAACATACTAGTTTACATCTTTCTTTTTTTCTTTCGTGGAAAATTTAGGTTTACCTATTATTTATTGCATATTATGCTGCCAGAGCTTGTATATACCATTTTGGTGACAATTGTTCTTTATTTTATTATTTTAAAAATAAATCAAAGACTAGAAATTATCGAGAAAAGGAGTGCAAGTAAATTTGTTTGAGTTTTTAAAAAAAGCAGGAAAAAAAATGATAAATTCTAGATTATTTGTACTCAGTTTGGTAATCATTATTTTATTTTCGGTACTAATACATCGTATCTTTTTACTTCAAATTATCAATGGAAAAGAATATCTAGACAATTATACACTTCGTATCCAAAAGGAGCGTATTACATCTGGAACACGTGGTAGTATCTTTGATAGGGAAGGCAAACTTTTAGCCTATAACGAACTTTCTTATTCTGTTACCATAGAGGATAATGGGGTATATGATAGTACAAGGCAAAAAAATAAGCTGATGAACAAAGAATTAAATACAGTAATCCATATGATTGAGAGTAAGGGAGATACTATTACAAATAATTTTGGAATTCAAAAAGTAAATAAAGGAATGTATGATTTTAACGTTTCGGGGAAGGCACTGAAACGTTTTCTTGCAGATATTTATGGTCATAAAAAGATTGATGAATTAAAATATAATAAGAAATTAGGATATAATGAGGGGGCCGCAACTCCTACACAAGTAATGGAATATTTGCAAAATAAATTTGCTATATATGTGGAAGGTAGAGATGACAAAGAAAAAGTAGAAGAAGATCGTGATTACTATACAGAAGAAGAAGCTTATAAAATTATGATTCTGCGTTATGCTATTTCACAAAATAGTTATCAAAAATATGTTTTGACTACCATAGCTCAAAATGTTAGTGATGAAACAGTAGCAGTGATTAAGGAAAATTCTGAGATTTTACAGGGAATTGACATTACAGAAGATAGTATTAGGAAATATGTGGATAGTGAATATTTTGCTCATATTATTGGGTATACAGGTAAGATTTCAAAGACAGAATATGATGAATTATCCAAGGAAGATGATTCTTATACATTGAATGATGTAATTGGAAAATCTGGTATTGAACAAGTAATGGATCAAGAACTACAAGGTACAAAGGGAACAGAAAAATTTTATGTGGATAGTCTAGGAAGAGTTACAGAAATCATTGATAAAGTAGAAGCTTCTTCTGGAAATGATATTTATCTTTCTATTGATGCAGATTTGCAAAAAGCTGTTTATAGTATGTTAGAGCAAGAACTTGCTGGTATTATTTATGCCAATACAGAAAATATTAAAGAATATGATACTAGTTCTGGAACTGCGTCAGACATTAAAATTCCTATTGATGATGTTTATTTTGCATTAATTAATAATAATATTATTGATATAGATCATTTAAAAGAAGAAGATGCCAAGGAGGTAGAACAGCAGGTATACAATGCTTTTTTGAATAAACAGAATGCAGTTATGGAGGGATTAAGACAGCAATTTACTTCACCTACTCCAATTCCTTATGAAGAATTAGAAAAAGAACAACAAATGTATATGAGTTATATTCTTTCCATGTTAGAGAAAAATGAAGTTTTCTTATCAGATGCAGTAGATACAGAGGATGAAATTTACAAAGCTTGGAAAAGTGATACGATTAGTTTGTGTGAATATCTTCGTCGGGCAATTGCTCTAGATTGGATTGATATTACAAAATTTGATACAGAATCTAAATATTCAGATTCTACAGAAATATATGATTCACTTGTCACTTATATTACAAATAAGTTGACAACAGATCAAGAATTTAATAAAAAAATTTATAAATACATGATTAATCAAGATATTGTTTCTGGTACACAAATCTGCCTTCTGCTTTTTGAACAGGGAGTATTACAGGAAAATGATGAGGATTTAGAGGCTCTTCAGAATGGAAGCATTAGTAGTTTTACTTTTATGCGCAATAAAATAAAAAATCTAGAAATCACTCCAGCACAATTAGCATTAGACCCCTGTACAGCAAGTTGCGTTATGGTAGATGTAAAAACAGGAGAATTACTTGCTTGTGTAACTTATCCAGGATATGATACCAATCGATTGGCCAATACGGTTGATTCAGAATATTTTGCAAGTCTTCAACAAGATTTGTCCATCCCACAGTATAACAATGCTACACAGCAAAGAACAGCTCCTGGTTCTACATTTAAACCAATTACTGCGGCTGCTGCACTTACAGAAGGCGTAATTGGGATAGGAGATAAAGTTCTTACAGAGGGAAAATTTGAAAAAATCACACCATCTCCAAATTGTTGGATTTATCCCACAGGCAGTACGCATGGTTCCATTGCTATTTCAGAAGCAATTCGAGACTCTTGTAATTACTTTTTTTATGAACTTGGTTATCGTTTAAGTTCTGTGGGCGAGACTTATAATGAAAATAAAGGAATTACAGCAATACAAAAATATGCAACATTGTTTGGATTAAATGAAAAAACTGGAATTGAAATACCAGAGAATGAACCGCAAATTGCAGATGAATATCCCATTACCTCTTCTATTGGACAAAGTAATCATAACTTCACAACTACACAGCTTGCTAGATATATTACTGCAGTGGCAAGTAGTGGAGATATTTATAAACTGACACTTCTTGATAAGGAGACTACTGCAGATAAAACATTGATAAAAGAATTTAAACCAGAAATTATAAGAAAAATTTCAGAAGTCTCTACACCTTCTTGGGATGCAATTCACAATGGGATGAGAATGGCAGCAGAACACTATAAACCTTTTAAAGATTTCCCAATTGCAATTGCAGGGAAAACGGGTACTGCACAACAGATACCTACCAGGGCAAATCATGCACTTTTTATTGGGTATGCACCCTTTGAAAATCCAGAAATAGCCATTGCTACGCGTATTGCTTATGGGTATACCTCTTCTAATGCAGCAGAAGTATCCAGCAATATTTTGAAGTATTACTTTAAATTAGCAGAAAAAGATACTTTATTAAATGGAAAAGCAGAAGAAATTGAAAGTTCTGCAAATGGATTTACAGATTAAAGTTTGGAGGGATAAATGTGTCAAATCCAGTGGTATTAAAAAGCAATAAATATGGGATTAATCTCATATTAGATGGCGAAATGGATTTTGAAGAGTTACTAGAATACATTTTAAAACAATTTAAAGAATCCGAAGGTTTTTTTAAGGATGCTAAGATGGCGATTTCTTTTGAGGGTAGAGAATTAACACAAGAACAAGAATTTCGGATTGTAGATACCATTATGGAGCATACAACAGTAAATATTATTTGTATTTTAGATAATGATTCTTTGAAAGAAGAATTAATTCGACAGAAAATAGAACGTTTCGAAGAGGAACAATTAGGAAAAACTGGAGAATTTTACAAAGGTACACTTCGTTCTGGACAAGTATTGGATTGTGAAGCTAGTATTATTGTCTTAGGTGATATCAATCCAGGAGCAAAAGTAGTATCCAAAGGAAATATCGTGGTGTTAGGGGCATTGAAAGGAAACGCCTATGCGGGGGCAAATGGAAATGAACAGGCGTTTGTAGCTGCTTTGGAAATGGACCCTATTCAGATAAAGATTGGAGATGTCATTGGAAGAAGTGCAGATAAAGTAACACATGTGAAATGGCGTGGAAGGAAACAGCAAGTTGTAGTTGAACCTCAGATGGCAATTGTAAAGGATGGAAATATTTACATTGAACCAATCACAAAGGGTCTTTTAAATAATATTTAAAAAGCAGGAGGATATAGTAGATGAGTGAAGTAATTGTTATAACATCAGGAAAAGGCGGAGTTGGAAAAACAACTACCACAGCAAATGTAGGAACAGGTCTAGCACAATTAGACAAAAAAGTTGTTTTGATTGATACTGATATTGGACTTCGAAATTTAGATGTGGTAATGGGACTTGAAAATCGTATTGTATATAATTTGGTTGATGTAGTAGAAGGAAATTGTCGTATGAAACAGGCATTGATTAAAGATAAGCGTTATCCAAATCTTTCTTTGCTTCCTTCTGCACAAACCAGAGACAAATCTGCTGTGTCACCAGAACAAATGATTAAACTGATTGATGAATTAAGAGAAGAGTTTGACTATATCCTACTTGATTGTCCTGCAGGAATTGAACAGGGATTTAAAAATGCTATTGCGGGTGCGGACAGAGCATTAGTAGTTACTACACCAGAGGTTTCTGCCATTCGCGATGCAGATCGTATTATTGGACTTTTAGGAGCTAATGAAATAAAACAAACAGAATTAATTGTAAATCGCCTTCGTATGGATATGGTAAAACGTGGAGATATGATGAATATCAATGATGTTACAGATATCCTAGCTATTGATTTAATTGGTGCAGTACCAGATGATGAACAGATTGTAATTTCTACAAATCAAGGAGAACCACTTGTTGGCTCAGACTGCCTTGCTGGAAAGGCATTTGCCAATATTTGTCATAGAATATTAGGAGAGGAAGTACCATTTTTAGATTTAGAAATAAAATCTAGTGTGTGGGGAAAACTGAAAGAAATTTTTAAAAAAAATTAGGAGGAAACCAATATGGGCTTAATGGATTTATTTAGAAAGAAAACCCCTGGGGATATAGCCAAAGACAGATTAAAGTTATTACTGGTTTCCGATCGAGCCGGTTGTTCTCCGGAAGTAATGGAAAAGATTAAGAATGATATTATTCAGGTTATTTCAAAATATATGGAAATTGATGCAGAAGGTTTGGATATTCAAATTACACAGACAGAATCTGAGGGAAATAATGGGAATGTTCCAGCTTTATATGCCAATATTCCTATCAAAGATATAAAACGTAGCAGTTGAAAATTACAAGTAAGGAATGAAAAGGTGAAAGAAAGATTAATTCTTTCACTAACTACCTGTTTATGCTAAAAAACGCACAGAATAGAGGAAATTATGTTGAAACAATATCAGATTAAAAATTACAATTTTCGTTTGATTATTTATGTGGTTGCACTAACAATGATTGGAATCAATGTAATTGGGAGTGCTCAAAAATCTGTCCAAAGTAAACAAGTATTAGGATTGTTATTAGGGCTATTTGTAATGTTAGTGGTTTCTGTGATTGATTATTCCTTTATCTTACGTTTTAATTGGTTGATTTATATTTTTAATATTGGTCTGTTGTCATTAATTACATTTCATGTATTTGGAGATGATGCAGGAGGAGCAGTTCGTTGGATAGAAATTGCTGGGTTTCGTTTTCAACCTTCTGAATTGTCTAAAGTACTTTTAATCTTATTTTTTTCATGGTTTTTTGGAAAATATCATGAAAAAATTAATACACTGCCTATGATTTTAACAGCAGGTGTATTGATTTTTATTCCTTGGTATATGATAGAAGACCAACCAGACTTATCAACTAGTATTGTTGTGGCAGTAATTTTTATTGTACTCTTGTTTTTGAGTGGATTAAGTTATAAAATAATATTAGGTGTGTTGGCAGTTTTAATACCAGCAGCAGCACTGTTTATTTATTTAATTTTACAGCCGAATCAAAAAATTCTTGATGATTATCAGTGGCTGCGAATTATGGCATGGTTACAGCCAGAAAAATATGCTGAAAATGCATATCAACAACTAAATTCTATTATGGCAATCGGTTCTGGACAATTATGGGGAAAAGGACTAAATAATGATACTGTGTTTTCTGTAAAAAATGGTAATTTTATTCCAGAGCCTCAGACAGATTTTATTTTTGCAGTAGCAGGAGAAGAATTGGGATTTGTGGGAAGTGCTATTATATTAATATTACTTTTTCTAATTGTTATAGAATGTGTTTTAATAGGGAGAAAAGCAAAAGACTTATCTGGAAGATTAATTTGTGGTGGAGTTGCTATTTGGATAGGATTTCAAACTTTTGTAAATATTTGCGTGGTAACTGGAATGATGCCAAATACAGGTTTACCATTGCCCTTTGTCAGCTATGGGCTTACATCTTTAGTAAGTCTCTTTATTGGAATAGGACTTGTATTGAACGTAGGGCTTCAGCCTCTAAAATACAGAATGGAGGGTTTTTAGAATGAATATTGGATTGATTGCACATGATTCAAAGAAAAAATTAATGCAAAATTTTTGTATTGCCTACCGAGGAATTCTTTGTAAGAATGATTTATATGCAACAGGAACCACGGGACGGTTGATTGAAGAAGTTACAAATCTGTCAATTCACAAATATCTTGCTGGACACTTGGGGGGTGCACAGCAACTTGGCGCTCAAATAGAACACAATCAAATAGATTTGGTGATTTTTTTGAGAGATCCATTAACACCAAAATCTCATGAACCAGATGTAAATAATGTAGTTCATTTATGTGATATTCACAATATCCCACTGGCAACAAATCTTGCCACAGCAGAACTGCTAATTAAATCATTAGATAGAGGAGATTTAGAGTGGCGTGAAATGTATAAATAGAAGAA
>CAJUHG010000084.1 GCA_910586005.1 uncultured Lachnospiraceae bacterium | reverse complement strand
AATTTTTATCGAATGGAAACCACAGTAGATGGAAGGAATTTTGCGACGCCAAGAGGCTGGGAGGATTTATCTAATTTCCTTCAGGTATATGAGCAGCTTGGAAAAAAGGTAGATAGAGAAGTAATTGTGCAATATATACAATTTCCAAAGATTGCTAGAGATTTTGCAAATTATCTAGAGCTTTATGATAAATATCAAACAGATTATCAGATAGAAGAAATTTTTCAGGGACACTTAGATGAAATCTTATTGAAAAAAATTTCTCATGCATCTTTTGATGAACGATTAAGTGTGCTTCATTTAATTTTATCTAGAGTAAATGAAACTCTAAAGAAAGCTGTTTTATGGGAAGAATATATGGAATATTTGCAATCTTATCTTTTGGAATTTAAGGAATTAATAGAGACAATTTCAAAGGAATGGGATGGACAACAATTATTTTTTCATGTTTTTCAAAAATTAAATTTGGAATATAATAAAAAGAAACAAGCAGAATTGATTGATAAGGAAGGTGAAAAACAGTACAAAAGATTGCTTCAAACGATGGAATACTTTTGTCAGACTTTGAAATTGGAGGGGATTCAAGAGAAGGAAACTGCTTTTTTAAGAATAAAGGAATTATTTGCACAAGAGAATGAAAAATTCCAATATCAACAAGAAGAATCTTTAAAAGTATTGGAATATGCTTTTGATTTTCTAGAGGGAGCTTTTGGAACTAGCCAAGAGATGGTAATGTTTATTACAGAACTAAATTCTAATTTCTATAGTGTAAAATTTTTACAAGATAGTGATTGTCCAAGGTATGATCAATATAATCAGGAATTACTTTTTGATGAAAAACGCAAAAAATTACTAGAGCGGTTAGAATAGGAAATGCTAGAGGTGTTTAGAAGCAGGCATTGATTATATTGTGTTACTTATGGTTTTTTTGATACTTTAAAGGAGGTGATAAAATTTCTGGAACTTGAAGAATAATATGTTTTTGCTAGATTGCAGTAACGTAGAAAAATCCATCAGATTCATATCAGATGGGGATGGAATCTGCTACTAATCTAATATCAAATAATGTTAAGATTTTCCTGAAATTGCCGATATTTATAATAGCTACGGATGGCATTTATTTCTATGGAAAGATAGAGGTAGATGCTATTTTTATTTTATTGGGAAAAACCTTACAAAAGGTTTTTAAGATATGATATTCAACTTATAAAAGCAGAATGGAGGAAAATCAATGTTACTAGACAGATTACAAGGGAATAATGGATATTTTTCACAAGCAGTTTCAGAGTATGCAAAAAAGATGAAACCACAGGAGGAGAAAAAAGAAAGTTCAGAAGGGAAAACGATTGGTGAATTTTCAGAGAAAGAATGGGATAAACTGTTAGAAAAGGTGGATAATGCTATTGAAGAATACAGGGAAGATATTGAAAAGCGAAAAGAAGACGCCTTAGAAAAACAGAAAGAACAAACAGAAACTTATGTATTGGGAAATGTCTCAAAACAGCAGCAAGAATATGAGCGAAGTGTATTGCAAAATGGAACGACTCGCAGTATGCGTTTTATGAAAATAAATGGAAGTACAAATTCAGAAAAAACATTGGAAAACAAAAAGCCAGAGATTATGGATACCATTTCAGATGAGTTGGAAGATGAACTGATTCAAAAACTTATTGGAAATCGAGGAAAAGCACCTTATTCTGCTCTTGCAGATGAAAATGGAATGATAACATATCATGGTGTAGTTTTTCAATGTGATTATGAAAATAACAGATTGTGTTTAGGAGATGTATCAAATCCAAATAATTGTCTGACAATTCCATTGGAGAAAGGTGGTTGTTTGGTGGTAAATCGTGATGCTATTGATAGTCTTATTGATGCTATTGATATGTTCTCTCCAAAAGATATCAATCGTATTATGCGTGCGATTGCTCAGGATTCTAAGCTGCGTCAGGTTGAACAGCAAATTGAAGATAAAACCAGCGGATTAGAAGTGCTGGATAAGAAAGAGGAAGGAGAACATGAATCCAAAAAGTAAACAATATAGCGCAATGTTTAAATCCTGGAATGTGATATATCCAGTATTTATTTATTTTGTAGTTACAAACCTTGCTATGTCTCTATTTGCAATGCTTGCATCTTTTTTAGGTGCAGATTATCAAGAACAGTATATGGCACTTCAGACAGCGACTGTGGCAGTAACCATTCCTTTTATTGTTCGTTATTATGATAAAGATAAAAAGGAGCCTACTGTATTCTGGGAACATATGAATCTGGAATTTGAAAAAAAGACTTCTGCACAGAAAATTATAAATGGAATTGTCATGTTCTTAGCAGGTGCTACTGCAGGGATGGCTTTAAATAATATTCTAGCTTTGACTACTTTAGAAGAAATTTCTGAGGGATATCAAGAGGTAACAAAAATTTTTTTTGCAGGTGGAATTCTATTTGAATTATTGGGAGCTTGCTTATTGACACCTTTTTTAGAAGAATTGTTATATCGTGGTGTAGTATATGGAAGATTGTGTGATTTGATGATTCTAAATAATGAGGAGAAAACTCCAGAAGGAACAAAACGAGAAAAGCAAAGTCGAATGATTGCTATGGTATTTTCAGCTTTATTATTTGGAGTGTTGCATATGAATTTAGTCCAATTTGTTTATGCAGGAATACTTGGAATATTATTGGCATGGTTTATGGAAAAAGCTGGTCATTTCTATGGGGCTCTGTTGGCACATATAGGAGCAAATCTTATTTCTGTTCTTAGAGTGGAGACGAAATTATTTTCTTGGATGCACCAAAATCAAACTATTTTTATTATAACAACAATAGGAATGTTACTTGTAAGTATTGTTTTAATTACAATAGTTTGGTTACAAAATAATAAAAATGTAAAGTGATTTAGGAATACAATATAAAAATAGAAGGAAAAAGATAATTTTGTGTGTTCCTTGTTTTAATAATAGAAAGTACACTTTGCGAACTTTCTATTATCATAATTAAAAAAGTTTATAACTATTAAAAATAAAAAGCAATTGAAAAAACATCTTTCCAGATATTATACCTTGTGAATTGGTGGAATGGTCATCTTTGGATGTCCAGAGGGTATAGGATTTGGAGGGATGTTTTTTCTTATAGGAAAACCTCTGTGCAGTTCTTGTGTCTGTAAATAGAAAATAAAAGGTCTTTATTTTGTATAGTAAAAAATATATTTATACTAAAAAATTAACCATTTTATTTTATAAGAATATATGGTATACTTTGGAAAAATGATGATATTATAAAAAAATATTTTCACTAAATGGAAATAAAGCATATACTAATATATGTATCAATAAACCCAAATATTACAAAAATTGATTTGTATAAGAAAATAACCAACAGGTCAAATTTAAATAATAGAAAGTATACCTTATAAACTTTCTATTGTTATAAATAAAAATAGGTATAAATAAAATCATCTATTTTACTACCTGCATAGGCAAGTATGAAAAGTCACTATTAACAAGGAGGAAGCTATAATATGGGTAATCAATTTGTATGGCAAGAAAGGTTTAATATTGGTGTAGATGTTATTGATAAAGAACATCGGAAGCTTTTTAGTATTATGAACAGACTAATTGTATTTAGTAAGCAAGAAGATAAAAGCCAATGGGTTTGTCAAGAAGGTATTAAATATTTTAAAGATCATGCAATGAAACATTTTACCGAAGAAGAAGCCTATATGGCCTCTATTAATTACATAGGATTTGAAACACATAGACGACTTCATGATAATTTTAGAAGAAAGACACTTCCAGAACTTGAAAAAGAATTAGCGCAGACAGGGTATTCTCCCGAAGCAGTTAGCCATTTTTTAGGCGTTTGTGCTGGATGGCTAATTGGACACACTCTGACTGAGGACCATGCAATTACAGGAAAAACAAAAAGTAAATGGGGAAATCTTTTACCTCAAGAAGATCAGACAGCTTTAGGGCAAGTAATTATTCAACTTTTGTATGATTTGTTTCGATTAGAAGCACGAGTAATTAGTGAGTGTTATGGTGGTGAGAAGTTTGGAGATGGAATATATTATCGCTTAGTTTATGAAAATAAACAGGGAGAAAAATGGGAAATTATATTGATATTTGAAGAAAAATTACTTTTAAATACGGTTGGCAGTATTATGGGAAATCAAACAGATGAATTAGATGTTATGCTAATGAACGTTACTAGATATACAGCACAACAGTTTGCAAGTCGTCTTAGTGAACAGTTATTTGATTCAGATTTGTATGAAATAAAAGAAGAAAATTTATTGACTTATCAACAATTTGAAAATATATTTGAGCGAGAACGCCTGCAAAATAGTTTATTATTTAATACAGGTGCAGGATATTTTGCATTTTGTGTAGTTGCATCACATACAAATCAAAATGGAATGGAATCCTCTATCAAAGCAGAAAATGCTATAACTGAAATTAAAAAATATCTGAAAAAAGATAAAGTAAGTTCCAAAAAGAAAATACTTGTGGTAGATGATTCAAGTACGATACGGCAGGCTATGAAAGAACTATTGAGTAAAGATTATCAAGTTGCAATAGCAGAATCTGGATTATCTGGAATTAGAAGCATTGTTTTAGATAGGCCAGATTTGGTGCTATTAGATTATGAGATGCCAGTTTGTGATGGCAAGCAAGTATTAGAAATGATTCGTTCTGAAAAAGATATTGCTGATATACCAGTTATTTTTTTAACGGGTAGAGTTGACAAGGAGAGTATTATAAAAGTAATATCTTTAAAACCAGAAGGTTATTTATCAAAGACTTTAAAACCCATAGAAATTAAAAAAAGTGTTGATGAGTACTTTGAGAAATTAAAAAATGCTTAAATGCCATTATACTCTTCTTAGTCTCTTTTGAAATATGCATCTTTTATTTATAACAATAGAAAGTTCGCAAAGCGTACTTTCTATTGTTTTTTTGGAGGAAAATTATGATACTTAATTTACATGGACTGAATGGAAGTTCGTATAACACAAATTATAAATTACTTATTGACTTATATTCCAAAGATTTTATTATTTCTCCACAAATGGATTATATTTTAACCTCTCCTACAGAGATATTAGATAGATTAAAAAGATATAAAGATATTGACTATATAGTAGGAAATTCCTTTGGTGGATTTTATGCATATGTTTTAAGTAATATGTGCAATATTCCTTGTTTACTAGTAAACCCATGTATTCCTCCAGAAAGATATATCCCATTTCTGGTAGAAGAATATGAATTTACAGATGAACTTATCAATTTAATGGCAGAAAATTTAATGAATCCTAATCTAGTTTATATGATTCTTGGTATGCAAGATGATGTGTTATTGCCTGTCTATACAGAACAGATAGTTCACACTACAAAAGTGTGGAAGATTCAGGGAGGACATAGTTTGTCTAACAATTAATTATTCTATTCTGTATTCAAGGAAAGTGTGAAAAAATATCTATGAATGTGACAAGCTTTTCTTTAATAATAATATGGTAAGAAAAGCTAATCAGGAAATTTTTATGAAAGAAGAGGATTACACAAAAGTTGAAGTAGAGCAAAAGGATATGCAAATAATATTAAAATTTCCCAAAAAATCAAACTATGAAGAAGATACTATAAAAAAGGAAGTAAAACAAATTCTCTTAGATATACTTCAAGAATATTTAACAAAAACTTCATAATCTAAAACAGAATACTTGAAATAAGAAGGAGAACGTGTTATGAATGCAAATAAAAAGCGTGTGAGAATATTGTTGCGTGTTAGTTCTGACCAACAGTTAGAATCTGATGGAGATTTGACAGTACAAAGACAACTTATTTTGGATTATGTGAAAAATCATTCTGACTGGATATTAGACAAAAAAGAATATTTTGAGGGAAGCAACAGTGGATATAAAAATTCTGTTGCAGAAAGGGAAATTTTACAAGAAGCTTATCGGGATGCCCAAAATCAAGAATATAATATACTAGTTGTATATAAGGATGACCGCATAGGTCGCAGGATGTGGGAAATTGGTGGTTATATTATGTCTTTAAAAAGTCTTGGTGTGGATATCTATACGGTAAAAGATGGATGTATTTCTCCAGAAAGCAATGATATTATGGGTCAGATGATGTTGGCATTAAGATATGGCAATGCACAAAAAAGCAGTGCAGACACAGGGATGAGAGTAAAAGATACCGCTAAAAAATTAGTTCTGGAAGGAAAATTTATGGGTGGTAAAGCTCCATATGGTTATATATTAGAACACTCAGGGGAAATTAGTAAGCATGGACGAGCTTTGAAACATTTAGTGATATATCCTGAACAAGCAGAAGTAGTGAAACATATCTATGAGCTATCTTTGAATAAAGAATATGGTTCAGCTAAAATTGCTAATACCTTGAATACAGATGATAGATATCAAACACTTGCCCCAACAGATGTCTGGAAAAGTGGAACCATTACTAGTATTCTAACAAATCCTATCTATGCGGGTTATACTTCTTATAATCGCAGAGAAAGTTTAAATGGCAGACATCATAGTTTAAATAGTGAGGAATGGATTCTTTCTAAAAAAGCAAATGCAGATCTTATAATTATTGAGGAAACCATTTGGAAAGAGGTGCAAAAAAAACGGGAACAAAGGTGCCATAAGTATACAAAATCATTGGAAAATCAAAAGGTAACAATTATCAAACGAAATGATGGTATGTTATCTTTGATAGATATTTTATATTGTGGTTATTGTGGCTATAAGATGGTAAATGGCAGCAAATATAATTACTGGACCATCAAAGATACAGGAGAACGCAGGAGCAGTAAGAGGGCCATTTACAAATGTCAAAATGCATGGCAAGGAGTTCCTCATAACAAGACGAAACAGTTTCGAGCAGATATCATTGAGGCTATGGTCTATGAAATATTGGCAGAATATATCAGTAAATTGCAAAAAAATGAAAATATCTTTCAACAGATGAAAGAAAGCAAGCAAAAAGAGAAACAAAAAAAAGAACAGAATTTAAAAGTGGCACAAAAAGAACTTGAAAAAATTAGATATGGTATTCATGTGATGGAAGAACATATCCCAGAGGCTATCACTGGAGAATATCCCCTTAAATTAAAAGATTTAGTTTATATGATTGATAAACAGAGAGAGAAAGAAAAAAAACAAAGAAAAATTGTGCAGGAAAAAGAAACAGATTTAAAGAATACTTTTGTTACAACAGAGAATTTAGAAAATATCAAAAGTAATATTCCAACTTGGCGTGAAATTTTTCTTTATGCTGATATTCCTACAAAACGAGTACTAGTAAATAAACTGATTGAACATATTGATATAACCAAAGAAAAAATAGTTATTTATTTTAAAAATAGTTTTGATGACTTTTTGCTTTCATCCTGAATGATTGACAACGAAGTGGTACCGAAATAAAGGCTATGATTTTACAATTACATCTTCTACTGCATATGATCATAAATGGGTATATGGAAGAAATTATTTTGCTAGTATTTCCCAAGTAGTAGATGAAATGTTTTCTAATTTCCTATCTAGACCAAATGTAAAACAACCAATTTTAACACAATATTGTGATGGTCAAAGAGTTACTTGTCCAAACTGGTTAAGTCAGTGGGGATCTAAATATTTAGGAGATCAGAATTATAGTGCGATTGAGATTATACGTTATTATTATGGGAGTGATATGTACATCAATGAAGCAGAAGAAATCTCTGGTATACCAGCATCTTGGCCACGAGAAAATCTGCAATTGGGTTCTAGTGGAGCCAAAGTTCGTCAAATGCAGGAACAATTAAATCGTATTGCTCAAGTGTATACTTCTATTCCAAGAATTACAGCAGATGGCTCTTTTGGGCCTGCAACACAGACTGCTGTTCGGAGATTTCAGTCTGTATTTGGATTACCTCAAACAGGTGTGGTGGATTATGCGACTTGGTATAAGATTTCTGAAATTTATGTGGGTGTTACCAGAATCGCAGAATTAATATAATTTAAAAATGATAAGAAACAAAAGTGGATAAACTCACATCAGTCTATATATTATTTTTTCTTCTATAGGAAGGCATTTTCTAGTGATAAGGTCTTTCCTATAGAAGAAAAGAAAAATCCACATAGATTGTGCTAATCCTTTATATACATATATTTATAAGATGTGGACATGCTAGATATGTATTAATAAAATCAAGACAACATTTTTGCCAAAAAGTAAAAAATGTTTTTTATGAATTACTTATATTGCAGAAAAAGTGCATGGAATGGAGGAAATTATGAATTTTTTTAAGTGTAAGGAATGCCTAAGTATTGCTATGGAAATTGTTCCAGGAGAACATGCGTGTGAGAAAAAATTTCAAGAATTGAAGGCAAATACTACAGATGCTTCTGGAGAAAAACATGTTCCAGTAATAGAAAAAAGTGGTGATAAAATTGTAGTAAAAGTTGGAGAGCTAGAGCATCCAATGTTAGAAGAACATTACATTATGTGGATTTATTTAGAGACAGAACAAGGTGGAATCTTGAAAAAGCTTTCTCCTGGACAAAAACCAGAAGCTGAATTTCAACTATCTTCTGGTGATAAAGCAGTAGCAGCATATGAATATTGTAATCTTCATGGTTTATGGAAGGCAGAAATAAAATAGCTAAGAATAGTGTATAAGTAGAATCTCTAATTTAATATTATTGAAGTCGTAGGGGTACAGAAAAATTTTATTTCAGTAAAATTTATCTGACCCCTATCATTCTTTTTAGGCGAATTTAATATAAGAATCAATGTAGCATTTGCTTGTAAAATATCTGAACGTGCCTGTGAAGCCGAGCAGTTTCAAAGAAGGTAAAAATATTGGTGAGGAAAAAATATTGATTAAGTCAATATTTTGTATCATAATATAATTTAGAAGAAAAGAATGGAGGAAAAAATATGAAAGTTTTGTTAATAAATGGAAGTCCCCATGAAAAAGGATGTACCTACACAGCTCTTTTAGAAGTTGCAAATACTCTAAAGAAAGAAGATATTGAAACAGAAATAATTTGGATTGGAGATAAACCTATTGGAGGATGCATTGCTTGTGGAACTTGCGCTAGATCTGGGAAATGTGTATTTCATGATATTGTAAATGAGATAAGAGAAAAAGCCTTGCAGGCAGATGGTTTTATTTTTGGAACACCAGTCCATTATGCTGCTGCTAGTGGAAATATCACCTCTTTGATGGACAGATTATTTTATTCAGAAACATGTGGAAATGGAAATCGGGCATTTTATATGAAACCAGCTGCAGCTGTTTTGTCAGCTAGAAGAGCGGGCACTACAGCTGCTTTCGACCAGATAAACAAATATTTTACGATTCAGGAAATGCCAGTGGTATCTTCAAGATACTGGAATATGGTTCATGGAACAAAGCCAGAAGAAGTCCTTCAGGACGGAGAGGGACTTTATACCATGCGTGTGCTTGGAAAAAATATGACATATATGCTGAAATGTCAAGAAGCAGGCAGAAATTCAGGAATACCACTTCCTGAAAAAGAGCCAAAAATATCTACAAATTTTATACATAGTTAAGACATGGAAAATGCATATGTTTTAGAATTGTCAGAGTCAAAATTTAAGGATTTGTTTATTTGTTTTTGTGGCTATGCACAGTGTGGACCTCTGCATGGATTTGGTCCAGCTGCACGGCCAAATTATTTGATTCATTATATTATGGATGGAAAAGGATTTTATCAGGTAGGAGAACATAAATATTATCTTGGATCTGGAGAGGGATTTTTAATTGAACCAGAGGTATTGACTTATTATCAAGCAGACAAGGAGGAACCTTGGAGCTATCTTTGGGTTGGTTTTTCTGGTAGATATGCCAAAGAATATCTTGAAGATTTAGGATTAAACAGCAGGCAGCTTACTTTTCGTTCAAATCAAGGGAAAGAATTAAAACAGCTTATTTTTCAAATGTTAAAATGTCAAGATGGTTCCATTACCAGTCAGTATCGCTTGCAAAGTCTTCTATATAGTTTTTTTGAGGTGTTATCTAGGAATGTGGTAATTGAGGAAAATGCAGAATCTATGGAAAATTTTTATATTGAACGAGCAATTAGTTATATTAGAAATCATTATTCTTCTCAAATAAAAGTTACAGATATTGCAAATCATTTATGTGTGAATCGCAGTTATCTATACAAACTTTTCAAAAGCAGCCTTCAAATGTCGCCCCAAGAATTTTTAACAAGGTTTAGAATTTCTAGAGCGAAAGAACTTTTAAGTGTTACAAAGTTATCGATTGAAAATGTTGCATACTCTTGTGGTTATCAAAATGCTATCGTTTTTTCAAAGGCTTTTAAAAAACATATTGGATGTATTCCAACGGTGTATCGTTTGGAACATTGTAAGGCAATTAAAAAAAATCTAAAAGAGAATAGGGAATTGTTAGAAGAATTAAAGGAAGAAGATGACAAAATGTTGTAAAAAATGAATTATGAAACACTTTATCTGTTTATAGAAACATAATATACCTGTC
>CAJUHG010000083.1 GCA_910586005.1 uncultured Lachnospiraceae bacterium | reverse complement strand
CTAAGTAACAAGTTTTTATTATTTCACTTGTCTACCTAGAAGGGAGCATATCATATTGTTTGATAGATCTGCTGCAAATGCATCTAACATTTGAAAAAATATAGAATTTGCCTTTGCTCTAGAGGCTGCAATTTGGCGGCTTAATATTGTATTTTCATCAATCAAATAAAAAGTAGGTTGATGAGGTGGAGAAAAATACTTTAATTCTGCCTGACAATCATGATTTTTTAAGATACGATTAGCCTTTTTTAAAAAATCAAAACTTTGGTCTTGATCTTCTGGAGATAAATCCTTCATTAAATCTTCAATTTCCCAATCTTCTACTGCACTAACTTTAATTTCAAATACATTTCCCAATCTTGTCAGTAAATCCAGTGCATGCACATAGGAAACATTAATTAATAATTGCCCCTGTGAAAAAAATAATTGAGATAATTGTTTATATTTTTCTCTGGTGGGCGCATAAACAAGTGTTTCTCCACAAGTCCGCAAATCAAATCCTGTCATCATTCCTTTTGTAGTCTCAAATTCAAAATAATCAATTAAAGTTTCAAATAACTTAGAGTTTGCCAATGCAAGAGACATTAAAGTCAAATGATGAATCTGAAAAAAATGTTCAAACATTTTTGGATAACTACCTGATAAATCATCTATGTAATCGATTAAATTATTTTCAATCGTTTCCTTTGCAGATAACAATACTTCATCCACATAAAATCCTTCTCTAGAAGCAGTGGGTCTTAAATCTGTAGTATGTACAATGCATTTTGTAAATACTGCCCAATCAGGAATTAAATTATCTCCTTTTTCTGTCAGCATCATATGTTTTAGATAAATACGATGATTAGTCTTAGCAGAAGGTAATACTGGATAATTTAAAATATAAGCTACTCCAGACACATTTCCCTCTTCTGATTGGAAAGTTACACAGTCAAAAAATTGTTCCCCAAATATCATTTGTCCAAATAATAATAATTCTTGTTTATTTGTGGTACGCCCTTCCCAAGGAAGATACGTGGGATTAATTTGTTTCTCTTCTTCTTTTTGTTTGATTACAATAGGAAATGGTAATAGTAATCCATAATAAGTAAGTAGACTTTCAATCTTCTCTTTTGTGAAATATTCCTCCATTCCATTTTTTGCAAATAAAATTACTTTTGTTCCAGAAGTTTGCAGCAGACTATCTTGCAGTACTTCTATACTATAAGTTCCATCTGGTTTTCCCTTCCATTCTAATGTGGGTGCATTTTCCCTTCTACATGATTTTGTAATCATACAAATTTCATCTGAAACCATAAAACAAGACAACAAACCAATTCCAAACCGGCCAATATAATCTGTTCGCAACTCTTTATCTTCTAATCCACGTTTTGAAGATTCTCCAATAATTGCTAAAAACTGATGGATTTCCTCTTCTGTAAGACCTTGTCCATTATCTGTAAATATCAGCCGTTTTCCTTCTTCTATTTCTAGTGTAATGGCACCTTCTATTTCTTCTCCCTGTATCTTTCTTCTTCCAATAATAGCATCCACTGCATTCTGCAACAACTCTCTAATATACACATCTGGACTACTGTAAAGATGGTCTGATAATATCTCAATCATACCACCCAGATTTACCTTAAAACGAAAATCTTCCATTATCAATGACCTCCTGTTCTCGAAACAATGCATTTATTACTGCTTTATAATTTCTTAGTGATTCTGATTTCTTTATTTTTTTCTCATAGATTTCATAATTAGAAAAAGACTGAACCATATAAGACCATATCTCTTTCATTTTAAATAACACATTACGCTCACCAGAGAGAACTCTCTGATATTCTTCATAAATTTGTGCATGAAACTCTTTGAACTGCTCTTTTTTATTAGCTAGTTTTTCTTTTTGAGATTGCAGCTCTCTCGATTTCTCTTGTATTTGCATAAAATATGTTTCTTGTATCTTTAAATTTTCTCTTTGGTCTTTTCCCTTTTTCGATTTACTTTCTGTTTGCAAAAAATACATTTCTTCACATTCTGTACATATATTAGGATTTGCAATGACTCCTCGTCCCAACATAACAGAGGATAATTCAGGAAAATTCTTGCATAAAATTGCAAAATCTCTGTCAGAAAAAATATTACCATTATAACAAACAGAATTACAACTTCTTTCAAATGCACTGCGAAATGCTAACATATTGGGCATATTTTTATAGTAATCTGCTCGAACTCTTGGATGAATAATAATTTCTTTCAAAGGATACTGATTGAAAATTTTTAAAAGAGATTCAAATTCTTGTGCCTCTTCCATTCCAAGTCTCGTCTTAATAGAAATAGAAATCGTAAGCTGTGAAAAAATTTCATCCAAAAACTTTTTCAATTCTATAGGTTGCGCTAAAAAACCTGCTCCCTTCTTCTTGGCCACTACAGTTCCAGAAGGACACCCTAAATTTAGATTTATCTCCTGATATCCATATTCCATTAGAACCTTGGCTGTCTGAATAAAATCTTCTGCTTGATTTGTCAAAAGCTGTGGCACTACGTACAACCCTTTATTATGTTCTGGTAAAATATCATTGCGTTCTCTACTACTCATACCTTTCTTGCTTTTAGGGACAATAAAGGGCGTAAAATATTTATCCATAGGATGAAAAATTTTATGATATGCATTTCTATATATATAAGTGGTAATACCTTCTAAAGGCGCTAGATAATACTTCATATGGACATTCCTCTCTTTTCTCTCTTTCTTTAGTATAAAGATAGCTTCTTTATTTATCAAGCCTAATCTTTCAGGTTTACTAATGTTTCATAAAGTTTCATCTTATGAAATTTTTTAAACTTCTTAATGCTAAACACTTCTAATTAGTGTATACTCTTAATACAGAGAAATCCTTGTTTTTTAATAACAGATATAGATAGAAAAAGGAGAATTATTATGGCATTTGATGGAATCGTAATTGCAAATTTAGTAAAAGAATTAAACGAGACAATCATAAATGGAAGAATTAGCAAAATTGCACAACCAGAAAATGATGAACTCTTATTAACGATAAAAGGAAACAAAGGTCAAGTGCGCTTAGTATTATCTGCAAGTGCTTCCTTGCCGCTTATTTATCTTACACAAAACAACAAGCCTAGTCCAATGACGGCTCCAAATTTTTGTATGTTGTTGCGAAAACATATTGCAAATGGAAAAATTACTCGTATCTACCAACCTCAGATGGAACGTATTATTAATTTTGAAATTGAACATTTTAATGAACTTGGAGATCTTTGTGAGAAAAGATTAATTGTGGAAGTTATGGGCAAACATAGTAATATTATTTTCTGTAAAGAAGATAATATTATTATTGATAGTATTAAGCATATTTCTGCTCAGATTAGTTCTGTTCGGGAAGTTTTACCAGGAAGAACTTATTTTATACCAGAAACCCAAGAAAAAGAAAATCCACTGGAAGCAACACAGGAATCTTTTTTTGAAAGCGTATATTCCAAACCAATTTCTACCATGAAATCAATTTATACTACTTATAAAGGAATTAGTCCTGTGATAGCTTCAGAACTTTGTTTTCGCGCTTCTATTGATGGCGACTGTTCCATCGCTGCATTGTCAGAAGAAGAAAAATTACATTTGTTCCATCATTTTTCTTGGATGATGGAAGATATAAAAGAAGGCAGATTTTTTCCTAACATTATAAAGAATGGAAAAGAACCTATTGATTTTGCAGCAGTGCAATTAAATCAATATTCTGATTATACTCTGACAAAATATGCCTCTATTTCTGAGGTACTAGAAACTTTTTATGCTGCAAAAAATATTTATACTAGAATCCGCCAAAAATCGGTAGATTTGCGAAAAGTAGTAAATACTATATTAGAGAGAAGCCGGAAAAAATATGATTTACAATTAAAACAATTAAAAGATACAGAAAAACGTGAGAAATACAAAGTATATGGAGAATTGATTCATACTTATGGATATGGTCTAGAAGAAGGTGCAAAAAAATTAGAGGCATTGAATTATTATACAAATGAAATAATTACAATCCCATTGGATGCTCAGCTTACACCACAAGAAAATGCTCAAAAATATTTTGATAAGTACAATAAATTAAAACGTACCTATGAGGCATTATCTGAATTGACCAAAGAAACACAAGAAGAAATTCTTCATTTAGAATCTATTTCTACTTCCTTAGATATTGCTGTTTCTGAAGATGATTTAACACAAATTAAAGAAGAATTAATACAGTTTGGCTATATCAAACGAAAATCTACAGGAAAAAAACAAAAAGTTAAAAGTAAACCTTTCCATTATATTTCCTCTGATGGTTATCATATTTATGTTGGAAAAAACAATTATCAAAATGAGGAACTTACTTTTAAATTTGCTGTTGGAAACGATTGGTGGTTTCACGCTAAGGGGATTCCAGGTTCTCATGTAGTCGTTAAAACAAATGGAGAAGAACTTCCAGACCGTACCTTTGAAGAAGCAGGACGATTAGCTGCTTACTATTCGAAAGGTAGAGAAAATGACAAGGTAGAAATTGACTATTTAGAAAAAAAACATGTTAAAAAACCCAATGGCAGTAAGCCTGGATTTGTAGTATATTATACCAATTATTCCCTCGTGGCCTCTCCTGATATTACCAAAATTCAGTTAATTGGAGAATCCTAAGACATAATGAATTTTTTCAAAATTGGAAAAAAATACATGTCTAATTCTGTTTTCTTTGCATATAATATGGTTGTAACATGAAGTTACAAAACAAAATTACAAAAGAATGATAAAAAATCAAAAACAAAAGACAACAGGAGGTAACAATATGTCTAATTCATCTAACAAAGCGGTAGTACCAGAAGCAAAAAGTGCATTGGATAAATTCAAATTTGAAGTTGCAAACGAAATTGGTGTACCTTTGAAGAACGGTTATAATGGAGATTTAACTTCTAGACAGAATGGTTCTGTTGGTGGTTATATGGTTAAAAAAATGATTGAAGCCCAAGAAAAACAGATGTCTGGTAAATAAAAATTCTAAAATATTTTATTATTAGGAATTTTTCAAGAAAATTTTTGGTGTTTTTGGAGTGAAGCATAGACATGTAAAATAGGAAAATTTGTTTATGTGATTTTATCCTTTGCCAAAAATGTATCTGTAAAATACAGGCAAAGAATACCCAGATTCTTCTATTTAGAAGAATCTGGGTATTTTCATCTGTTTTACAAAATACATAATCTGTATCATAATTAATTTTACAAATTTACAATTTCTATTTGTTTGTCTAAGTAAAGTTGCATTTGTTCTTTCAGTTTTTTATGTTCTGGTGCCTTTAGTTGTTTATCCTCTGATAAAAGTAAATTTGCTTCCTCAGAAGCCTGTTTTAACAAGTCAGCATTTTGATAAATATCTCCTAATTTAAATTCTAAAAGCCCACTCTGACGAATGCCAAAAAAATCTCCAGGCCCTCTTAATTTTAAGTCCTCTCCTGCTATAAAAAATCCATCATTGGATTTTTTTAAGATTTCTAGTCTTTTTTTAGATTTTTCAGAATCTGAAGTATTAATCATAATACAATAGGATTGTGCATCTCCTCTTCCCACACGTCCTCGTAATTGATGAAGCTGGGCTAGACCAAAACGCTGTGCATCTTCAATCATTATAACAGTAGCATTTGGCACATTAACACCAACCTCTATTACTGTTGTAGACACTAAAACTTGTATTTCATTTCTTGCAAATTGTTCCATAATCAAATTTTTTCTACCTGATTTCATTTTTCCATGCAGATATTCTACAACAATTTCTGATGGAAGCTGTTCTTTTAAAGTCTGCGTATAGTCTGTAACATTCTCTACATCTAATCCTTCACTTTCTTCTACTAAAGGGCAAATAACATATACTTGATGACCCAAAGCAATTTCTTTTCTTAAAAATTCATAAGAAGTACTGCGAGATTGTTTTCCCACTACACAGCTTTTTACTGGTAATCTCTTCGCTGGTACTTCATCAATCACAGAAATATCTAAATCTCCATATAAAATAATAGCAAGCGTTCGCGGAATAGGTGTAGCACTCATAACCAAAACGTGAGGCTGAGAACCTTTGTAAAAGAAAGATTCTCGCTGCTTTACACCAAATCTGTGTTGTTCATCTGTAATTACCAATGCAAGATTATCATAGAGTGCTCGATCTTGGATTAAGGCATGTGTACCAATAATTATTGCATTTGCATATAATTGCATTCGCTCATAAGTGCGACGCTTTTCCTTTTGTGTTAAAGAACCTGTTAAAAGAAGAATTGGAATTTGTAAATTGTTTTGTTCACATAACGCTGTAAAAGTTTGGTAGTGTTGCATTGCTAATACTTCTGTAGGAGCCATAAGTGCAGATTGATATCCTGCTTGTGAAGCATCCAACATCGCCAAAAAAGCAATAATTGTCTTTCCAGAACCAACATCCCCTTGTACCAGTCGTTGCATAACTTTTCTGCCTCGCAAATCCTGACGAATTTCTTGTAAAGTACGTTTCTGTGCTCCTGTCAATTTATATGGTAAATGTTCCATTACCTGATCCGCCCAAAGAAGAGAATTGTTTTTCCTATATTCTTTCTCGCCACTATTACTATCATCTAAATATTCTTTCTTATAACTATTACTATCTAATAATTTTTCATCCTTGAAAGGAAGAAATTTAAAATCATTTACTATCTCTTCCATTTGCTCTTTCTGCATTCCAGCCGCTAAAATAAATTGAAAAAATTCATCAAAAATCAAACGTTTTCTCGCTTGTTCTAATGCCTCCTCCTTCTCTGGAAAATGAATATTTTCCAAAGCAAAATTATATTCTGCTAATTGACGCCGCATCCTAATATCTTCTGGAAGATAATCAACAGATAAATCTAATTCTTCTAAAACTTTTTTTATGGTTTGAGAAATTTTATTCTTTCCTAGTCCGGCAGTAAGAGGATAACAAGGCCATAAACATTTTTGCATAGATTGATATTTTTCAGGCAACCATATTTCAGGCTGTCCCATATGGTAATTTTTTCCCTTTCTACTAATCTTTCCAAGAAATATAAACCATTCTCCAAATTTCAAAGTATTTTTTAAATAAGGCATATGAAACCAAACAAATTCTACTTTTACACTTTGTTCCTGCAAAATAAGAAAAGTCACCTGCATAGTTTTAGAAGTTCGTACTTGAGGTGCATGGTCTATTCGCGCTGCAATCGCTGCCATTACTTCTGTACTTTTTTGTCTTTCTAATGTTTCTGCCTTTAAAAGTTCTGGTACTTCTGCTAGAGGGGTGATTGGTGGTAATTTAGTATAATTTTTAGGATAATGAAGGAGTATATCACCAATCGTGTATACTCCTAAATTATGAAATAATTGTTCTGTTTTTGCACCAATCCCTTTTAAGGTTCCAATATTAGATGTCTGATCCACGGGATTGCTGCTACTAAAAATAGGGACAAATATACTTCTGTATATTTTGTCTAGTAGCATCTCCTTTCTTTCTATGGTTGCGTTTCTTCAGTCCTCGTATTTCCTCAAGAGACAACGCTATTTTCTATTCTACAGAGATTATATAATAATAAATGGGCTGTCCACCATAATGTATTTCCACTTCACAATCAGGATATGTCTCTTCTAACTCTTTTCCTAACTGCTCTGCTGATGATTCTTCTATTTCCTGTCCATAATATATACTGATAATTGCTGATTCCTCATCCACTAATTGTGCAACCATTTCCTGAATAACACTTTTCATATCTTTTCCCACCGCAAGAATGGAACTATCTCCCACTCCCATATAATCGCCTTGTCTAATGGATTTGTCATCAATTAATGTGTCACGAACTGCATAAGTTACTTGCCCTGTTTTTACATTTTTCAATTCCTCTGTCATACGCGTTGCATTTTCTTTTGCACTACTGTCTGGCATAAAATTAATCAGTGCAGTAATCCCCTGTGGTACAGTCTTACTTGGAATAACAAATATATTTTTTTCTTCTATCAGAGAGGCTGCTTGATTAGCTGCCAAAATAATATTTTTATTATTTGGCAAAATAAAAATATTATCTGCATTTACTTCTTCAATAGCATTGAGCATATCTTCTGTACTTGGATTCATTGTTTGCCCGCCAGAAATAATATAATCTACACCAAGACCTTTAAAAATTTCATTAATTCCTTCCCCAATAGAAACAGAAATAAATCCCATATCCTTTTTAGGTGCCTTTTGTGCTTCTTTTAATGCTGCCTTTTCCAAACGTTTTTTCTCATCAGCCTTTTTTTGCTCCTCTGCAGCTTTCTCAGCATCTTTAATTAACTTTTCTTGGTGCTCTTCTCTCATATTGTCAATCTTAATTTTACTTAAAGAACCGTACTCCAATGCCCTTTGAATTGCAAGTCCAGGATCATTAGTATGTACATGAACCTTGGTAATTTCCTCATCTGCAACCACTACAATGGAATCTCCAATGGATTCTAAATAAGATTTTAAACTTATTTCCTCTTTTTCTTCTAATGGTTGATTTAATACAACAATAAATTCTGTACAATAGCCAAACTTAATATCCTGTTCTGTCTGTTGAGAAATCTTTATTACACCACTTTGGGTATCAGAAGTTTTAATGGTATAATCAATCTCTTTTCCAATTAATGCATCATATGCACCTTTTAATACAGTCACAAGTCCTTGACCTCCAGAATCCACAACTCCTGCTTGTTTTAATACAGGAAGCATCTCAGGTGTTTGACTTAGTACATAATCCGCTTCTTTGATAATAGCATCTATAAATTCTACAAGATCGTCTGTTTCTCCTATCAATTCTAATGCCTTATCTGCACTACCTTTGGCAACTGTTAAAATTGTTCCTTCTTTTGGTTTCATAACTGCCTTATATGCAGTCTCCACTGCCTTTTGCAGAGCATCACATAAAATGACTACATCTATCACTTCATACTTGCTAATACCCTTTGTAAATCCTCGGAATAACTGTGATAAAATAACACCAGAATTACCCCTTGCTCCTCGTAAGGAACCAGAGGAAATGGCCTTTGCCAAAGATGACATACTCAAAGTTTCTCCTAAATTACTAACTTCTGTTGCTGCTGCCATAATTGTCATCGTCATATTTGTTCCTGTATCACCATCTGGTACAGGAAATACATTTAATTCATTAATCCATTCTTTTTTTGCTTCTAGATTCTTTGCTCCCGCCAAAAACATTTTTGCAAGCATTGGTGCATCTATTGTAGTTATCGCCACTTTCATTTCCTCCTTAATCAATCACTCTGACACCTTCAACAAAGATGTTGATTTTCTCGATTTCTATACCAGTAAATTCTTCTACCTGATATTTTACGGTGCTGATCAGGTTATCAGAAACAGTAGAGATACTAACCCCATAAGAAACAATCACATGAAAATCTAATGTAATTTTATTATCTTTTAATGTAACATTTATTCCATGATTCAAATAATCACGCTTCAAAAGCCTTACTAACCCATCTTTCATATTTACAGCAGCCATGCCTACAATTCCAAAACACTCTACTGCCACAGAACCTGCATAAATTGCAATCACATCTGTATCAATCAACACCTTGCCATATTGGGTGTCTATTTTTCCTTTCATAAATATACCTCCATATTTCCTCCTGTTTATTACTAAGATATTTTCTTACTAAGATATCTGATTTTACACAATGATATTAATATATTATAACCGTTTTTTTTGAAAAATGAAACATATAATTTCTCTTTTTAGAAAAAATTCATTTTTCACTTGCATTGTATCCTTCTTTCTGCTAAAATAGCCTTGTTGTGAGCCCATCCTAATATGGGTTTAGTAAATTGCAAGGAGGTGCAATTATGGCAAAATGTAGTGTATGTGGAAAAGCTGCACATTTTGGAAAGAAAGTCAGCCATTCTCATAGAAGATCTAACAAAATGTGGAAATCTAATATTAAATCTGTAAGATGTAAAGTAAATGGAGCTGCTAAAAAGATGTATGTTTGTACTTCTTGTTTAAGAAGCGGAAAAGTAGAACGTGCTTAGGAATATTAAAAAGCGGACAAACTTATAAGCATAACAAGGATTCTTGCTTTCTATTATTATGAATGAAGAAGAGCAATATATTAGTAATACTACTAATATGCTGCTCTTTTTCTTCTATAGGAACCTATGAGAAAGACCTTGTCTCACCAAAGTATGAAAATATCTTCTTAATAGAAGAAAAATCAATATGCACACTTTTCTATCATATAAAAAATATTCTCTAACAGCAAAACAAATTATATCCTAGTAACAGCAATATAAATATAATCAATATCCCCCATATTTCATTTGGCAAAAACATCATAATTGCCATTCCTACCGCTATCCAAAATAAAATAAAGCCGATAAGCCGTTTCATGCTATCACCAGAAAAAGCATATATTAGTAGTAATATATGCTTTTTCTTATAAAAAAGTCCCTTAACTTATTCCTTTTCATCTGCTGGCACATTTAACTTTTCTGCCAATTCTTGTGCAGCAGCATCTCTGGCATCTTTATCTCCTTTTTCTTTTTCTGATGCTTTACTTGTAAATTTATTTACTAAATCTGGAACCATATCTAAAATCTTAGTAATACTATCTTGATTTTTAACATTTACCAATTTAGTAGTTCCATTTTGAATTACTAGTACAGCACTTGGAGACATTTTTCCTCCCAATCCACCCGCTGCATTATTTTTTTTATCTTGGCAAAATGCACCTGCCGCCACTCCAAAGGAAACTTCTATCAATGGAAGAATAATGGTATCTCCAATGTGTACTGCATCACCCGCCAC
>CAJUHG010000082.1 GCA_910586005.1 uncultured Lachnospiraceae bacterium | reverse complement strand
GTCCTGACTTATCCCGTGATGAAAAAGTTTCTTTTTGTGGGAAATTAAAGCATCCTTTATTGTTCCGTGATGCCATGCTTATGTTAAGAGAAATTGTTATTTCTGATACAAGAAAGAAATCAAAAGAAAGAACTGATTATTTTGCATGGCTTGATGAAGAAATCGACCGACGTGTAAAAGCGCACAAAGAGTATGTGCCAAAGGTAAGAGAAGCTTTAAAGAAAGAAATGGACTCTTGTGATTCTGAACTGTCACATAAAAATAATCAAATCAACCAATTATTAAATATACAAAGAAATTTGCAAAAGCAAATTGACCAGTATGATGCATGGAAGGATTATTATAAAATTGAACGGGACTTTTGGAAATTTATAAAGAACAGAGATTATAGTTTATGGTTTGTATTGGACCCTGTAATTACTGTACATAACGACCAAGTTTCCTTTGAGGCATTTTCCATTGATGAATCTATTTATGGTTGTCTGTCTGTGGCTATGAATGAATTTGATTTATTGCAGACACCAAAATTAGGAACAACAAATATTGACTTTTCTGCTAAATTAGAAAAAGAAATGCAGAGATTTAGAAGCTATACAGATGTTACATTATCTGTCAATCCAGAGGGCTTTACCATAGACAATGACATTGTGCCAGAATATGTAGAGAAAAAAATTGATTTGCCTGAGACTTGGATTAAGGGCTTTAACCAAGTATCTTCAGCAGCAGCCTTATCAGGAATTGAATTAGAGCTTTCTCCTTCTGATATGTATGATATATGTGCATTTTTAAGAAAGCATAAAGAAAAGAAAAGCCCACGTTACATGAAATGGATTTTAGAGCCTGAACAAAGAGTACAGATTATATTTGAACCTTTTGGAACAGTTCTTACTTTAAATGCTATCTATAAAGGTAAACAAAGAAGAGAAGAAAAAATCTGGGGTAGAAGACGTTGGCTGGTAATTGAAAAATTAATTCCCTTATCAAAGGCATTTTATGTGCGTATTTTAGGATTTGGAATGCCTCAATTCATTCGCGCTGATATGGGAACCATGCAAATGACAGTTGGTTTCTCTGCATGGTCTTCTAATGACTGGGTAAAAGGAACTGCATTTAATATTATGGCAGGATTTACAGGTGAAGGCTGTTATAAGGACATTTATAAATTATTAAAAGAGAAACGCTGTTTATCTATGGAGGAAATTTCTGATTATCTTCCAAGTCAAAAAAGTGATAGAGTAAAAGCTGGTATTGGTATGCTGTTTCGACGAGGGGAAGGTTATTTTGATCTCATCAATGACAAAGTACGTTTCCGGCACTTATGCAATGCCCCAATTCCAGAAGAGCTTTATGAAGTCTCTAACATTGAAATGGATGTACAAAAATACAACAAACTTACCTTTGACAATATGAAGGTAAGATATACACATAAACAGGAATTTATATTCACAACAACTTACAAGGAAAATGACAGGCTGCCTTATAATGAAACAGAAATTGTCATTGACCAAGATGGACAAATTACAAAGATAAATTGCAGTTGTCAAAAATTCAAAAGAGGTGAGAGAAATCTTTCTGAACCTTGCGCACATATTCTTGCGCTTTATGTCGCTTCTTTTAAACTGCTAAAGCTAAAAAATTTGGAATATGAGAAGGAATATAAAATCAATGATATTATGGAGATGTTGCTATAATGGATACGAAAGCCGAATATAGAAATCTAGTAAATAATATGGGTAAAAAAGAATTTACCTTTATGAAAATGCAGGAATATGGGTTTTGGCCAAACAATTTGCCAACCCCCTACGAGCGCCAAGAGAATGAAACAGAACAAGACTTTGAAAACAGGAAAAAGTTATTGGATGAATTTCAAAAACTTTCTGAAAAAATATCAAATGTATATCAAGAAAAACGGGAAATTGAAATAAAACTTTCTCACTTGAAAAAAGAATATCAAGGTACTTGGGATTATGAGAGAATCCGTGCGGTTGTCGCTCAGGAAATTATGAAAGAATCCATAGCCAGACGGGCAGAGAGAAAAGCAGAAAGAGAACGTCAAAAACAGTTAAAATCTGAGGCATGGAAGAAAAGAAAAGCAGAGAATATTATATTTATTGGCAAAGGCTATTCTAGTCTGTTAGGAAAAAAAGAAACAGATGTGCAAAAATTACAAGAAAATCAAATGCCTATCATAGAAACAGATAAGGAGCTTGCAGAATTTTTGCAAATAGAATACAAAACATTGCGTTATTTGGTATACCATAGAGATGTCGTTACATTTGACAATTATTATCGGTTTGATATCCCCAAAAAAAGTGGTGGAATGCGCCAAATCGCTGCACCTAAAACACAACTCAAAATGGCACAGAGAAAAATATTAGAAGAGATACTACAAAAAATAGAAGTCTCTGATTTGTCTCATGGATTTGTGAAATCAAGATCTATTCTTACAGGTGCAAAAGTACATAACACAAGCCCTGATTTATTGATTAATATTGATTTGGAGAACTTTTTCCCTACGATTACATTTGAACGTGTCAGGGGCTTATATCAGTCTTTTGGTTATTCAGGATATATAGCATCACTGCTTGCTATGCTTTGCACTTACTGTGAAAGAATGCCACTTGAAATAAAAGGAGAAATTAAATATATTAAGACCTCTGATAGAATACTGCCTCAAGGTTCTCCCGCAAGTCCTATGATTACAAATATTATATGTAGAAATATGGATAAGCGGATGAATGGTTTATGCCAAAAGTTAGGAATTACTTATACAAGATATGCAGATGATATGAGTTTTAGCTATATGGGAGACATTGAGCATTTAGCCATTGGAAGTTTTTTGAACAGTATTAATAAAATTATAGAAGCAGAAGGCTTTCATATGAAAAAAGAAAAAACCCATATATTAAGAAAAAACAATCGGCAGTATATTACTGGTATTGTAATTAATGAAGAAATTGGTGTTCCCAAGAAATGGGTTAAGATATTAAAAGCTTCTATGCATAATGCACAAAAATTACATGATTCGGGTGGTTCTGTATCTTCTCAGACAATCCATGAAATTTCAGGAAAAATAGCATGGCTGAAAAGTGTAAACGCAGAAAGATACCAAAAAATTATACAACAGGGTACAGAGTTATTAAAAAGTTTAGTTTAATATTTATCACCCTCTGGGGTATATGCTGTTTTGAAAACCGAAATAGTCATTATTTGTTATCAAAAAGTTAGAAAAAATTGATAGTTATATCACTAATAAGGATTGAATTTTGTATAATACAAGTTTCAATCCTTTTAATTTTCATGTTTGAGAAAGAAAGTAACAACTAAACTGTTACATTTATATTATCACAATCCAACAAAGTAATTGAAATTTTTATAGAATTATATTAAAATAAACAACAGAGCGTGTTTAAATTTAATAAATATATCATATAACAGAATTTTTGTATAATTGTATAAAATAAAATATCCTTATAACATTTACTAAATATTCGCGAAAGTGTAGTTAATTAGTTTTGTGTTTATGGGAAGAAAGAACAAAAGTTTTTAGAAAACACGTATTATAGAGAAGTAGGTGGAGGTTTTAGTATGTACCCAATTATAAAAAAGAAAGAACTAGCAGAAAAGATTTTTCTTATGGATGTAAAAGCACCTCGTGTAGCAAAATCTTGTCTGCCTGGACAATTTGTAATTGTAAAAGTGGATGAAGAGGGTGAGCGGATTCCACTTACTATTTGTGATTACAACAAAGAAGCTGGAACTGTTACTATAGTATTTCAGATTGTAGGAGCATCTACACAGAGAATGGAAACACTAAAAGAAGGAGATTTTTTTCAAGATTTTGTAGGTCCGCTTGGATGTGCTTCTGAATTAACAAAAACATCCATAGAAGAATTAAAACAGAAAAAGATTGTATTTATTGCTGGTGGTGTGGGAACAGCACCAGTCTATCCACAAGTAAAATGGCTTCATGAACAGGGCGTGGACTGTGATGTAATTATGGGGTCTAAAACCAAAGATTTATTGATATTATTAGAAGAAATGGAAAAAGTAGCTGGAAATCTCTATGTTACAACAGATGATGGAAGTTATGGATTTCATGGAATGGGAACAAACCAGCTAGAAGAATTGGTAAAGGCTGGAAATACATATGACCTTTGTATTGCAATTGGTCCTATGATTATGATGAAATTTGTCTGTTTGCTTACAAAAAAATTAGAAATCCCTACCATTGTCTCTTTAAATCCAATTATGGTGGATGGAACGGGAATGTGTGGTGCTTGTCGTGTAACTGTAGGAGATGAGGTGAAATTTGCCTGTGTGGATGGTCCAGAGTTTGATGGGCATTTGGTGGATTTTGACCAAGCTATGAAACGTCAGCAGATGTATAAAACAGAAGAAGGTAGAAGTATATTAAGACTTACAGAGGGAGCATCTCATCATGGTGGATGTGGACAATGTGGAGGTGACAAATAATGGATGTGTTAAAGAAAGTTCCAGTTAGAGAGCAGGAGCCAAAGGTACGTGCAACAAATTTTGAAGAGGTGTGTCTTGGATATCAGGAAGAAGAGGCGATGGAAGAGGCAAAACGATGCTTAAATTGTAAAAATGCACAATGTATCAAAGGTTGTCCTGTAGCCATAGATATTCCAGGATTTGTTTCTCAGATAAAAGAAGGTAATTTTGAAGAAGCTTATCAGATAATTAGTAATTCCAGTGCCCTTCCTGCAGTTTGTGGGCGTGTATGTCCACAAGAAAGTCAATGTGAAGGAAAATGTATTAGAGGAATTAAGGGAGAACCAGTTTCTATTGGAAAATTAGAGCGATTTACTGCAGATTGGGCGCGAGAGAATAATATAAAACCTCTACCAGCAGCAGAGAAAAAGGCTCATAAAGTGGCAATCATTGGTTCAGGTCCAGCAGGATTAACTTGTGCTGGAGACTTGGCAAAAATGGGATATGATGTGACCATTTTTGAAGCACTTCATGAACCAGGCGGCGTATTAATTTATGGAATTCCTGAATTTCGTTTGCCCAAAAGTGAAGTAGTGGCAAAAGAAATTGAAAATGTAAAATCTCTAGGGGTTAAAATTGAGACAAATGTAGTAATTGGAAAAGCAGGAACCATTGATGAATTGATGGAAGAAGAAGGATTTGAAGCAGTATTTATTGGTTCTGGTGCAGGTCTTCCAAGATTTATGGGAATTCCTGGGGAACAGGCGAATGGTGTATTTTCTGCAAATGAATTTTTGACTAGAAATAACCTGATGAAAGCTTTTAAAGAAGAATATGATACACCTATTATGAAAGGAAAGAAAGTTGCAGTAGTAGGTGGTGGTAATGTTGCTATGGATGCAGCAAGAACAGCCCTTCGGCTTGGAGCGGAAGTGCATATTGTGTATAGAAGAAGTGAATCTGAACTTCCTGCGAGAGTAGAAGAAGTACATCATGCAAAAGAAGAAGGAATTATTTTTGACTTGTTGACAAATCCTACAGAAATCTTAGTAGATGAAAATGGATGGGTAAAGGGCATGACTTGTATTCGCATGGAGTTAGGTGAGCCAGATGAATCTGGTAGAAGAAGACCTGTAGAAATTCCAGGGTCTGAATTTGATTTAGAGTTGGATACAGTTATTATGTCTCTGGGAACTTCTCCTAACCCGTTAATTTCTTCTACCACAAAAGGGCTTGATGTAAATCGTAGAAAATGTATTGTGGCAAACGAGGAAAATGGAGCTACTAGTAAACCAGGTGTATTTGCAGGGGGAGATGCTGTGACAGGTGCTGCAACTGTAATACTTGCTATGGGAGCGGGAAAAGCTGCTGCAAAAGGAATTGATGAATACCTTTCTAGTAAGTAAGTTATTTTAGCGATATATTTTTTCTTGCGCGAGTATCCTTGCTTTGCTGGGGCAGACCCTGTACATATTATTTTATTCTATGGGAAGACACTTTCATGTTTTAGTGTGAAAAGGTCTTTCCTATAGAATGAAAATAGGGATTGTCATTTTAGGCAATCCCTGTGTTGAGTTATTTATATATTATGATTTAGAGTAAAGATAATTTAATATTATACTATAAAATTAAAAAATTAGGAGGGCAGTAAAATGAAAGATATAACAATTACAGATACTATTTTATATATTGGTGCGGATGATAAAGATTTGGATCTTTTTGAAAGCCAATATATTATTCCAAATGGTGTGTCTTATAATTCTTATGTTATCTTAGATGAAAAAGTAGCTGTTATGGATACTGTAGATGCAAGAAGAAAAGAAGAGTGGTTAAAAAATTTAGATGAAGCCTTGGCTGGAAGAAATGTAGATTATTTAATTGTTTCTCATATGGAACCAGACCATGCTGCTAATATTCAGGCGCTTGTACAGAAATATCCAGAAATGAAAGTGGTAGGAAATGCAAAAACTTTTCCGATGATTCATCAATTTTTTGATATTGATTTGTCAGAGCATTCTGTATTGGTAAAAGAAGGTGATACTTTAAATTTAGGAACGCATGAACTTACTTTTGTTATGGCGCCTATGGTACATTGGCCAGAGGTAATGGTATCTTATGAAAAATCTGAAAAAATCTTGTTTTCAGCAGATGGATTTGGAAAATTTGGTGCATTAGATACAGAAGAAACTTGGGCATGTGAAGCAAGAAGGTATTATTTTAATATTGTTGGAAAGTATGGTGCACAAGTACAAGCACTGTTGAAAAAGGCAGCAACACTTGATATTGCAATGATTTGCCCATTGCATGGACCTATTTTAAAAGAAAATTTAGAATATTATATTGGAAAATATGATGTATGGAGCAGCTATCAACCAGAAGATGAAGGGGTATTGGTAGCCTATGCATCTATTCATGGAAATACAAAAAAAGCAGCAATAAAAATGAAAGAAATTTTGGAAGAAAAAGGAGCTAAAAAGGTAGTAATTACTGATTTGTCTAGAGATGATATGGCTGAAACAATAGAGGATGCTTTCCGTTATGATAAAATGGTACTTGCTGCTGCAACTTATGATGGTGGTATCTTCCCATGCATGGAAGATTTTCTTCATCACCTAAAAAGCAAAAATTTCCAAAAACGTACCGTTGCCTTGATAGAAAATGGCTCTTGGGCACCTATTGCAGCCAAAAATATGAAAAGTATTTTAGAACAGATGAAAGAAATTACTATTTGTGATAAAGTGGTTTCTATTAAATCTGTTATGAAAGAAAATACTGTAGCAGATATGGAAGCTCTTGCAGAAGAATTGCTTGCAAAATAAAAATGATTTTCACTTTGCGTTCGTGTAATCTAAGCCGCAAAAATCATAGTCTTATGATTTGGCGGCTTTTTTATTCTATAGAAAAGACTTTGTTACACCAAAGCGTAAAATATCTTTTCTATAGAATAAAATAATATGTGGGCTTGTGTGATTAGGAAAGTTGATGTGGGCTTACCCATTTTATGATAAAAAATAGAAAAATTGAAGATTATTTTCTTTTTCTATCGTTATAGTTAAGTGAACAGATAGTAAGGCAATATAAGATAGCGAACACCTTACAAGTATTTGAAAGGAGGCGGATAAAATCGATAAGGAAGAATATTTTGATTACTTGTTAGATACATATGAAAAATTAGTATATTCCATATGTTTTAAGATGACAGGAAATCAATTTGATGCAGAAGATTTAACACAAGAAACTTTTTTATCCATTTACAAAAATCTTGCCACTTTTCAAAGAGATTATGAAAAAGCATGGGTTTGTAAAATTGCAACAAATAAAGGACTTGATTTTCTGAAAAGTGCCAAAAGGCGCAGTGAACCAAAAGAGGATACGTATTTTGAAGAATTAAAAGATAATAAAGCTAGTCCAGAAGAGGCTTATTTACAGCGAGAATCAAAAGAATATGTCTATGCTATCTGTCAAAGTTTAAAAAGTCCCTATAAGGAAGTAGCTACAGAACATTTTTATATGGAAAAAACAGCCAAGGAAATTGCCCAAGAATCAAAAAAAGGAATCAAAACTGTTCAAACTCAAATTTATCGGGCAAAGGCAATGATTAAAAAGATGATGGAAGGGAGGGCAACCAAGTGACAATAAAATATAAAGAAGAAATAGAACCTTACAAAACTGCAGTGCCATCTGTGCACATTAGTAGAGATATTTTCTGCGATTGGCAAACAGGAAAGATGAAAGAATCAGAAGAAACTGCTTTTTTAGGTCATATAGGAGCCTGTACCTTCTGCGCAGAGCAGTTTGGCAAATGGATGGAAGAAGGATTTTATCCAAATTTGGAAGAAGAACCTATTCTAATAGAGCCACCTAGATATCTGAAAGAGGAGATATTAAACAGGGCTTATCAGATGGATGTTAAGGCGGCTGTAAAACTAAAAGAAACTTCTAGAAAAGTACAACTTCTTATGTATAGTTTAAAAGTAGGTCTTGCAGTTGCAGCCTCTCTATTTTTATTGGTAATTACAACTGATATTCAAAACGCTAATATGAATCTTTCAGAAAGCCAAAGAATAGAGCAGATGCAAGAAAGACAGCGAGAAGCTAAAAAAAGAAGAGAAAGTAGAGAACGAGAAGAGGATATTGCCGGAACACTGCGGCGCGGAAGCAAAAAAATTAGTAATATATTGAATGATATTAGCAGCGGATGGTTTCGTATGGAAACGGAGATTTTTGAAAATTAAAGAACTTAGGAGGGAATAAGATGATAAGAAAGAAAAGTGGATTTTTAACCTTTTGTTTTTCTCTTATGCCAGGTGCAGGAGAAATGTATATGGGATTTATGAAACAAGGAGTTAGTATTATGTCGGCTTTTTGGTTGTTGATTTTTTTAGCAGCGTTTTTAAATATCGGACCAGTACTTTTTATATTGCCAATTTTATGGTGTTATAGTTTTTTCAATGTAAATAACATAAGAGGAATGTCAGATGAAGAATTTTATGCACTAGAAGATGATTATGCTTTTCATTTAGATAAAATTTTCCCATTAGAAACTTGGGGAAAGAAACAAAGTACGATTATGGCAACTGCATTGATTGTAATAGGAGTTGCTATGCTTTGGGATAATGTAATGAATTATTTACATTGGTTAATTCCAAGTCAGTTCTATTGGGCTATTGTAGATGATGTTCCACAGGTATTTGTAGGAGTATTATTAATTTTAGGCGGTTTGTATTTAATTCGAGGAAAGAAAAGAGAACTAGAACAAAAAGAAGAAAAATGGGAGGATATGTTATAATGAGAATCAGAAAAGTTGGAAGTATAACTTGTGGAATCCTAATGATATTTTTTGGAATTTTATTTATGGTTCATATGTTTTTTCCAGCATTGTCTTTGGGAATTATTATGAAATTATGGCCTCTGATTCTTATCGCTTTAGGAGGTGAAATGATAGCAGCAAATATTCAAAAAGAGGAAGAGGAAATATTAAAATATGATAAAGGTGCTATTGTATTAGTATTTTTATTGACCTGTTTTTCAGTAGGAATGGGAATTGTAGAGTATAGTATCAATTATTTTTCTCAGTATGGAGTGATTTATTATTAAATAGGCAGGTGACTTACAAAAATTTTCTTATTCTTGTAGAGCATGACACTCGTATTTTCTATTAGATATATAGAAAGTTTACAGTACGTTTTATTGTTTCAGAACATAGCCAAGAACACTTATAGCTAAAATTGTGAGTGTTCTTGGCTATTATATTCTACTCACGAGCATATATCTATTAGTGATAAGAGATTTAAAATATATTGCATTATTTCTATCTAGTTGGTATTATATTAAGTGTCTATCGAAGAAATACGAAGACTATAAAAGTGTTCTAAAAATAAGAAAGGAAAAGCCATTCAACAAAAGTATATTTGTTCATATTTTGAGTGGCGGGTACGCGTTATGCGTAGTAGTGGAGTTTTAATGCATATTTCTTCTTTGCCGTCTCCCTATGGAATTGGAACCCTAGGAAAAGAAGCAAGAAAGTTTATAGATTTTCTTGTAAAGGCGGGGCAAAGTTACTGGCAAGTTTTACCAATCTGTCCAACCAGTTATGGAGATTCTCCATACCAGTCCTTTTCTAGCTTTGCAGGAAATCCCTATTTTATTGATTTGGATTTATTGTGTAAGGAGAAGTTACTAACAAAAAAGGAATGTCAATCTTTTCAATGGGGAAAAGATATCTCTAAAGTAGATTATGGTATTCTTCATGAAAATCGTTATCCTTTGCTACACAAGGCTTTTGATAGATTTCAGAAGAAAATTCCAGAAGATTATAAGGCATTTTGCAAAGAACAGGAAGATTGGTTGGAAGATTATGCACTTTTTATGGCATTAAAGGATATTTATCAGGGAGCAGCTTGGAGTGAATGGGAGACAGATATTAAGTTGCGTAGGGCAGATGCATTACAGAAGGTAAAGGAAGAACTTACAGAAGAAATAGATTTTTGGAAAATGTTGCAGTATCTTTTTTATAAACAGTGGGCTTCTTTGAAATCTTATGCAAATGAAAAAGGAATCCGCATGATTGGAGATGTACCAATTTATGTGGCAATGGATAGTGTAGATGTCTGGGCAAATCCTTCTCAGTTTTATTTGGATGAAAATTTAGTTCCAATAGATGTTGCTGGATGTCCCCCAGATGCATTTTCTGAAGATGGACAGTTGTGGGGCAATCCTCTATTTCGCTGGGATATTATGAAAAAAGATGAATATTGCTGGTGGACAAAGAGAATAGAGAAAATTTCAAAATTATTTGATGTAGTAAGAATTGATCATTTTCGAGGTTTTGATTCTTATTATGCAATACCATTTGGAGATAAAACTGCTAAAAATGGAGTATGGAGAGAAGGTCCAGGAATTGCATTATTTCGGACCATTGAGAAAAAACTTGGAAAATTAAATATTATAGCAGAGGATTTGGGTTTTTTAACAGATTCGGTGCGAAAAATGTTGGCCGATTCTGGTTATCCTGGAATGAAAGTAATTCAGTTTGCTTTTGATACTCGGGAGGATGGAGATTATCTGCCACATAATTATACGAGAAATTCAGTGGTTTATGCAGGGACTCATGATAATGATACGATTTTGGGATGGTTAAAGACTGCTCCAAAAACATGTGTTGCATTTGCAAAAGAGTATCTAAAATTGGATAAAGAAAAAGAGGAATATAATTGGGGGGTTATGAGAGGAATCTGGTCTAGTGTAAGCGACACTGCAATCGTGACCATGCAAGATTTACTTGGTATTGGAAGTAAAGGTAGAATGAATACGCCTTCTACGCTTGGTGGTAACTGGAGTTGGCGAATGGAACCAAATGCGATTGATTATAAATTAATCAAGCGTATTTGGAATCAAACAGAATTATATGGAAGATTGCAAAAAAAATCTGAGTAATAAGTAATTGAAAGTAATTGCATGCAATGCAAACCTTCTGCATATACTGATAACAGTAGAACAGGAGGTTTTTTTATGGAAAATATTAATAC
>CAJUHG010000081.1 GCA_910586005.1 uncultured Lachnospiraceae bacterium | reverse complement strand
AGTAGAACAGGAGGTTTTTTTATAGAAAATATTAATACTGGTACATATAATATTTACAAGGATATCAGTGCCAGAACCAATGGAGATATTTATATTGGGGTAGTAGGTCCTGTAAGAACTGGAAAGTCCACTTTTATTAAACGATTTATGGATGTTATGGTATTACCAGAAATGGAAGATGTACATAGCAGAGAACGTGCCACCGATGAGTTGCCACAGTCTGCACAGGGAAAGACCATTATGACTACAGAGCCTAAATTTGTACCAAAAGAAGCAGCAAAAATAAAGTTAAATGAGGATTTGGAAGTCAGTGTTCGACTAATTGATTGTGTGGGATTTATGGTGGATGGGGCTTCGGGACATATGGAAGATGGCACAGAACGAATGGTAAAGACCCCTTGGTTTGACTATGAAATTCCTTTTACCCAAGCAGCAGAAATTGGTACTCAGAAGGTAATTCGCGAACACTCTAATATTGGAATTGTAATAACTACAGATGGTTCTATCACAGAATTACCTCGAGAAAGTTATATTCCAGCAGAGGAAAAAACGATTGCTGGATTAAAGAAATTGGGGAAACCATTTATTTTGTTACTAAACACACAAAAACCTTATGGAGCAGAAAGTCAAAAATTAGCGGAAGAACTCTCAGAAAAATATGGAGTTTCTACACTTCCAGTAAATTGTGAACAATTGAGAAAAGATGATATTTTTCGTATTTTAGAAAGTATATTATATGAATTTCCTATTGAGCGAGTGGACTTCTTTTTGCCAAAGTGGGTTGAAATGTTGGAAAATACACATAAGATAAAAGAGAATATCATTCAAAATGCTTTGAAGATTTTAAAGCAATTTACATTTGCGAAAGATGTGCGAAATGCAGAACTTGAACCAGAAGGAGAATATATAAGGAGAATGAAGCTGGATAAGGTAGAATTATCTAGAGGATGTGTCCAGATTTTGTTTGATATTGATGAGAAATATTATTATGAAAATATGAGTGAATTAACTGGAGTTCCCATTTCAGGTGAATATCAGCTTATTTCTATGATTAAAGAATTGTCTAGTATGAAAAGGGAATATGATAAAGTAGGAAGTGCTATGGAAGCAGTAAAGCAAAAAGGCTATGGAGTGGTAACACCACAATTGACAGATATTGAAATTGAGGAACCAGTATTAATTCGTCATGGGAACAAGTTTGGTGTGAAAATCAAAGCACAATCACCTTCTATTCATATGATTAAGGCAAATGTTGAAACAGAAATTGCACCAATTATAGGAAGCGAAGAACAGGCACAAGATTTGATTGGATATATTAAAACTTCGAGAGAGCAGGAAGAAGGAATTTGGCAAACAAATATTTTTGGAAAATCAATTGGAGAGCTAGTAGAAGATGGGATTCGAAGTAAAATTACTATGATGGATGATGAAAGCCAAGTAAAATTGCAAGATACCATGCAAAAAATCGTAAATGACAGCAATGGCGGACTAGTGTGTATTATTATATAAAATATTTATGGTGCGAATATACAGTAATGTTATTGCTGTATCATTCGTGCCTTTTTTTCTATAGGAAAGATCTTGTTATGTTAAAGCGTGGAATTATCTTCCTATAGAAGAAAACAATAGAATGTACACTTTGTCCTTTTAAATTTATAGGATATAGATAATGCTATTGCTGTGTAATTCGCACTCTTGTGTTTCTGTGAAAATTTTAGTATAATAAAGAGCGTGTTAGAGGAATCTGTAAGAAAAGGAAAAGAATTGATGAAGATTACTTATATACATCACAGTAGTGTTTGTGTGGAATTAGATGGAAAGGTATTAGTATTTGATTATTATAAAGGGGATGCTGTTCCTTCTTGTGTCTATTCTGGAAAAATGCCTAAATTTCCAAAGGAAACTCCTATCTATGTGTTTTCTAGCCATAGTCATAGAGATCACTTTGATGTAGAAGTATTGAACTGGAGTAAATATTATAGGAATATTTATTATATTTTTGCCAAAGAAGTGAAAAAGAAATTAGGAAATACCTTGATAAAAAGACTAGGATTTGATGAAAGTATTAAGGAAAAAATCACCTATGTAAAACCAAGAGAACAGTGGAACATAGGGGGACTTGTTGTGGAGACGTTGCTTTCTACAGATAGTGGAGTCGCATTTCTAATTACTGTTTCTGGAAAAGTTATTTATCATGCAGGAGACTTAAATTGGTGGAAATGGGAAGAAGAATCAAAAGAATTTAATGATTATCAAGAAAAAACCTACAAAGAAGAAATAGATTGGCTGTCAAATAGACAAGTTGATTTTGCCTTTGTAGTGTTAGATCCAAGACAAGAAAAGGACAAATATCTAGGAATTGATTATTTTATGAAACAGGTACAAGCTATACATGTTATGCCTATACATTTGTGGAAACAATATGGTTTGATTGAAGAATATCGAAACTTTCCAACAAGTCTAGAATTTAAAGATAAAATTCTTATGGTAGAACGGGAGAATCAGGAATTTGAGATAAATGTATAGAACATGAAAAAGATACCTTATGAAACAATCTTATGGCTATATGTGCCCCAGAGGGTAATAGATTGGAGGAAAAAATGGACGTAGTTATATATACAGATGGTGCTGCAAGAGGAAACCCTGAAGGACCAGGAGGCTATGGTGCAGTATTGACTTATATGGATGCTGAGGGAAAAATCTACAAGAAAGAAATTTCTGCTGGATATAAAAAAACTACAAACAATCGCATGGAGTTAATGGCAGTGATTCGAAGTTTACAGGAATTGAAAATACCTTGCAGAGTGAAATTGTATTCTGATTCTAAATATGTAGTGGATGCATTTAATCAAAATTGGATTTCTGGATGGGTGGAAAAGGGATGGAAGAAGTCAGATGGAAAACCTGTAAAAAATATAGATCTTTGGAAAGAATTATTAAATGCAATGTCTCCTCATAAAGTGATGTTTATTTGGGTTAAGGGGCATGATGGTCATGTTATGAATGAACGTTGTGATAAACTTGCAACTTCAGCAGCAGATGGAGAGAATCTTTTAGAAGATATGTAAGGATGTAACTGTTCAATTTACCTTTGATATGATATAATTAACAGATAATAGGAGGTGCTTTTATGGCATTTTTAATTAGTTTTATACAATATGCAATAAAATTTGTGATTATGGTAGCAGTAGCAGGATGTGGAATTTTTATTGGAAAAAAAATGCGTGATAGAAAAAATGCATAGGTATCAAAAAAGTGGGTAAGCCCACTGGGTTCCTACTGCTTCTCAATCTTGAGGGGCACTGGACACTTTGTGCGTTGCGTGCAGCCGTCTAAACGGCATCATATCTTTTGCATGTGTGCGCATCATATTTTTGGAAAATATACAATGGAGGAAATTAATTGTGAAAAAGTATGGAGTAAATGAATTGCGCAGAATGTATCTGGAATTTTTTGAAAGCAAGGAACATTTAGCAATGAAAAGTTTTTCTTTGGTGCCTCATAATGATAATAGTCTATTGTTAATCAATGCGGGAATGGCGCCATTAAAACCATATTTTACGGGACAGGAGATTCCACCAAAGAAGCGTGTGACTACTTGCCAGAAGTGTATTCGTACAGGGGATATTGAAAATGTGGGTAAGACCGCAAGACATCTTACTTTTTTTGAAATGCTGGGAAATTTTTCTTTTGGGGATTATTTTAAGCATGAAGCCATTGCTTGGAGTTGGGAATTTTTAACGGAAGTGATTGGCATGGAACCAGAACGTCTCTATCCTTCTATTTATGGAGAGGATGATGAGGCTTTTGAAATTTGGACAAAGGAAGTAGGAGTTCCACCAGAGAAGATTACTCGTTTCTATCGGGATGAAAATGGAAAATGTGATAATTTCTGGGAACATGGAGCAGGACCTTGTGGACCATGTTCTGAGATTTATTATGATCGCGGGGAGGCCTATGGATGTGGCAGTCCAGATTGTAAGGTGGGTTGTGAATGTGACCGTTTTATGGAAGTATGGAACAATGTGTTTACTCAATTTGATGGTGATGGACATGGCAATTATGAAGAACTTGCAACAAAAAATATTGATACAGGAATGGGATTAGAACGTCTTGCGGTCGTTGTACAAGATGTGGATTCTGTTTTTGATATTGATACCATGAAAGCCATTCGTGACAAAGTGTGTGAGATATCTGGGAAAAAATATCAAGTAGATGCTATGGATGATATATCCATTCGTTTAATTACAGACCACATGCGTTCTGCTACTTTTATGATTTCTGATGGTATTATGCCTAGTAATGAAGGACGTGGATATGTATTGCGGCGTTTGATTCGTCGTGCAGCGCGTCATGGAAGATTACTTGGTATTAATGGGAAATTCCTTGCCATATTAAGCGCTACTGTGATTGCAGAAAGTAAAGATGGTTATCCAGAATTAGAAGAGAAAAAAGAATTTATCTTTAAAGTATTAACCCAAGAAGAAGAAAAATTTGATAAAACGATTGACCAAGGACTAAGTATTCTTACTGAGATGCAGGAAGAAATGAAAACAGCAGGAAAAAAAGTATTATCTGGTGAGAATACATTTAAATTATATGATACCTATGGATTTCCTGTGGATTTAACACAAGAGATTTTAGAAGAAAAAGGATTTTCTATTGATGAGGAAGGGTTCCATACTTGTATGGAAGCACAGCGGGATAAGGCCAGAAAGGCAAGAAAAGAGACAAATTATATGGGAGCAGATGCTACAGTATATGATAAAATTGATGCTGCTATTACTTCTGAATTTGTAGGATATGACCATTTGGTACACAACTCTGAAATTATGGTATTAACTACAGAAAAAGAGTTGACAGAGGCTTTGTCTGATGGAGATAGAGGAACTATTATTGTAAAGGAAACCCCTTTCTATGCTACAATGGGTGGTCAGAATGCAGATACAGGTGTTATTCGTTTGGGTGAAAATGAATTTCAAGTAGAAGATACCATTCATCTGCGTGGTGGTCGTATTGGACATGTAGGCAAGGTAACTTCTGGTATGTTTAAAGTTGGTGATGTGGTAGAATTATCTGTAGAGGAAGAGAAACGTGCATTAATTGGAAGAAATCACAGTGCAACACATTTATTGCAAAAAGCACTAAGAGAAGTATTAGGTAGTCATGTAGAACAGCATGGCTCTGATGTAAATGCAGATAGACTACGTTTTGATTTTTCTCATTTTGCGGCAATGACACCAGAGGAAATTGCAAAAGTGGAATCTCTGGTAAATAATAAAATAGTAGCAGCTCTTCCCGTTATCACAGAAGTGATGAGTTTAGAAGAAGCAAAGAAAACAGGAGCAATGGCACTATTTGGTGAGAAATATGGAGATTCGGTTCGAGTGGTAAAAATGGGAGAATTTTCTGTAGAATTATGTGGTGGAACTCATGTAAATAACACCAGTAATATTAGTGCTTTTAAGATTATTTCAGAATCTGGTGTTGCAGCAGGTGTACGCCGTATTGAAGCATTAACATCTAAAAGTGTATTTGAATATTATGATAAATTAGAAGAGACAGTTCATGCTGCTGCAAAGTTAGTAAAGACAAATCCAGCAGGCTTGGTAGAGAAGTTAGAACATTTATTGGCAGATATAAAAGCACTGCAAAGTGAGAATGAATCTTTGAAAAGTAAAGCTGCAAAAGATGCTTTGGGTGATGTTATGAACCAGATAACAGAAGTAAAAGGCGTGAAACTTCTTGCTACGAGTGTTTCTGGTGTGGATATGAATGGTTTAAGAGATTTAGGAGACCAATTAAAAGAAAAATTAGTAGAGGGTGTAATTGTCCTTGCATCTGAGAAAGATGGAAAAGTAAATTTAATTGCTATGGCAACTGAAGAGGCCATGAAAAAAGGTGCGCATGCAGGGAATTTGATAAAAGCCATTGCAGGAAAAGTAGGCGGTGGCGGTGGTGGACGTCCAAATATGGCACAGGCAGGTGGAAAAAATCCAGCAGGAATTTCAGAAGCCATACAAGAAGCTCGAAGTGCACTGGAGGGTCAGATTTGATGTGTAAATTTTTCCGTAAAAGTAGTTGACTTCCATAAAAAGTATGCTATAATTAATGACAGTGCAATAAAATATGACCCAAACAGTTGAATATGCACAATAAGCAACTGGAGGGAGGTTAGGTGTGAGACTATGTCAAATGTAATCGTTAAAGAAAACGAAACTTTGGATAGCGCTTTACGCAGATTTAAAAGAAACTGTGCAAAGGCTGGTATTCAGCAGGAAATTCGTAAAAGAGAACATTACGAAAAGCCAAGCGTAAGACGCAAGAAGAAATCCGAAGCAGCAAGAAAACGTAAATATAATTAAAAATTAAATTCTACAAAGAACCCCATACTATCTAACAAATTTTAGATAGTATGGGGTTCTTTTATTCTATTCATGATAATAGAAAGTTCGCAAAGCGTGCTTTCTATTGTTCTTCTAGGGGAAGATGTCACTGCGTGAACGCACATGGTGCGGAAAAGTATACAATTCCCTTATGAATTTTCTTTCGTTGTTTCCAAGGCATATTTTTATTTTTTCCCACATATATATAAAATCAGGTACAAGAGATAAGATAAATAAGGAGGACAACTTATGGAGGAAATTATTAGTGTATTTCCTGGAGCATTGAGAGAACTTTGCCGAAGAGGATTTGAAAATGAGATAGAGCCAGAAGAAATTAGGTTACGAATTGGACAGCCTGTAATGATATTAGGAAAAGATGGTGAATATTTTTGGAATCAGACAGGACAATTTCTTCAGAGAACGATTCAAAAAAGTTATATCTGGAAAGAAATGGATATGAAAGAGACATTATCTCGTATGAGTCAGTATTCTATGTATGCATTTGAAGAAGAAATTAGAAATGGATTCTTCACTATTCAAGGAGGACATAGGGTGGGCGTAGTAGGAAAAACTGTTTGTGAACAAGGAAAGATTGTTGCAATTCGAAATATTTATGGCTTGAATATTCGTGTGGCAAGACAAAAGAAAGGATGTGCCAAAGAGGTACTTCCTTGGCTGAAATGTGAGAATAGTATTTATAATACACTAATATTATCTGCACCAGGGGTAGGAAAAACAACGATGCTTCGTGATTGCATTCGATTGTTGTCAGAAGGAACCTCAAAAATAAAGGGAAAAAAAGTGGGGGTAGTAGATGAGCGCAGTGAAATTGCTGCCAGTTTTTTTGGAATTCCACAAAATGATTTGGGATATCGCACAGATGTGTTAGATGCATGTCCCAAAGCAGAAGGAATGCGCCTTCTATTAAGAAGTATGTCACCTCAGATTATTGCAGTAGATGAACTAGGAAGCAAGGAAGATTGCCTTGCAGTAGAAGAAACTCTTCATTGTGGCTGCCGCATTTTAGGAACGATGCACGTGGGAAAAATTGAGGAACTAAAAGAGAAGATGTATTTATCACAATGGATGGAAAAGGAGTTTTTTGAACGATTTGTACTATTAAGTTTAGGAGAAGGGGGGAAAAGAAAGTTTTCTATCTATGATGGGAAACTGCAAAGGTTATGTTGAAGTTAGCAGGAAGCATTTTAGTTGCGACTGTATCTTTTTTATATGGATGGAGAGTGAAAGAAGAACTTCAAGAACATGTAGAACAACTGATAGGAATGAAAGAAATGTTTTTAATGCTGTGGGGAGAAATTTCTTATACTAGGACTCCTTTGAAAGAGGCCTTTTTACAAATAGCATCTCAAAATAAAGAACCTTTTTCCTCTTTTTTAAAAAAAGTGGCAGAAGCATTAGAAGACAATGAAGAAAGTATGGGAATTTTTTGGAGTAAGATGGTAGAACAAGAATCAAAAAATTTTCTTTTTAGTAAGGAAGAACAGGGACTTTTGAAACGGGCAGGAGAAAATTTTGGATATCTTGATGGACAGATGCAGTTAAAAAATTTGGAATTGTATATTGAGCAGGCAGAAGTATTTATCCGAAAAGCACAGGAGGAATTGAAGGACAGGCAGAAGGTAGTAGGGACTTTAAGTCTGATGTGTGGTCTTTTTCTGATTATTCTGTTGGTATAGCGGTGCGGAGGAAGATATGAGTATTAGTTTAATTTTTAAAATTGCAGCGGTAGGGGTATTAGTTACTGTTCTAAGCCAAGTATTAAAACATAGTGGCAGAGAGGAACATGCTTTTTTAACTAGTTTAGCAGGGCTTCTGATTGTGCTTTTTTGGATTGTACCATATATCTATGAATTATTTGAAACGATGAAAAATCTATTTGCATTATAAAAAATATTCAAAGTTATAAAGGATCTATGAACTATTTGTAGAATAGGAGTATAAAATGGATATTCTAAAAATTGCAATTCTTGGCATTGTGGGAACCTTGTTAGGGATTATGTTAAAAGACAAGAAAAAAGAGTACGAGCTGTTTGTAACCTTAGGAGTATCCTTATGTATTTTTTATTTTATTATTTCCAAACTAGAATTAGTGTTATCAGTAATAAACCGTATGCAGGATTATGTTAGATTGGATACTAAATACATAGCAATTTTAATAAAAATGATAGGTATTACTTATGTGTCAGAATTTTCTTCTAATCTTTGTAAGGATGCAGGTTATCAGACAGTAGCAGGGCAAATTGAAATGTTTGGCAAATTATCAATACTTGTGATTAGTATGCCAGTGTTATTGGTATTGTTAGAGACGATTGGAGAGTTTTTAAGTTAAGACAAGGTGAGTATAAAATGAAAGAAAAAATAAAACATTATTTGCCTTTATTGTGGATTGTTATTTGTTTTTTTCTCATACCACAGAAAATATGTAGGGCTGAAAGTATTGAAATAGAAACTGTAAAGAAGATAGAAAATTTTAGCCAAGAAGAAGTAAAGTCTATAGATATAAAGGATTTTAACCAACAAAAAATAATAGAAGATATAGGAAATGCTAGTCAAGAAGGAGAGGCTTATATACAGAAGAACTTAGGAGAAGAAATGGAAGAGACCTTAGAACAATATTTAGCAGAATTAGATTTTTCAGATATTGATGATTTTTTAGTGAAACAAGAAAGTACACAAACTTTGAATTTTCAAGAACTAGTGAAAAAATTATCTTCTGGAGAAGAAATTGATAAAAAATGGCTATTAGAAGAAATTTTTCATATGGTATTTGCTGAAATTAGAACTTTTCGTGGTACGTTAGTTCAGATTGTACTTCTATGTATGGTATTTGCTATTTTATATAATTTTGCAGATGTATTTGAAAATCCTGCAGTAACAGAAATTAGTTTTTATATTGTATATATGCTGCTTTTGGTTTTATTGATGCAATCCTTTTTTATTCTTAGAGATATATCTACAGAGGTTATCTCAGAAATGATGGTTTTTTTAAAAGTATTGATACCAACTTTTACTATGAGTATGGCTTTTTCAGGACAAATTACGAGTGCAGCAGGATTTTATGATATGACTTTTATATTGATTTATGGAATGGAATGGGTCATGCAATATTTGATTATTCCTTCTATACAGATTTATATGGTATTGGAACTTATGAATTATCTTATGGAAGAAGAATTACTTTCTCGAATGACAGATTTATTAAAATCAAGTGTTTTATGGGTGATGAAACTTCTATTTACCGTGGTAATTGGTATTAATGTAGTGCAAAATTTATTGACACCTGTGATTGATACTTTTAAAACAAATTTAATTTCTAAAACAGCAGGAATGATTCCTGGATTAGGAACTTCTATCAGTGCAGTAACAGAAATTATGGTGGGTTCAGGAATTATTATAAAAAATGGAATTGGTTTGGCTGCTGTGCTTGTATTGTTAGTACTTTGTGCAGGACCTTTGATTAAAGTAGGTGTTATGGCCTTTTTGTACAAACTTTTGGCAGCAATCATACAACCCGTATCTGGGAAACAGTTGATTGGCTGTATTAGTAGTGCGGGAGAGAGCAGTAAATTATTGGGAAAAGTGGTAGTAACTACAACCGTTATGTTTTTGGTAACAATTGCCATGATAACAGCAGCAACAACTTTTATTCATTAGAACAGAATAGCATTAATTTATGAAAAATTTTATTTCATAAAGGTGAGAAAGGAATTATATAAGAATGGATATCATTTATGCTTGGGTGAAAAATATTGTATGTTACTATATTTTCTTGACAGTTATATTTCATTTATTACCAAAAAGTAGTTATCAAAAATATGTACGTTTTTTTTCAGGAATGCTTCTAATGATTCTTGTAGTTACTCCTGTATTATCTGTGCTTGGAAAAGAAGATGTACTTTTACAAAAAATCAATCAAGCAGGTTTTTTTCAAGAATTAGATAATTTAAAATTAGATACAGAGCATTTGCAGCAAACACAGAAGGAAGTATATTTAAAAGAATATGAACAAGCAATCGGAATGGATATCAGCAGAATGGCTGAGGAAAAACAACTAGAAACTCATCAAGTAACAGTACATTTATCAGAAGAATATTTTGTGGAATCTATTTATATGACAGTGCGTTTAACCACAGAAGAGGGACCCTCTCTCCAGCAAGTATTATATACAGATCATAAGGAATATCCTGAAGTCTATAAATTGAAACAAGAGTTAATGGAATTTTATCAGATGGAGGAGGAACAGATTGAAATTTTAGTACAAGGAGGATAGCAAATGAAAACAGAAAAAAAGTCTTTCTTAGATAAAATAAAAGAGATACCTAAGAATCAACTTTTAATTGGTGGATTGGCAGGAATATTGCTGTTAGTAATTGCTATTCCTACAGGAAAAAACAGTAGCCAAGAAGGACAAATACAAAAAAAAGAAGAAAAAATAGAACTATCTAGTGAGGATTCTCGCAGTTATGGAAAGGAGCTTGAGCGAAAATTAGAACAAATTTTAAAAAAAATGGAAGGAGTGGGTAAGGTTGAAGTTATGATTACCCTACAAGATGAAGGAGAACATATCGTTGAAAAAGATATATCTAGAAATAATCAAGAAATTTCAGAAGAAGATGGAACGATAAAACGTAGTACACAAGAAAACCAGTATCAAGAGGAAACTGTATTTTCACAGGGAACTGGAAGCGAGGGGCAACCTTTTGTAGCTAAAGAAAGAGTTCCCAGAGTAGAGGGAGTATTAGTTGTGGCTGAAGGAGGTGGTAATTCTAAAGTAGTAAAAAATATTTCCGATGCAGTTTTAGCATTATTTCCAGTGGAAATACATAAAATTAAGGTAGTTAAGATGAATTGACAGGAGGTTATCAGTTTGAAAAAAGTATTTAAAAAGAACCAGATTATTATTACAGCTCTGGCTCTTATGATTGCTGTGGCAGGTTATTTGCAGTATACGGGAAGTCAAAAAGACAGTGATCTAGCAAAAGAGGCGAGTGCAGACACCAATGAACCTACATATGAAATATCCGACGAAGATATGTACAGTGCAGAGGATATTTTTACAGACACAGAAGCAAGTGAAGAGACAGCAACAGATGCACAAGGAGCAGCTCTTGGAATTCAGACTGGGGAAGAAATTGCTCAAGCAAATGGACAAAATAATAATGTAGAGAATCCAGGAGAAGCTGTACTTACTAGTACAAATGTAAATAATGTAGATTTTGCATCAGAAGTAAAACTGAATCGTGAGCAGGTTCGCTCTCAGAATAAGGCATCTCTTTTGGAAATTATCAATAACGCAGGTATTAGTGAGGAACAAAAGCAAGAGGCGATAAATGCTATGATCAATATGAC
>CAJUHG010000080.1 GCA_910586005.1 uncultured Lachnospiraceae bacterium | reverse complement strand
ATGGTATCAATGATGCACCAGCATTGACTAGAGCGAATATAGGAATTGCGATTGGTGCAGGAACAGACATTGCTATAGATGCTGCTGATATTGTTTTAATGAAAAGTCAATTAAGTGATGTACCGGCTGCAATCCGACTTAGTCGTGCAACTTTGAAGAATATTCATGAAAATCTTTTTTGGGCATTTATCTATAATATTATAGGGATTCCTCTTGCGGCAGGCATATGGATTCCAATCTTTGGATGGCAATTGAATCCCATGTTTGGAGCGGCCGCAATGAGTTTATCTAGTTTTTGTGTGGTTACCAATGCACTACGATTAAATATGCTTCATATTCATGATTCAAAAAAAGATAAATCTTTAAAAAGAAACAGACAAATACAAAAAACAGAACATAAAGAACAAGCAACTATTTTATCATATAAAAACAAGGAGGAATTAAAAATGGAAAAAACAATGAAGATTGAAGGTATGATGTGTGGACACTGTGAGGCAACCGTAAAGAAATGCTTAGAAGCGTTACCAGAAGTAACAGAAGCAAAGGTTAGTCATGAGGCAGGTACAGCAGTAGTAACTCTTTCTGGAGAAATCTCTGAGGAAATACTGAAAAAAACAGTAGAAGAAAAAGATTATAAAGTTTTATCTATTAACTAATATAAAATCTTTTTGTTAGGATATTTTTTATTTCTATTATTCTATTACTGTGGAGAAGGAAATTTTTGTGCCTTCATCCAAAAATAATTAGAAGATTTTCAGTATAATATTAAAAAAATATATAAATAATTTAAAATAGTCAGAAAATAATATAAAATATGCGAAGAAATAGTACACATTTTTTCGCATATTTTTAATGCGTTTTTGAAAAAATGTGTTACAATAATTAATAGTGATGCTAAAAAAATGGAGAGGTTTCTATATGGAAGATAAAACAGACTTGGGATTACAGGAACAACAGATAAAGCGTAATCGTATTAAAAAGATAAAATCATCTATTATTTTTGGTATATCAATTTGGATTTTAATAATAAGTGTATTAATGGGTACACTATTAGTAAAATTGTTTCAATTAGAAAATAGATTGGATATTCTTGCAGAATCTATTATTTCTGTAGAACAGGTAGTAGAGAATCAAAAGCAAAAAAGTGCTCCTTCCCCAGAAGACAATGTGTCAAAAGATCCTGTAAACTTGGAAAATCAAGAAGAGTTTCTAGAAGAAGATGCTGAAAAAGAAGAAGTACAAAAGATTTATCTTACTTTTGATGATGGGCCAAGCAGTAATACAGCAAAGATATTGGATATTTTAAAAGAGAAAAATATCAAAGCTACTTTCTTTGTAATTGGAAAAGAAGATGATGAATCCAAAGCTATGTATCAGAGGATTGTAGCAGAAGGACATACGCTTGGAATGCATTCCTTTTCTCATAAATATAGTGTAATTTATGAATCTTTGGAAGCTTTTTCAGAAGATGTGGCTCATTTACAATCTTATCTTGCAGAGGTTACTGGGGTGACACCTACCATTATGCGTTTTCCAGGTGGAAGTAGTAATCGGGTAAGTAATACAGATATGAAAGAATTTATTAAATATTTAAATGAAAAGGGCATTACTTATTATGATTGGAATGTAGAAAGTGGAGATGCTACTAGTCAAGCTTATACAGCAGATGAATTAATACAAAATGTTATGAAGGATATTGGAATTTATCATACATCCATTGTATTAATGCATGATTCTTCTGCAAAATCAGCTACTACAGAGGCTTTAGGCCCTATGATAGAGCAATTACAAGCAATAGGAGCAGAATTACTTCCGATTGATGAAAATACAGTGCCCATTCAGCATATACCAGCAGATAGTGTAGAATGACACTACTAAATCTTATACCCTTTGGGACATCCCAAGATATCCTCTGGGCATCCCATTATGGCCATGCGGCCAGTTTCACAAGGTATAATTTTCTTTGTAAGAGGTTCAAATAAAAAAATACTAGCAAATAATTTATGGAGGTACATATATGAGCTTTTTTAAAGATTTCAAAGATGATTTATCCCAGGCAATGAACGAATTGCTTCCGGGGGAAGAAGAATTGAAAGCAGTAGGTACAAAACGTCCAGAGATGGTTGTAAATACACTGGAACAAGAAGTTGATGTACAATCTGAACTTAAGAAATATGAGGGACTTTTTGAAAAAGTTGATGCAACCCAGGAAAAACAACCTACAAGACCAGTGATTCTTGCTACAGAAAATAATATGGATGTTTCAAATAGGAATCAAATGGAACATATAGAGGAGGCTCAGTCAAACATAGATATAAACGAATCTGCAACAAAAGAAATGGAATATAAGGAGGAAATAGCTGTGAGTGAAGAAACATTTATGAATGAGGATAATTTTACAAGCGAAGAAAATATGATGGATGAAGATTCTACAAATGCTAGAATGTCAAATGGATTATCAAGTGAAATATCTGATGAGGTAACCGTAATTACAGAGGGTACATCTTTAAAGGGCGATTTAGAAGCTACAGGGTCCCTTGAGTTAAGAGGAAAAATTGATGGCAATGTGCGTTGTAATGGTAAAGTAACAGTAACTGGAAGTATCAAGGGAAACGCAGAAGCATCAGAATTCTTTGCAGATTCTGCAAAAATAGAAGGTGAAATTCTTACTACTGGAACGGTTAAGATTGGTATTGGCTCTGTGGTAGTAGGTAATGTAACCGCAACTAGTGCAGTAATTGCAGGAGCAATTAAAGGTGATATAGATGTACAAGGCCCCGTAGTAGTAGATACTTCTGCAGTTGTTATGGGAAATATTAAATCTCGTTCTGTACAGATTAATAATGGCGCAATTATTGAAGGTTTTTGCTCTCAGTGTTATGCAGAGATGGATATGGAAAGTGTATTTGGCCAAAAATAGAAAGGCAGCAAATGAAAAGAATATTATTAAAATTAAGTGGAGAAGCTTTAGCAGGTGAGAAACATACTGGATTTGATGAAAATACTGTTACTATAGTAGCAAAACAAGTAAAACATCTTGTAGATGATGGAAAAGAAGTGGGAATTGTAATTGGTGGCGGTAATTTCTGGCGAGGAAGAACAAGTGAAACTATAGATCGTACAAAAGCGGATCAGATTGGCATGTTAGCTACCGTTATGAATTGTATCTATGTTTCAGAAATTTTTCGTTCTATAGGAATGATGACACAGATTTTAACACCTTTTACCTGTGGTTCTTTTACAAAACTATTTTCAAAAGACAGGGTAAATAAGTACTTTGCAAAAGGAATGGTATGTTTTTTTGCAGGAGGTACCGGACATCCTTACTTTTCAACAGATACTGCAACTGTTTTGCGTGCTGTTGAAATTGAAGCGGAGGGTATTCTTTTAGCAAAAGCGATTGATGGTGTTTATGACAGTGATCCTAAAATAAATCCATCTGCTATAAAATATAATCAAGTATCAATACAAGAAGTCATTGACCATAAACTTGCAGTAGTTGATTTAACAGCTTCTATTATGTGTATGGAACATAAAATGCCTATGTATGTATTTGGTTTAAATGAAGAAAACAGTATTGTAAAGGCAATGAGTGGTGCGTTTTCTGGAACAAAAGTTACTGTATAGGAAACGGGAGGGTTTAATATGGATGAAAGATTAGAGCAGTATAACAAAAAAATGCAGAAATCCTTTGATAATCTGTTAGATGAGTTTGGTTCCATTCGTGCAGGTCGTGCGAATCCTCATGTATTAGATAAATTGAGAGTAGACTATTATGGAACACCTACGAGTCTTCAACAGGTTGCAAATATTTCTGTACCAGAACCACGTATGATTTTGATTCAACCTTGGGAAGTAAGCATGGTGCGTGAAATTGAAAAAGTAATTTTAACTTCTGATTTAGGAATTAATCCTTCTAATGATGGGAAAGTCATTCGTTTGGTATTCCCAGAATTAACAGAAGAACGAAGAAAAGAATTAGCAAAAGAAGTTAAGAAAAAGGGAGAGGCAGCAAAAGTAGCAGTGCGTAATATTCGCAGGGATGCGAATGATACCTTAAAGAAAATGGGCAAATCTAGTGATATTTCAGAGGATGAAATCAAGCAGTTAGAAGAACAAGTACAAAAACTGACAGATAAATATATTGCTAATGTGGATAAGGCAGTAGAAGAAAAATCAAAAGAAATTCTTACTGTATAAATTTCTGAAACAGTGTATAAATGGGGCATGGCGTCAGCGCCTGTCCCATTTTAACTTAATAGAAAGGAGAATGGTTGCTCCTTCCATCTTCGAAAGGAAATGGACTTTTGCAATCTAAACATAATATGAAAATTCCACAACATGTAGCAATTATTCTAGATGGGAATGGTAGATGGGCAAAACAGCATGGGAGACCAAGAAATTATGGACATACCCAAGGTGCAAAAAATGTAGAGACTATTTGTAGAGAAGCATGGAATATGGGAATTAAGTATTTGACAGTTTATGCATTCTCCACAGAAAACTGGAATCGTCCAAAGGAAGAGGTCCATGCATTGATGAAATTGTTGCGAAATTATATGAAGAATTGTATGAAAACAGCAGAAAAAAATCATATGAGAGTGCGAGTGATAGGGGATACTTCTAAATTAGACAAGGATATTCAAGAAAGCATATACAGATTAGAAGAATTTTCTAAAAATCAAGATGGATTAAATTTCCAAATTGCTATTAATTATGGTAGTCGAGATGAAATGCTTCGTGCAATGAAACATATGATGCAGGATTATCAGGAACATAAATTTTCTATGGATGAATTAACAGAACAAAAATTTGAAACTTATTTGGATACTAGGGATATTCCATCCCCAGATTTATTGATTCGCACGAGTGGAGAACAGAGAATATCTAATTATTTATTGTGGCAACTTGCATATAGTGAGCTTTATTTTACAGAAGTTCCTTGGCCTGATTTTACAAAAGAGGAATTAGAAAAAGCTATTGAGGACTATAATAAAAGAGATAGACGTTTTGGTGGAATCAAAGATATTACAACAAGCTAACAGGATATCAAACTTATAAGCATAGCTGCATATATTTTGCTCATGGGGATAAAGGAGGTTTGGAAGTGTTTAAAACACGATTGATAAGTGGAATTATACTGGTAATTGCAGCACTTGTCCTAATTATTGCTGGAGGTAATATATTATTGATTGGGCTTACTGCTATTTCTCTGGTTGGGCTATATGAACTTTATCGGATTTTTCATATAGAAAAAGAAATATTAGGATTTGTAGGCTATATAGCTGTTGTGGTATATTATCTTAATCTTGGAATTTCCTTTATACCAGAATTTGAATTATTTGTACTAGTATTTTTAATATTTCTAATGATAGTTTATGTACTATATTTTCCAAAATACCAAGCTTCTCAAGTTTTTGCTGGATTTATTGGTGTATTTTATGTAGCAATTATGTTATCTTGTATCTATCAGACAAGAATGTTACCAGCAGGTATTTATATTGTATGGTTAATTTTTTTGTGTTCTTGGGGATGTGATACTTGTGCATATTGTGTAGGGGTTTTAATTGGAAAACATAAAATGGCACCTAAATTAAGTCCAAAGAAATCAGTAGAGGGAGCAGTTGGAGGTATTTTGGGTACTGCACTTTTAACAATTTTATATGGATTTTTTTTCAAAAAACATATGGCAATTCCAATGAAATATATTTTTATATTGGCAGGAATCACTTCTATTGGTGCATTAATTTCTATGGTTGGAGATTTGGCAGCCTCTGCTATTAAACGTAATTATGATATCAAAGATTATGGTACATTAATTCCAGGACATGGAGGAATTTTAGATAGATTTGATAGTGTGATTTTTACAGCTCCTATTATTTATTACCTCGCATGGTTTCTGATTTCCTAAAAAATAATATGTGCACTCATACAAGAAGAAATGATTATTTTGTAATTGTGGTCATCACAGCAAAGTGTTCCATACCCTCAAAAATGAGGGAGTTGCTTACTTTGTTATTTAGAATAGAGGTATAATATGAAAAAAATTGCAATATTAGGTTCTACTGGTTCTATTGGAACTCAAACTCTTGAAATTGTCCGAGAGCAGAAAGATATTGAAGTAGTTGCTTTAGCAGCAGGAAAAAATGCAGCTCTTTTGGAAGCACAAATTAGAGAATTTCAGCCTAAAAAGGTGGCTCTTTGGGAGGAGCAGGCAGCAATAACTTTGCGGGAAAGTATAAAAGATTTACCTGTAGAGGTGGTGGCAGGAATGGAAGGATTATTGGAAATTGCCACAATACCTGAGGCTGAAATATTAGTGACTGCAATTGTTGGGATGCTAGGGATTCGCCCTACCATTGCAGCCATTGAAGCAGGAAAAACCATTGCGCTTGCAAATAAAGAAACCTTAGTAACTGCTGGACATATTATTATGCCATTAGCTAAGGAAAAAAAGGTGGCAATTTTACCTGTGGATAGTGAACATAGTGCTATTTTTCAATCTTTAAATGGAGAAAATGAAAATTCTATTAAAAAAATTCTTTTGACTGCTTCAGGTGGCCCATTTCGCGGAAAGAAACGGTTGGACTTAGAACAAGTACAGGTAGAAGATGCATTGAAACATCCCAATTGGTCTATGGGAAGAAAAATTACAATTGATTCAGCAACTTTAGTAAATAAGGGATTGGAAGTTATGGAAGCAAAGTGGCTGTTTCATGTAGAATTAGAACAAATACAAGTTATAGTACATCCACAAAGTGTGATACATTCTATGGTAGAATATGAAGATGGTGCAGTGATTGCTCAACTTGGAACACCAGATATGCGCCTTCCCATTCAATATGCTTTGTATTATCCAAAACGAAAAAATTTATCAGGAAAAAGACTAGATTTTACAAAGCTTTCAAACCTTACATTTGAAGAACCAGATTTAGATACTTTTACAGGTTTAAGCCTTGCATTTAAAGCTATGAAAAGGGGAGGAAATATTCCTGTTGCCTATAATGCAGCAAATGAAAAAGCAGTATCTTTATTCTTAGAGAGAAAAATTCCATTTTTGAAAATTCCAGAAATAATTCAAATGTGTATGGAACAATGTCACTTTATAGTAAATCCAGATATAGATGATATTTTTGAAACAGAAGCAGAGGTTTATGCATTAATAGAGAGCAGGTGGTAATTTGAATATTATAATTGCAATTATTATTTTTAGTATTATTATTTTATTCCACGAACTAGGTCATTTTCTTTTGGCAAAATTAAATGGAATACGAGTAAATGAATTTTGTCTTGGAATGGGTCCAACTTTGATAGGTTTTACAAAAGGAGAAACAAAATATTCTCTTAAATTATTGCCTTTTGGTGGGGCATGTATGATGGAAGGGGAAGATGGGGATAGCCAAGATCAAAGAGCTTTTAACAGTAAATCTGTTTGGGCAAGAATTAGTGTTGTTATAGCAGGACCTGTATTTAATTTCATTATGGCATGGATATTTGCTTTAATTGTAGTTGGCAGTGTTGGTTATGACCGTCCTGTACTACTTGGAGTTATGGAAGGACTTCCTGCTAAAGAGGCAGGAATGCAAGCAGGAGATGAAATTATCTCTATGAATGGTTATCGCACCCATTTTTATAGAGAAGTAAGCCAATATTCTTTATTTCATCCAGGTGAAACAGTAGATATTGTTTATATGAGAGATGGGGAACGTTATGAAACTACCTTACACCCAAAGCTGGATGAAGAATCTGGTAGAGAATTATTAGGCATTAATGGTAGTGTTGTTAGAGTAAGAGGAAATTTTATAGAAACCATTGCAAATAGTTTTTATGAGTTGAAATATTGGATTTACAATACGATGGAAAGTCTTCGTATGTTGGTTACTGGAAAAGTAGGGGTAAATGATTTGTCTGGTCCAGTTGGACTTGTAAAATTGATGGGAGATACTTATGAAAATAGCCAATCCACAGGTGGAACAGTAATTGCAATTTTAAGTATGGTTAATTTTTCTATCTTTCTTTCTGCTAATTTAGGAATTATGAACTTGCTTCCTATTCCAGCATTGGATGGAGGAAGACTTGTATTTTTAATTATTGAAGCAATTAGAAGAAAAAAAATTGCACCAGAAAAAGAAGGTATGGTACATTTTGTAGGATTGATGGCATTGATGGCATTGATGATATTTGTAATGTTCAATGATATAAGAAATATTTTATAATTGTTATACTTTATATAAAAATGAAAGGAAAAGCTACTAGATAGAATTTTCAAAATTTGCATCTCACTACAAGAGGGAAAAAGTATTTTACTATAGTTAAGTAGCAGGCTTCCTTATGGAAAATCAGATAATTAGAAAAAACACAAGAGAAATACACATTGGTAATCGGGTGATTGGTGGTAAGAATCCTGTTCTTATCCAGTCTATGACAAATACAAGAACAGAAGATATCAAAGGAACCATTTCTCAGATTCAAAAACTTACTGCTGCAGGTTGTGAAATTATACGCTGTGCCGTTCCAAATATGGAAGCTGCAGAAGCATTAGAAGAAATAAAAAAAGGGATTACTATTCCTTTGGTAGCCGATATTCATTTTGACTATCGGCTTGCAATTGCGGCGATGGAACATGGTGCAGATAAAATTCGTATTAATCCTGGAAATATAGGAGAAAAAAAACGTATTCAAGCTGTAATTAATACTGCAAAAGAGCGAAATATTCCCATTCGTGTAGGAGTAAATAGTGGTTCTTTGGAAAAGAAATTGATAGAAAAGTATTCTGGCGTTACAGCAGAAGGAATTGTAGAAAGTGCATTGGATAAAGTTCATATGATTGAGGATATGGGATATGATAATTTAGTAATCAGCATTAAATCTTCTGATGTATTGATGTGCGTGAAAGCTCATGAATTGATTGCAAAGCAGATAGATTATCCTTTACATGTTGGAATTACAGAATCTGGAACTATAACTAGTGGAAATATTAAATCCGCAATAGGACTTGGAATGATATTAGGTCAAGGAATTGGTGATACGATTCGTGTATCTCTCACAGGAGATCCTTTAGAAGAAATTAAATCTGCTAAAATTATATTGAGAACCTTAGGACTTCGAAAAGGTGGCATTGAAATCGTTTCTTGTCCAACTTGTGGAAGAACACAAATTGATTTAATTGGTCTTGCAAATCAGGTGGAAGATATGGTAAGCGATATTCCGCTAAATTTAAAAGTTGCAGTAATGGGATGTGTAGTAAATGGCCCTGGAGAAGCAAAGGAAGCAGATATTGGGATTGCTGGAGGAATCGGAGAAGGTTTAATTATCAAACATGGAGAAATTTATAAAAAAGTAAAAGAAGAAGAGTTGTTAGAAGCTCTCCGTTATGAATTATTGCATTGGAGTGAATAAAAGATGAGTAAGCTGTTTTTTGATGTTTTTCCAGATTTGAAAATTCAATCAGAAATGGAAAAACTTATGACAGAAGTGGAAGTGACAAAAGTGTCTACAAACCGTCAACAAAATTATCTTAGAATCTATCTTATGAGCAAGCGATTGATTAAAAAGAAAAATATTTACCACTTAGAAACAGATATTAAGAAACAGCTTTTTCCCAATCATAATATTTCTATAAAAATTATTGAAAAATTTCAACTTTCTAGCCAATATAATCTAAAAAACTTAATGGATATCTATAAAGAAAGTATTATGGAAGAAATTCGTCTTTATAGTCCATTAGAATATAATATTTTGCGTATGGCACAAATGGAGTTTCCAGAAAAACATAAGTTAAAATTGACATTAGAAGATTCTATAATTGCAAGGCAGAAAGCAGAAGAACTAGTAGAAATTTTAGAAAAAATTATCTGTGAACGTTGTAGTATGGATGTGGATATTGAATTAGATTATACAGAGCCAAAAGAAAAAAAGCATAAGAAGAACAGTGATATTCAAATGCAAAATGAAATACATAACATTATAAATCAGAGTAGTAGAGCCGCAAAGCAGACTATGGATGTATCTGAATTTGATGCAAGATTATATGAGAAAAGTACAGAAGAGGAAGTTTTTAGAAATATTATCAGTACAAATGAAATTAAAAGTGCGAATGGAAGTGAACATGGACCATTTAGAAATAATGCCACTATAGCTGAAAATAGAAATAATAAAAATAGTGAAAATGAAACTTTTAAGGGTAATACCAAAACAGTCAGAAATTTAAAAAAGAAAGAGAGTTTCAAAGAATTTCAAAAAAGTGCTTCTGGAGGATTTAGGAAATCAGATAATCCAGAGGTAATCTATGGACGTGATTTTGAGGAAGATATTACTTCCATTGAACAAATCATGGGGGAAATAGGTGAGATTGTAATTCGCGGAAAAGTTTTAAGTGTAGAAACGAGAGAAATCCGCAATGAGAAAACGATTCTTATGTTCTCCATTACAGACTTTACAGATACCATTATGGTAAAAATGTTTCTGCGGAATGAATTTGTGGCGGATGTCACTGCTGAAATAACAAAAGGAGCTTTTTTAAAAATCAAGGGGATTACTACCATTGACAAATTTGATGGTGAATTTACGATAGGTTCCATTACTGGAATTAAAAAAATATCAGATTTTACTACAATCCGTATGGATCATAGTCCTCAAAAACGTGTGGAATTACATTGTCATACCAAAATGAGTGATATGGATGGAGTTTCAGATGTTAAGGATATTATCAAACGCGCTATGAAATGGGGACATAAGGCAATTGCAATTACAGATCATGGAAATGTACAAGCATTTCCAGATGCAAACCATGCAATTTCTTCCAAAGATGATTTTAAAATTCTTTATGGTGTGGAGGCATATTTAGTAGATGATTTAAAAAGTATTGTTGAAAATTTAAAGGGACAGACGCTAGAAGATACATTTGTAGTCTTTGATTTAGAAACAACAGGTTTTTCACCTATCAATAACAGAATTATTGAAATAGGAGCTGTAAAAGTAGAAAAAGGAAAAATAATAGATAGATTTTCTACCTTTGTAAATCCTAAAGTACCCATTCCTTTTAAAATTGAGGAATTAACAGGAATTAAAGATGACATGGTGATGAATGCACCTGTAATAGAAGAGGTATTACCAGAATTTTTGGATTTTTGTGAGGGAGCAATTATGGTAGCTCATAATGCTGGATTTGATATGAGTTTTATTAGTAAAAATTGTGAACATCAAGGACTTTCCTGCGATTATACAGTGATAGATACGGTAGGATTAGCACGTGTATTACTGCCTCAATTAAATCGTTTTAAATTAGATACAGTGGCAAAGGCACTGAAAGTTTCTTTGGATAATCATCACCGTGCGGTAGATGATGCGGCATGTACTGCTGAAATATTTGTAAAATTTATTGAAATGTTAAGAGAACAAGGAATTTCTACTTTAGAAGAAGTAAATGAGATGGGAAATACATCGGTAGAAAATATTAAAAAATTACCTAGTCACCATGCAATTATCCTAGCCACAAATGATACAGGTAGAATTAACTTATATCGTTTGGTGTCAGATGCACATTTAACTTATTTTCATAGACAGCCTAGAATCCCCAAAAGTGAATTTATTAAATACCGAGAGGGATTATTGATAGGTTCTGCATGTGAGGCAGGAGAATTATATCAGGCGATTTTACGGGGAAGTTCTGAAGAAGAAATTGTAAGATTGGTACAGTTTTATGATTATTTAGAAATTCAACCTTTAGGAAATAATCAATTTATGTTGCGGGGAGAAAATCCTATGGTTGCTTCTGAAGAAGAATTAAGAGAGATTAACCGTAAAATTGTAAAACTAGGAGAAGAATTTCAAAAACTAGTAGTAGCTACCTGTGATGTACATTTTTTGGATCCAGAGGATGAGATATATCGCCGTATCATTATGGCAGGAAAAGGTTTTAAGGATGCAGACGAACAGGCACCACTTTTTTTCCATACTACAGAAGAAATGTTAAAAGAA
>CAJUHG010000079.1:9513-12157 GCA_910586005.1 uncultured Lachnospiraceae bacterium | reverse complement strand
AAATATACTTTCACGCTTTAGCGTGACAAGGTATTTCCTATAAGAGAAAAAAGTAGGCAAGCCCACTTCAACTTTCCTACCTCCTCATTCATGAGGGGCGCTGGACACTTTGACGTGCCATGTGCAGCCGCCTAAGTGGCATACTACCTCTTGCACGTATGTGCATACATAGAAAATACATACTCTCTAGGGCATTCCAAGATGACCATTTGGGCGTTTCCCAAAGTATACTTATTGAACTACGAATGTTCAATAAGATATCCCTTTTAACACTTCACAATAACATGGTCTTTCCTATGAAATAAAAAACCAACTACCCCATAACTTCTTTTTTATCTTATCATACTTTTACTAGTTTCTGCCATACTTTCCGCTAAAAAGTTGTTAAAATTTTCTTTCTTCCTTGAATACTTCCCCTCTTCATGTTACAGTTAAATATAATTCATATATTCCACATACTAAAGAGTATAGAGGTTTCCAGATGAAAAAAATATTAAAGATTCAACCGTTACACGATTTGCTCATTACCCTTGGGCTACTGTTACTGACAACTGTGTTGACATTCCTTCTGTTTTTCTTTATCTCTAGGAACTCAGCCAATGTTGCAATTTTTTATATTATTGGTATAATGACAATTGCAAGATACACGAATGGCTACTTTTTTGGTATTCTTGCATCTTTTTTCAGTATTATTTTTATCAATTGTTTCTTTACTTATCCATATTTCAGTATTAATTTTTCTATTTCTGATTATCCCTTTACTTTTACTTGCATGTTGGCGTTATCCTTGATTACCAGCACTACAACTACCAATTTAAAGAAACAGACAGAAATTTTAGCATTACATGAAAGACAACTTATAGAAGCCGAAAAAGAAAAGATGCGTGCGAATCTTCTACGTGCAATTTCTCATGATTTGCGTACGCCTTTAACTAGCATTCTTGGATATATTTCTTCCATAGAAGCTAATGCAAATGATTATAATCCTAGAGAATATCAAGAACTCATCCATCATATTCATGATGATGCAAGCTGGCTTCTAAATATGGTAGAAAATCTCTTATCTGTTACAAAAATTCAAACGGGAGATTCCAAATTAAATACCATTCCTGAAATTGTAGACGAAGTTATTGCAGAATCTATCATTCGTTTTAAGAAAAGAATGCCATATGCAAATATTGATGTGACTATTCCCTCTGAAATCCTTATGGTTCCTATGGATGCTATGCTAATTGAACAAGTACTAATAAACTTAATGGAAAATGCTTACACTCATTCCCAAAGTACAAAACCGATTCAACTTATTGTAGAAAATCATCCACAAGACATATGTTTTCGTATTATCGACCAAGGGATTGGATTACAAGAGGAACAACTAGAACATCTTTTTGATGGTACTTATTCTAATGCTTCCTCCTCAGATGTTCGAAAAGGTATGGGGATTGGACTTTCCATTTGCAACACTATTATTACTGCACATAAAGGCAAAATTATTGCAAAAAATCATACAGAAGGAGCAGAATTTCTATTTACATTACCAAAGGAGGAATCTCATGCATAAATTTACTGTACTTGTCGTAGATGATGAAAAGAATATCAGTGATATTATATCCAAAACTCTTATCTCCCATAATTATCGTGTCAGCTGCGCATTTACTGGAAAAGAAGCACTTTCTCTTGCTTCCTCTATTTGTCCTGATATTATTATTTTAGATTTAGGACTTCCAGATATGGATGGTTTAGAAATTATAAAGCAAATTCGCACTTGGTCTGGATGTCCTATTATTGTAGTTTCCGCTCGTTCTGAAGAGGATGATAAAGTATTAGCCTTGGATACAGGAGCAGACGATTACCTTATTAAACCTTTTGGATTTCCAGAATTATTGGCAAGGATTCGTACTTCTTTGCGCCACAGTATTAAAATAAACAATGATAATGGTCTTCCACAGCATCCTTATCGTGCAAAAGGATTAGAAATTGATTTTTTCAAGCGTAATATTACTATTTATGGAAAATCTATTCATCTCACTCCAATTGAATACAAAATTGTAGCTTTTCTTGCCCAAAACTCTGGAAAAGTTATGACCTATTCAGCTGTTATGAATAATGTATGGGGTCCCTATGCAGAATCAGATAATAAAATTTTACGAGTAAACATGGCAAATATTCGCAGAAAATTAGAAAAGAATCCCGCACAACCCATTTATATTTTTACAGAAGTAGGTGTTGGATATCGAATGATTGATGATGAAGATAATCTATAATTTAGAATAAAAAATAATGCCATTTTTGCTTCTGTAAAGAAGTCAAATAAACATCGTTTCATAATTATAGACATATCAAAGAAAATAATAAATTTTATTATTTTCTTTGAAAATATAATGATATTTATCTAATTTTAAGAAATATTTTGTTGTTTTTTTTACTTTATCGTATATAATAATATTCAGGTTAAAGCTTTTGGGATTTTAATCATAAGAGTATCTTATATAATATACCTTGTGAAACGGCCGAATGGCCATCTTGGGATGCCCCAGAGGGTATACCTTATGAAACGACCGAATGGCCATCTTGGGATGCCCCAGAGGGTATACCTTGTGAAACGGCCGAATGGCCATCTTGGGATGCCCCAGAGGGTATACCT
>CAJUHG010000079.1:0-9413 GCA_910586005.1 uncultured Lachnospiraceae bacterium | reverse complement strand
TGTGAAACGACCGAATGACCACATGTATTCCAGAGAGATACTAAGAAGACCAAAAGATATAGACTATGAACTTTTTACAGTTTCATAGCATGAAAAATTTATAAAATGAAGGGTAAAGAAAAAAATGCAGAAGAAAGAAATGCAAAGAAAAGAAATGCAAAGAAGAGAAATGCAGAGAAAAAGGAGAAGGCAGCGAAGAAGAAGAAACAATATAGCAAAATTCCTTATCTGTGCTGTACCAGCAGTTGTAATAATTTTGGTAGTGGTAGGAATTTCTAAAGCTATTGGTGGTAAAGACCATAAAAAAACAGAGGTTGCCTCTGGTAATGAAATACAAGTAAAAAATACTTCCTCTTTTATGCAGGATATTATGCATTACATAGAAGAAGCCTTTCCTAAAACAAATCCTCCAGCAAGCACTGGAGATGAAAAATCCACATTCACACTTGCTGATTTAGATAATCCAGATGGTTTTGATGAGCGCCCAACAGAGAATGGTATCGTTTTACAAAATCAACAAATAGATTTAAATGGATTAGACACCACAGGCTTAGATTGGGGACAAGGTGGAGATAAAGATCAGTGGAACCGACCAGCCGGCTGTTTACAATATCAAGAAAAATATGGTAAATATAATGCATATTTTATTTCAGATGAACCTGAGAAAAAAGTCATATATTTAACGATTGATGAAGGTTATGAATATGGCTGCTCTCCACGTATTTTAGATACTTTAAAAGAAAAAAATGTACATGCTGTTTTTTTTGTTACTAAATCTTTTGCGGAACAAAATCCTGATTTAGTAAAGCGTATGATTGAAGAGGGACATGAAGTAGGCAACCACAGTGTTACTCATCCATCTGCTGGATTACCCTCCCAAAGTATAGAACAGCAAACAAATGAAATTGTGGGAAATCATAATTATATTAAAGAACAATTTGGCTATGATATGCACTTGTTTCGTTATCCAGCCGGAAAATTCAGTGAACAATCAGTTGCTCTTATCAATAATTTAAATTATAAAAGTGTATTTTGGAGCTTTGCATATTTAGATTATGATGTGAATAATCAACCTGATCCTACAGAAAGCTTGCAAAAAATTATGAGTTGCCTACACCCAGGTGCTCTTTATCTTCTTCATGCTGAATCAGAGACAAACACTCAAATATTAGGTGATTTCATTGACCAAGCAAGAGCACAAGGTTATGAATTTAAACTGTTTCAGTAAATATAAATGTCTTATAAAAATATATCAAAAAGATTTTATTAGTAAGACAATAGAACATCAAATTAAGAAATATAAAAATTATTAGAATCATAAACATCACATGAAACATATAATAATTATTTAGAAACATAGAGTGTTATATATAAGAAATACAAAATATTGTTCGTTCTAAATATATTTATACTCTTAATATGACACTCTATGTTTTGTTCTCTTTAAAATTTAATAAAATTCTTCTTTTCATTTATGTTATTTCTAACTTCATTCTTTTAGACTTTTCTGATTCTATGTTATTTCCAATTTACTTCTTTTAAATTTCTAATAAAATTCTTTTTTGATATTATTCCAACTTAATTCTTTCCAAATTCTGATAAAATTAATCCTTCATTTCGATCTAGTGTCATTCCTACACTCCAACTGTTTACAAACAGAAGTAAAGGATTTCCTTTTAAATCTTGAATTTTTTTCATATCAGAAGTTCCTGTTAATTTATCCATATCTATCTCATTATTTTCTATCCATCGAATATGCTCATAAGGCAGTTTTTCTAAACGAATTTCCACATTATATTCATTTTCTAAACGATATTTTAACACATCAAATTGCAATACTCCCACCACACCCACAATAATTTCTTCCATTCCAGTATGATATTCTTGAAAAATTTGAATGGCACCTTCTTGTGCAATCTGTGTAATTCCTTTTACAAACTGTTTGCGCTTCATCGTATCTAATTGCTTTACCCTTGCAAAATGTTCTGGAGCAAATGTAGGAATTCCTTCAAATGCAAATTTATTTCCAGCATTGGTAATTGTATCTCCAATAGAAAAAATACCTGGATCAAAAACACCAATAATATCACCTGCATAAGCCTCTTCAATTATTTTTCGTTCTTGTGCCATCATCTGTTGTGGCTGAGAAAGACGCATTTTTTTATCTCCTTGAATATGAGTCACTTCCATACCAGCCTCAAATTTTCCAGAACAAATACGCATAAACGCAATTCTATCTCGGTGAGCCTTATTCATATTTGCCTGAATTTTAAATACAAAAGCGGAAAAGTCTTGAGAAAATGGATTAACTTCACCTATATCTGCTTTTCTTGGAAGTGGAGCAGAAGTCATCTGCAAAAAATGTTGCAAAAATGTTTCTACTCCAAAGTTTGTCAATGCAGATCCAAAAAATACAGGAGATAATTCTCCTTTTGATACCAACTCCATATCAAATTCTGCGCTTGCTCCATCCAAAAGCTCAATTTCTTCCAATAAAGTCTCTTTAAAATCTGCTCCAATTTCCTTTACTAATTCAGGAGCATTGATATCAATATCTTTTTCTATTCCTTCCTTTGTTCCCTTTAACGTATCTGCAAAAGTCATAACCTTTTTTGTATTTCTATCATATACACCTTTAAAATTTTTTCCTGATCCAATGGGCCAGTTCACAGGACAAGTAGCAATTCCAAGTTCTTTTTCAATTTCATCTAATAATTCAAAAGTATCATTGGCATCTCGATCCATTTTATTGATAAAGGTAAAAATAGGAATATGACGCATCACACATACCTTAAATAATTTTCTAGTTTGTGCCTCCACACCTTTGGAACCATCAATCACCATTACTGCTGAATCTGCAGCCATCAATGTACGATAGGTATCCTCAGAGAAATCCTGATGTCCTGGGGTATCCAAAATATTGATACAATAACCATCATAGTTAAATTGTAATACAGAAGAAGTGACAGAAATTCCTCTTTCTTTTTCAATTTCCATCCAGTCAGAAACCGCGTGACGTGCTGTTGCTTTTCCCTTTACAGAGCCTGCTAGATTAATTGCTCCCCCATACAATAAGAACTTTTCTGTCAATGTGGTTTTTCCTGCATCAGGATGAGAAATAATTGCAAAAGTTCTACGTTTCTCTATTTCTTTTTCTAAATCTGCCAATGTATATTCCTCTCTTTCTTGTGACATCCTAATTAAAAACTTTTCATATTATAATTATAGGAAAGATACTTTTATGTGATATATTCTTTTCTATAGAATGAAAATATTCCCACATGCTTACTAAAAAGGCATGTGGAAATTTATTTATGACAATAGAAAGTTCGCAAAGCGTGCTTTCTATTGTTTACGCGAAAGTAACGCGAGGATAATCGTCGAGCTTGCTCGTAAGATATCCAAGTGGACCCGCGAACCTGAGCAGTCTCACAGAGCGTGACGCTCGTGGTTTAGATACCTATGCAAAAAGTTCATCCATCTCTTTGATTAATTCACCAAAGGTCTTTAATGCCTCACGTACTGGTTTTTTGGTAGTTACATCTATACCAGCATCTTTCAGTAACTCAATGGGAGATTTACTGCATCCACCACTTAAAAATCTTAAATAACGTTCTACTGCTGGTTTTCCTTCCTCTAAGATTTTCTTACTAAGTGCCATAGAAGCTGCAAAACTAGTAGCATATTGATACACATAAAAATTGTAATAAAAATGAGGGATTCTCGCCCACTCAATCGCAATTTCATCATCCATTACAATATCTTTTCCATAGTATTGCACATTTAAATCATAGTAAAGTTTCTTTAATGCCTCTGCAGTCAAAGACTTTCCCTTTTCCACCATCTGATGAGTTAGTAATTCAAATTCTGCAAACATGGTCTGACGATACAGAGTAGTGCGAAATTGTTGCAAAAAATAATTAATTAAATGTGCTTTTTTTGTTTTATCTGTTGTGTGTTTTAATAAATAATCCATTAACAGTGCTTCATTACAAGTAGATGCTACTTCCGCCACAAATATTTTATATTTACTATCAAAAATATTATTATTTTTTGCAGAATAATAGGAATGAAGTGCATGTCCCATTTCATGAGCAAGTGTAAATTCTGAATCTAAATTATATTGATAATTCATCAGTACATATGGATGTACAGAATAACATTCTGCTGAATATGCTCCACTTCTTTTTCCCTCATTTTCATATTTATCAATCCAGCGATTTTCAAATCCCTGCTTCAATACACTTACATAGTCATCCCCTAGAACTTGTAAGGCTTTAACAATTTCTTCCTGTGCCTGAAAGTAAGTAATTTTTTCTTTCTGTTCTCCCACAATAGGCATATAAATATCATACATATGAAGTTCTTCCACACCCATAAGTTTTTTACGCAAGGAAACATATTCATACATATAATGCATATTTTCATGAACTGCTTCAATTAAATTATAATATACTTCTTTTGGCACATTATTCTCATCTACAGATGCTTCCATAGAAGAATTGTATTTTCGCGCCTTAGCATAAAAGAAATTAGATTTTGCCTTTCCTTCATATAGAGATGCAAATGTATTTTTATATTGCTCATAGCGAGCATAATAAGCCTTAAAAGTTTCTTTGCGCACTCTTGTATCTTGACTTTCTAACATAGGAACAAAACGCCCACTACTTACTTTTACCATTTCTCCAGATTCATCTGCTACCATAGGATTTTCAAAATCTGCATCTGCTAAAAGACTATAAGTTTTCTCCACTGCTGTTCCCATTTCTCTAGAAGCTGCTAATAACTTTTCCATTTCTGGAGATAATGTATGCTCCTTTAACCTACGAAGATCATCAATTGTCACTTTATAATTGCAAAGTTCTGGCATTTCTTTATAAAACTGAACTATCTTCTCTTCCTCCATAGATGCAATCCAAGTATCAATAGGAGCTGTTACTGTTCCATATTGATGAAAAATCCCTATCATTTTTCCATTTAAGGCTTGATAGTAACTATTCGCTGTATCTACATCTCCATTTCTCTGTGAATAGGAAAGCCCTCGATCTAATAGAATCGCTATTTTTTCTAATTTTTTGAAATATTCTAACAGATGTAAACTACTAGTTGTCAAATCACTTTCTGTATATTCTTCTAACTCTTCTATCATTTTTTCTAATTTATGGGCATCCTCTAAAAAAAGTTCTTCTGATGCATATAAATCCTCAATTGCCCAAGTATCTTCTTTTGCAACCTGACTTCTTACTAATAATTCTTTTGCCATAATTTCCTCCATTCTGTGCATTTTTCATGCATATCATGCCCTGCAGATACAAACAGGTGGTTAGCGAAAGAATTAACAAATTCTTTCATTCTTTATTCTCTCTTACTTTTCTGAACATTCATTTTTCGCTTTGCACATTATAGCATATCAAAATAAATATGGTCAATTTCCTTTTTCCAAATCATTTACTATATTAGTTAATTTAGAAGTTTCCATACTTGCTTCTTGATAGTTATTTAACATATTAGTTGGTTTAGAAATTTCTAAACTCATAGTTGTCTTCATTCCTCCAATATTGGTAGTAACTACAAGCACTCTCGAACCATCTGGTTTTACAATAATGTCTGAATCTGTCTCTGTTTGCAAATTTCCCTCTATTTTTGATTGTTCTTTTGATTCTGTTTGCAAATTTTCTTCTATTTTTGATTGTTCTTTTGGTTCTGTTTGTAATTCTTCCTCTAATAGTTTTGTTTGATTCATAATAGAGTAAATATCTTTTATAGACATTTGTTTTGTGAAGTGGACAGTTTCTAAAAGTTGTGCTCTTTCCTGACTTGAATAATTTTCTGCAAATTCCTTTCTTTTGTTCTTATTGATTTGTGGTTTTCTTGGATATTCTTTTATTATATTTTCTATTCTCATTCTTAATCCTCTCTTCCTAAAGAATCCATTATTCCTACTGCTATATGCTTATATCGGCTTGTTTTTGTTTCTTTCTAATTATCACATAGCAAATCATATGAACTACACCTGTCATAAACCAAGAGACAGGATAAGAAATATACAAAGTCCAAAGACTTCTATATTCTTGAAATACTGTGAAAATCCATAAAATGCGGAATCCACATGCTCCAAGCAAAGACACAATCATAGGCATAACTGCATAACCTAATCCACGCAATTCCCCCACCATTACATCCATAATTCCACAGAAACAATACGTAGTACAAATTACTGACAATCGTAGCAATCCCACTTCAATCACCTTTGGGTCTGAAGAATAAATTCCCAAAAGTTGGTTCCCAAACAGATATGCCATCCATCCCATTACTAGTCCTACCCCTGTTACCAATCCTAAACACTCAATTAAAACTTTTCCAATACGTTTATAATTTCCTGCTCCAAAATTCTGACTAGTAAAACTTAATGCAGTCTGATGAAAAGCATTCATGGCCATATAAATAAATCCCTCAATATTAGATGCAGCCGTATTTCCTGCCATTGCCACAGAACCAAAAGAATTAACAGAAGACTGTATGAGTACATTAGATAAAGAAAATACTGTTCCTTGTAATCCAGCAGGCAATCCAATTCGCACAATTTGAATTACTTTTTCTCTTTTTAAGCGAAGTTTTTTCCATTCTACTTGACAACTTCCCTCCATTCTCATCATACATCGAATAATCAAAAATGCTGATACCACTTGTGAAATTACAGTTGCCAAAGCCACACCAGCAACTCCCAAATGAAATCCTATCACAAAGAAAAGATTAAGAATAATATTGATAATACCTGCTGCAAAAAGATAATACAAAGGTCTTTGTGTGTCTCCTACTGCCCTTAAAATAGAGCTACCAAAATTATATAATAAAATTACAGGCATTCCTGCAAAATAAATTCTGATATACAAAACCGCTTGACTTAACACGTCTTCAGGTGTTCCCATTACAATTAAAATTTGTGGGGCCACAATAATTCCAAAAATCATTAACCCTACACCACAAATAAGACTTAAAACAATGGCACTATGTACCGTCTCACTTACTTCTCGTTCTTTTTTTGCACCATAAAATCTGGCTACTAATACATTCGCTCCTACTGAAAATCCTACAAATAAATTCGTCAAAAGATTGATAAGTGATGCATTTGCTCCTACTGCTGCTAATGCTGTACTCCCTGCAAATCTTCCCACTACCACCATATCTGTAGCATTAAATAATAATTGTAAAATACTAGAAATCATCAATGGTATAGAAAAAAGCAAAATTTTTGTAAATAATGGTCCATGACACATATCAATTTCATAAGACTTTCTCTTCATATCTATCAATCCACCTTTCTGCGAAAAGCATAGAGAGTATACCTTCTTTTCTCTTGTTCTTTTATTGTCATTCACTAAAAATAAGACAGATAGTGTGATAAAAATTCTCTTACACTTTCGCTTATTATCTACGGGAATAAAGACTGTATATTAGAAAAAATTTTTTCTAATATACAGTCTTTTTCTTAAATTTATGACAATTTATGACAATAGAAAGTTCGCAAAGTATGCTTTTTATTGTTCATGACAATAGAAAATTGCATAGCATGTTTTCTATTATTTACTTCACTGTAAATCTTATTTCCCGCTTTATCTGTAATCTTCAACATATCATTTCCCTTTGCGGATATTCACAATACCCATAGAGCATGATATACTCGCTGCTTATGTCTTTGTGATATGGAAGCAGGGGACTTCTTTGATAAGGTTAAATTTTTCAATTACCTATCAAAGACTTATAGTAAACTACTTCCTTCAATCTTTTGTTCTACTCCAAAATAATCTAATACGGTCGCGCCAATATCTGCAAACGTAGATCTAGTGCCAAAATTCTTTCCTTTTGGAACAGGATCTCCATACAAAATCAGAGGTGTATATTCTCTGGAATGATCCGTAGAAGGTGTGGAAGGATCACAACCGTGGTCTGCTGTAATCATTAAAATATCTTCTTTCTCAAGTTTGTCCAAAAGCTCAGGAAGTCTTAGGTCAAAATCTGTTAATGCTTTTGCATATCCATCTACATCATTTCGGTGTCCATAAAGCATATCATAATCAACCAAATTTACAAAGCAAAGTCCTTCAAATTTTCGCTCCATCCACAATAAAGTTTTATCTATTCCATCAGAATTTCCAGTAGTCCTTATCGTATCTGTTAGCCCTTTTCCTGCAAAAATATCACAAATTTTTCCAATTCCTAGAACTTCTTTTCCTACTTCTTTTAACTGATCCAACATTGTAATTTTAGGTGGTTCCATAGAGAAATCATGGCGCCTAGTAGTACGTTTAAAATTGCCTACTTCCCCTTCAAAAGGTCTTGCAATCACTCTTCCAACTCCATGTTCTCCTTTCAATATATCTCTAGCAATCTGACAATAACGATATAAAGTTTCTACAGGAACCACATCTTCATGCGCTGCTATCTGAAATACAGAATCAGCAGATGTATATACAATTAATTTTCCAGTTCTTATATGTTCTTCCCCATAATCTTTAATTACCTCTGTCCCTGAATAAGGTTTATTACAAAGTATTCCTCTTTGGGTTTTCTCTGAAAATTTCTTTAAAAGATCTTCTGGAAATCCCCTTGGATACACTGGCAATGGAGTAGGGGAAATTACACCAGCAATTTCCCAATGTCCAATTGTAGTATCTTTTCCTTGGGAAGATTCTGTCATTCTAGCAAAAGCACCCAGGGGAGCCGCTTCCGGTTCCCCTATGTTCACTCCATCAATATTAAATAATCCAAGTCTTTGCATATTAGGCATGGAAAAATATTTACTCTTAGAAACTGCCTTCAAGGTGTTACTTCCAGAATCTCCAAATAATTCTGCATCTGGCATTTCTCCAATTCCAACACTGTCTAATACAATTAAAAATATTCGCTTCATCGCATTCTCCCTTGGTAATTTCTGTTACTTACTTTTATCATAATACCATTTTTGGTTCTGTGCAAGTACTTTTCTATGCTATTAGTTTCCTTATATATTTTCTGCTTCTAATACTTTTTTCATTCTATGTAAGTACTTTTCTATGTTATTATTTTCTTTATGTATTTTCTATTCTACTACATTTTCTTCTCCTTCTGTAGCTCCTTCTGCTGCACTTTCTCCCTCTGTTGGACTTTCTTCATTTGTTTCCCCAGTTTCTCCCTCTGTAGAAGAAGAGGATTGAATAGGTGTGATAATAATATTTGCTGCTTCCACGTTTGTTTTTCGTTTTACAATATCTTCTACTTGTGCTCGTTTTGCATCTGTGACTTCTCCCATATTGAGAACTACATCTGCACTACCATCTGTAATACTTACCACAACATCTGTAAATCCTTTTGCTTCTAATAACATTTCAGCAGCAGCTTCACGTTCTGCAATATCTGTCATATTGATCATAGCA
>CAJUHG010000078.1 GCA_910586005.1 uncultured Lachnospiraceae bacterium | reverse complement strand
GCCGTCTTAGGAAGAGCAGCTTAAAACTTTTTTACACCCCCTCCCCGTTCCATTTTTTTCTATACTTCTCCATGCAATCTTTTAGTGTCTGCTGCATAGCTGCCTTCTTTTTAGGATTCTTATATGCTTTACTTATGTAACTATGAGTTGCTTCCGCTATGCTGATAAGGTTATCCATCTCACATCGCTTAGAGTAATCTTCTCTCAACTCTACAATGTGGTGCACAGTATCTGCTGGTACAATCCGACCTTCTGTGATATATAAATAAATATCTATATGATGATCTCTTACTAATACTTTAGTTCTTACTGCTCTCCATGCCGCACTATTATAAAATTCTTTTACTTTCTTGTCGCGACAATGTGCATCATATTCTTTATGCCGCTGTTGCTTCTCTACTACCTGATTCACCATGTGCGCTGCACAATACTCAACCCCCTGTGGTACTAACCGATTACAGCCTGTTCTATTACAATACTTCATCAATGCCATGTACAGCCTCCAGATATAAAAAAAACGTGGCTCATTCTCAATGGAACTAACCACACTTTTCTTTGCACAATTTTGAAATTGTAATTATTATAACACGTTCAAACAGACTTGTACAGGACACAAAACGGGCGTGTTGTCAAGCCTTTTGCTGCACCTATATACTATCCACATATCTTAATCTATACTGCATCGGAACCGAATAAAAAAATTGCCATATCATGTACAAGTGCATTTTTATAGTTTCTTACAGTCTTCTCGTTCAAGTTCTCACTATAGCCCTGCTGCCCGCTTAGAGTATCTGCGATTTCCTCAAACGTATAAATATCTTCTGTTTGCTTTCCGTTTTCAATTTTCTTTTTACGTTGCAAATACCGCATCTCAATTACTTCATATCCTTTTTTATTTTTTATCTTATTTAGTGCCTTTTCTATACGTTCCACATCATTTTTACTGCGCTGGTAAGAGGTAAAGCGGTCTTCTAGCAATTGATCTTCGTCTAGTTTCTCTAATTTATTTTTTGAATATCTTACTACGCTGCCGCTTTTCTTTTTCTCAATCATTTCTAAATATGCCTTTTCATCTTCAACATGTTCTTTCAAAATATTAAAACAGTAAAGGATCTTTTCTGTATTTTTAAAAGCCTCATCCTTCATTGCTTTTTGACGCTCCAACCATGAAATACGATTCATTTTATTAAATACTTCATCAATGGTTATAACAATCGCCTCTTTTACTTCTTTCGATACCGCCATTTATCCTTCTTCCACCTCTCCGAAAACTTCTATATACTTATCTGGTTCATTTTCCCCAACCCATTCTTTCATCTCCTTCTGGTTCGGAATTTCTAATGTATCTTTATTAATATTATGTAAAAAAATTGTACCTTTTTCAGTTATATAAATATCTTGTACTGTATTGCCGAATGAATTTTTTACATCACATATTTTTCTCGCTGTATCAGTATCAAAAAGCCTTGTTTGCTCTACAGGTCTATCTTTTATCATAGTTATGTAAGTTAGAATCGCCTTCATTTTTCTTCCTCTTGTTGCTGTGATATATTCCTATTTTCATATAATTTATTTATCACTGTCATAATTTCAGTTATTTTTTTAGTTCCTATGCCTTTAATGTCAACTAAAGTAGTTGCAATGTCAGAAGGCTTTATTCTTGGTCCAACTGCTTTTTTACCATCTTCATATCCTTCTTTATACATATTAACAATGAAATCTTCCATTTGTTTATGGTCCATGCGTTTCACACTTTTATATTGTTCTCTATTTAACTTTAATCCCTTTGCCATAATTGGTCTCCTTACTTTTTATCTCCAAACATGTTAAATAACATTGTCATTGTTTTATTATTTCCAAACATAATCGCTGAAAAAACAAGAAAACCACTCTTTCTGCTAACTTGTCATTTTTCAATACTTCAAACGCACCATTATATAAATATGCTGCCTGTTTTCCAATATCTATAAAGCTCTCTTTTTCGTTCATTTTCTACCTCCTAAATCAGGATAATGATATTTTTCCCTGCTGCTGTCGCTATCTCTACTGCCATGCCTCTACTTATGCCATATCTTATACCTATAATAATTGTGTCGCAATTGTTTAATATATTCTTACCTGCATTTAAACCTTATAATATCTAATAATGTCTTGTATATCTATGCAACTGTCTATTGCCTCTATTGCTATATTAGAAGGTACTCCTGCTGCTAAAATAGTTTGTAGTTTTGATAACTGCTCTAAATAACCATCAAAGGAATACATGTGTTTTTGGGATGCATAAATGGCTTTTGCTGTCTCTGCGATTTCATAACCCGCTAATACTGTAATACTTGCTAATAACTCACTTTCTTTTTCCTTCTGCTGAATTTCCTGCTGCATTGCTGTTATTAATTCACTTAATGCCATATTACCTCCTATAAATAAGACTTGCCATAACGCGCTCGAAATTCCTCTCTACTTCCAATCTTTGCCTCAGTATATCATACCAAGAAATAACTGGGGACTACAACTTTTCTAATAACATTGCCAAACAATAAATGGGAACTATGACTGTGGTTCCCGTAGTATATCATACCAAGAAATAACTGGGGACTACAACGATCCCTTTTTTCACTGTACTTCTCCTTATATTGTGACACCTTTCACTTTATTTATCATTTTATTACCTCTAAATACTACTATCATACTTGGAAACGGTGCTGGATCTTTACTTTTCTTTCCATCTATTTCAAAATTAAGTCTCCCTTTGATGAAACGTATTTCTGCCTTACCTAAGATAAAATCATGAAACATAATAGTGTCTGTGCGAGCTGGTATCAATAGAACTACAGTACACCCCTTCTGCGCTTCTTTGTAGCACTTTTCTACCCATGCAATTTGACCCGCATTTGATTTTGTTTTTCGACTGTATGGCGGATTACAGAACACGGTTTCTCCCGCCCATGATTGTGCTAAACCATCTTGCTCCTTTGTATAATACTTTGCACATTTATAGTTATTGTCATTGGCACATGGGTCTAATGTGAAGTTAAATTCTTTATTAAGTGCATCAAAAAGATTTTGTGGGGTTCCCCAATCATCTTTCCCTGTGCTAAAGTGAACCTTATTCATTCTTGTTTCTCCTAGCTTTTTTCTCTAAATTTCCACATCTATGCGTACCAAACAAATCAAAATCCATCTTACATTTACATGCTTTTCGTTTTACATCTTCTTCTGAAAGCCAAATTCTATGTAATCTACACCAATAGACTGGATTCTTACAGATTTGATTGTTCAGCCCCATAAATGGGTTTCTTTGGTCTGCGATTAAGTAGGGCATATAGTATCAACCTCCAATAATGTATGATTCTTTTCTTGTATATAATCAAATATTGTAATCTGTCTATCTTCCCACATAAATTGCTCTTCTTTCTCATGAATACTTGTTTGTGTAAGGGTATTCCATTTATTTCCTATAAGGTTTGGCATTTCTTCCAGCTTTAACAGCTTCTTCCATAAATCTTTATGATTAGTTCTTACATGTTTCAATTCTGGGTCTCTTGCATTCGGGCAGAACCAACAGCCACCTCTTGTTGTAAACTTATAAATTGGAGATAATAAATCATATTTCTTACACAAATTAAGTGCCATCTGTTCTGTACATTCATACTTTTGCAGTAATGATATTTGGTTTGTGCTTTTTACAACTCTGTTAAGTCTTACTGGTTCATCAATGGCAATTCCTATGTATTGGATAAATTCTTCGCTAAATTCTTTTAGAAATTGCTTTATTGGAAGAACTTTTACACTTTTATTAATTTGACATCTGCCTGACATTGGGAACCCTGTTATCATTCCAGTGCCAAACCGTTTTCCCTTTGTAGGCTGTCTTAAAAATATATCCATATAGGTCAAGTTAGCATGAAGTATCTTTGTTTTATAGCCCCAGCTTTCAAACAGTGGAATACATTCATTTTTCACAAAGTCTATATGTTCTGGTAGTTCTCCGCTGATATTCTTATCAAACATCACTTCTGAAAAGATAATTAGGTCCAATGGCTCATTATTTTCATGTGCTAAAATAATACTTGCAGTGCTATCCTTCCCACCACTCCAACTTGCTATATATTTCATAAATTTCCTTAAACTACCTTTTCTATCATGGGATAAATATTATTCAACTTAAAAGTAACTTTCTCTCAAGGTCTTCAAAATCATAGTTTCTTTGTGGAAAATTATTAAAATTATTTTTTTTCTCCTTCTTCTTTTCCTTTTCTGGCACATAGTTAGCATCTAGATAATCAATATAGCCACTGTTAAAGAAGGTACTACCATTCTTGTAATGTAGATAATCAACACTATCAACATACTGTATATATCTTGATATGGCTCTTTCTAGTTCTTCATAACCAATAGTTAGGAGCTTTAACTTTTGTGTATTTGAAACCTGACCTTTACCTTTCTTCAAGGGATATAAAGCCCATACTTTTTCAAATAACTCATCTGCTTCTTTCTTTCGGTTAGCCTTGATTTGAGAACTTTTCTGTTTTTTTGGCACACTCTCTGCTCTTTCGACAGAAAGAGTATTATCTTCTTTTTTTGTTTTAAAATTATTACTTAATTCAAAATTATTATTTAATATATTATCATTACTTAATTGTCTCTTGAAAACCTGTACAGGTTTTTCCCTATCTTGGTTTTCTCCTGTATTGGTTTTAACCTGTTTAGGTTTTTTTACATCTTGGCTAGAAAAGTTATTTTTATATGTGTTTTCTTCCTCTGAAACGGGAAATTGATGAACAGTGTATATCATTGCTCCAAACGTCCCGTTATCTTTTCTGTCACGCTTTCTTGTTATATATCCAATTTTCTCAAGTTCCACTAATGCCTTTTGTACTGTTTCATATCCTTCATAAACACAAGTAGATATTCCTGCAATCGAAAAATCCCAATCAGAAGGAAGTCCAAACATTGTAAGAAGTATGTTTTTTGTACTTGATTTCATTTCTTTATTTCTAAGTATTTCATTTGGAATAATCGTAAAATTATTTTCGATTCTAACAAAATCCTTCATAAGTCTTGCCATAATATAATACCTCCATCTTGATATTCTCCAAATTTATAAAAAACGGAAACACCTGTTTTTTTATTCAATTCCGTTCCATCCTTTGTTCATTAATTCGCCCATCTGGTCTGTTAATAGATATATTTGCTCAAATAAACTAGTCAAAACTAGTTCTGCTTCTTTGTTCACCTGCTCTAGCAAATTTTCATAACAAAATGAAAATGTTACATTGATGATTTTAGTTTTTAGTTCCAGTTCTTCAAATTCAAATAGAAATTCTTTTAGTGTCATTGTTGTAACCTCCTGTCTATTTAGTATCTAATAATAACTATATGATATTCTAATCTTTATGTCAATATCTATTAGACACTAAATAGAAACTTTACTAGTACTTCTATTTAGTGGTAATATGTAACTAAATAGAAAGTTAGGAGGTGAATAAAATGCCTGCACCTATTCCTGGAAGAATAGCTACGCAAATTCGAATCAATGAAACTGCATACAAGAAAACAAAATACATTGCAAGCAAGGAAAGTCGAAATACTAATGCTCAAATTGAATATTTTGTTAAACTTGGTGTTGAATCTTACGAAAAAGAACATGGTACTATTTCACTTCCCGAAAATGAGTAACATCCGCTTCCCAAAGCTTGCGCCCTTGTTCTAATAAAATAATTAAAAATGCATTTTGAGCTATGCCCATTCGGTCGGCTTCCTGCTTAATATACTCATGTATTCCAGCTGGAAGCCTGATTTGTGTAGATATGATGTTTTTCTTTTCATTCATTTTTTAGTACTCTTTCTTTTAAATTTTTTCTCATTCTAATTCTCCTAGCCTTTTGCTATTCGATTTGGCAGCTCTATCACCTGTTCCAAGAAAGCTAAATCCTTTACCATTTGAACCCGTTGTTTACAATCTTGATAAATCTCTTTATAATGTCTACCAGTAAGAATTCCCATATCAATTACACACAAGATAATATGCTCCATCATAGAAAGATTGTTAAGTTGTATTATTGTAGCTTTATCACGGCTTGAAATACCTACCATACTATTTGCTAATTTGGAATAAACTAGATATAGCTTGTCCGTATGTTCACTTCCCTGTTCCTTGGCATATTCAATCAGCCTTTGAATTGTGTCCGTTTCTTCTTTGCGGATAAGTTTCCCAGTTTTTCTAGTTTCTTGCCACTCTTTCGATTGCTTTTCTAGAATGAACTTGCGCATCTGATAGAACTGTCGAACAAGCTCTTTTTTAAATTCAACAACTTTCTTTGAATTTCTAAGAAGCGTTATTACAAAAGTAGCCTGTTCTTCATTAAGAAGAAATAATTCTATTGGTCTTCCGCCTGTACTTTCTCCGTTTAAAACGGATAAAGTTCCAAATTCTTTTATGTCATTTTCATACTTCTGTATTAATTCTTTCACATTTTTATGCCGATTTCCTGTTCCTTCCGCAATTATCTTGCTATCTGTGAATATATCATTTCCCATTACTTTTATTAATTCTTGCATAAAACCTTCTTTCTTTTCCATAAAAGTTAATTTCTACATTAAAGTTCTTATCTTTTTTCTTCTCTCTTTACAACACCAGTAATACACCCACGTTCTATTACTTTCGTATAATATCTAACAATAGGTGATTGCTTTACAACACCAGTAATACATCTATGTTCTATTACAAGGTCAAACTCCTGACAATCACAGAATTTTATCAGCATATCAATACTAATTTTGTTTAAATCCATCAACATCTTTCTATCCTCTTTTCTTTAACTACTACCAAGAAATAACTGGGAACTACAACTACTTACAACATCAATCCTCTTTCTTCTACTGGGATTTTTAAAATATCACACACAAGTCTAAGCTCCCAAAGTGTAAATGTCTCAGGTCGTTTGAACTTATTCTGAAAAGTTTGTGTAGTCCCTGGAAGTCTTTTAGCAATATCCTTATCCTTTAGTCCTTCTAATTCTTTATGCTTGGCTATGATTGAACGGACCATTCTGTTTTTCTCCTCCATTTGAGGTGGTTTTACTTTTGGCATCTTCTTCATTTCCTTTCTATTCCCTTATACAGAATATTCCATAAAAATAACTCTGTTTACATGGCTATCTGTGCATTGCAATCTATAATCAACATCATAGTATTTATACAAGGCTTCCAATTTTTAGCATACTTCACAGCTTCATCAAATCTCTTCTTAGGTTAGTATTAAAATTTCTTCTTGCGGTTCCCTCTGGTCTTTCGTGTACCATGTCAATATCCTTAAACGTCACTACTCTTTGACCCTTGTATTCCTTGATGGATATATCTACATTGCCTATGTGGATTAGATTATTCATTACTTCTCTATACTTCCCGCAATTCTTTCTTCTTTCCACCTATACTGGTTGCTTGACCTAAACACTTTTACTTTCTCTTTCGCTTTTTATTCCTCTAGTATTCATAGCAAACTGTGCTCCCAGAATAAAGCCTTTCAACTCTTTTCTCTTTACTTGACCAATTTCTTTTAGAAATTCCATTAATTCATCAAGTTCTTTTTTATCATCTTTTTCTAACATTACTTCTGCCATATATAAACCTCCTTCATTCAGAATTTATTTTATATTGCCCTTCTTGGTTCTCCCCTTTATAATGTGTTTAAAGGCTCCTACCAGAGCTGAGTACACAGGAAAGGAGATTATACCATATGGATCCAGAATCTTACTCTTTACTTCTTGAAGCATATAACTACTATTATGAAAATGGTAGTAAACATTTTAAGATATATCCGAAAAACAGTGAACATTACTCTCAAGTTCTACGCGCCATTCCAGAACTTGAAAGTAACGGTTACATCACAAATCTTTCAGATACTTGTCGCGCTGAGCGCAATCTCAGTATTGTTCCACTTTTCTAAAGCCAGTGCCAATGTCTCTTCCTTGGCACTGGTTAATTTAAAACCACAGTTTCCACAATAATTATCAGTAAAATCTTCCAAATCCTCTTTTTTACATAAAGCGTTTTCACAATTTGGACAAATAAAATAACTTCTCTCCACAAATCGCTCTACTACAATGCGGACAAGCATAAAATTCCTTAAATCCCACTCTATCACCTTCTTTCTTAATATTTGTTCTTTATACGAACATTATATTTCTTTAAAAGAACACTGTCAATACATTTTTTGTTCTTAGAATGAACTTTTTTCATTGACTTTTATTTTTGAGAATGTTATTATTTGATTAGCTCAAAACGAAAAGAGGTGAAATTTTGGAACTAAATGAAAGAATTAGATTGTTGAGAAATTCTTTAGGTTTTACTATGGAAAAATTCGGTAGTTATTTGGGCGTAAAAAGAAATACTGTCAGTCAGTGGGAAAATGGAATTAACAATCTTAGTGACCAAGTTATAAATTCTATCATAAATGTGAATTGGAACGGAAAACGCGTAAATCCTGAATGGCTTCGTTATGGGCAAGAACCTATGTATATAGAACCTGATAACTTTTCGTTAGATGAACTGTTGACACAAAGAATGGTTGATAATCTTGAAATCGATATTATCCGGCTTTATTTTGGATTGGAACCCGATTTTAGAAGACAATTGCTGAAGCATTTTAAAGATGGTCTATATCACCTTGATACAACTCCTGCTGCATCAACTTCTAATATTGTCTGGGAAGATATTCCAGATCCGGCAGATAATTCGATTGCTAATAAAAAAGAGACTGGTTAATCTCCCAGCCTTTTATTATTTTTACTTTAGTATGATTATTTTTGCTTTGTCATCTGTAAAAAACATAAGATTATAATATAGTGTTCTGGTTTTTCTGGAATAAATAGCATATATGTGAATATTTTTATAAGATATGAATTTTTTTAACATGTCTGCCCCTCCTATAGGCTGGGAGCTATATTATTATAAATATCTCAAGATTAAGGGAGAATTTTAATGGATACACAATCTCAAGTATTTAAAAAAGAAATTTCCAATATCTTCTCGCAAATTACACATGAACTTGATTATCCAGAAGATACTTTTTCATTAAAATACAATTATTCCAAAAGGGGAGAAAATATTGGTAAACTTACTTCTACAGAAATAGACATTAATGAATTTTCTTATCCATATGACGAACATAATAAAATTGCAAAGTCTTCCTCTGCTCTTCTCATAAAACCTGATAAACATGTTTGGAAACTTATAGTTTTAAAACAAAGATTTTGTAAGATTGAATTTCCAACATCCGCCAAAATAGTAAAAGAACCCACAACTACTGCTCCATATTACCATGTGTGTTTTGAATTTAATGATTCAGCATTCTACCAGTACATAAAAAATACTCTAATTTTTTGCATTAATCATTATGATTCTTCAGCTTCTTTTGGTTGTTGTTCCAAATACAAAGAATGTTCAAGCACAATGAAATGTATACACACCAATAAACTTTATGCCAAAGGCTGTAAATACAGAGTTAATTTGGAGAGAGGATATAATTTTTTATTAGAAGAATAAGGGGATATATTTATGAAAAACAAAAGAATATTCAAAGGAAAAAGTTTAATTTCTTTTCCAAACTCGTTTACTATAATTGATATTGAAACAACAGGTTTATCACCCATTTACGACCAGATTATTGAATTTTCAGCTCTCAAGATTTCTAATAATCAAATCATTGACACTTTTTCTTCTTTAGTTAAACCCACGCCAGATGATGAAGGGATATATGTTGATGATTTTGTCACGAATTTAACAGGTATTACAAATGAAATGCTTTCTAATGCTCCTGATATCCTCCCTACCTTTCAAGATTATTTACATTTTTTAGAAAATGATATATTAATTGGTCACAACGTCAACTTTGATATTAACTTTTTATATGATTATTCAGAAAATTTATTCTCAAAACCACTGTCTAATAATTTTGTCGACACATTAAGAATCTCTCGCAGGCTTCATCCAGAATGGTCTTCCCATACATTATTAGTACTTTCTGATTCCTATGGTATAGATTACTCTAATGCTCACCGTTCATTAACTGACTGTCATATAACACTAAAATGCTATGATGCTTTACGTAATGACGCGCTTTCAAAATATGGAGATTTAGAAACATTTTTCAATTCCTGTAAAAATACTTACAAAAATCTTCGTTCTTCTGATATTACTGCTACCACAGATAATATAGATATAGAAAACCCCATATATGGAAATATATTTGTCTTTACGGGAACACTTGTAAAAATGTCAAGAAGAGAAGCTATGCAAATTGTTGTAAATCATGGTGGAATAAATAATGATAGTATAACACGTAAAACAAATTATCTGGTTTTAGGTAACAATGACTATTGTTCCTCTATAAAAAATGGAAAAAGTACAAAACACAAAAAAGCAGAATCCTTAAAATTAAAAGGACAAAATATTGAAATTATACCAGAAAATGTATTTTATGATATGTTAGAAATATAAAAAGTCTGAATATTTCCCTTTTAAATTGTTCTATAATTAATATTATGAATCTACTACCATATTCTTCAAAAAGGATGAGATAAAAACTGGAACATTAGGAAGTATCATGAAGGATGCAGGAGTTTAAAACCCCTCATTTTTCCAAATAAAGAAAGGAACAATTAATTATGACAAAATACGCTTATCCAGCAGTTTTTACTCCAGAAAATGATGGTGGTTTCTCTATTAAATTCCCAGATTTGGAAGGCTGCTATACCTGTGGTGATGATATGGTTGATGGGCTTTTAATGGCAAAAGATGTCCTAACACTTGTCCTTTATGGATATGAAAAAGATGGTAAGGAAATTCCTGTTCCCTCCAAAGAAACCAGCATTGCTCTCTCAAAAGGTGAGTTTATAAATTTTGTAGCTTGTGACACTTTAGAATATAGAAAAATGTACAATAATAAGGCAGTTAAAAAAACTCTTACTATTCCTGAATGGCTCAATGAAGCTGCTATAGCAATGGACTTAAATTTCTCTCAAATTCTCCAAGAAGCGCTTCTTTCCAAAATACAAGTTTAATTGTTGTGTTGTAACCCTAGTTATTTCTTGGGATGATATATTGCTAAATAAAATAAAAACCGCTCCTGCGCCACACAGGAACGGTTTCTAAGATATCTAAAAATGATACCATCTAACAAAAATATTGTATCATTTTTGGAAACAGCTTGCAAGTAGTTGTTAAAAATTTATAACAACTAATGGGCTGTTCTTTTTATACATTTTTTAGGAGGATTATGCAATGGCAAAAGCAAAAAAACTTCCATCTGGTCAATGGAGAACATTAGTTTATGATTATACTGAAATTTTACCTGATGGACAAAAGAAGCGACACTATGAATCATTTACTGCTGACACAAAAGCAAAATCTGAATTGATGGCAGCAGAATTTTCCAACACAAAAAATCGTAGAAATCGAAATAATCTTACTTTATTAGAAGCAATGGATAAATTTATTGACTTAAAAAGTAATGTTTTATCTCCTTCTACAATAAAAGAATACCGTAGATTGAAAAACAGTGTGTATAAAGATATTGAACATCTTCCTGTACATAAATTGGACAAAATAACTATACAAAAATGGGTAAATGATTATGCAATTACTCATAGTCCAAAATCTACAAAAAATGCATATCAATTCTTAAACTCTTCTATCCATTTAGTAGATGAAAGTATTAACTTTAAAATAACATTACCACAATCAATTATAAATGAATTATACACTCCTACAGACGATGATATTTGCCGCATATGTGATTATGTAAGAGAATATGATAAGGATATGCTTATTGCCATCTATTTAGGCGCATTTGGAGCTCTGAGGCGTTCTGAGATGTGCGCACTTACCACAGATGATATAAGAGATAAAAATAAACTTATCATTAATAAAGGAATGATTGACAATGGAAGGGAATGGATTATTAAAAACTATCCTAAAAATGATTCTAGTAATCGTCTTGTGACTTTTCCTGATTTTGTAATGGAGATCTTGCCAATTTCGGGTAAATTAATAAATCTCAATCCTAATACAGTAACTTCACGTTTTGGAAAAATTGTTAAAAAATGCAATGTACCACATTTTCGACTTCACGACCTTAGACATTATACAGCATCTATTCTTCATGCGATTGGCGTACCAGATGAATATATTATGAAAGTTGGCGGATGGAGTTCTGATTATGTCATGAAACAAAGATATCGTGGTGTATTAAACGATTATGAAAAACAATTTGAGCAAAAACAATTAGAACATTTTGAAATTATGCAACATGAAATACAACATAAAAAAATAAGAACCTAACAATTACTAGGTTCTTAGCGAGCGATAGACGGGGCTCGAACCCGCGGTCTCGACCTTGGCAAGGTCGCGCGTT